>CAYWZW010000001.1:0-19227 GCA_964462945.1 uncultured Pirellulales bacterium
TTGGCCTCTATCATATCACGCCAAACGATTGGAGACAGCCTTTCATGAGATTACGAGTTTTCCCGCTTGCCAACCGTGGTCGCCATGATATAATACGAGTGTTTCCTTGATCACGATCAATCTCTTTAGGCTTTCCCAAGGGATGGTTCGATGGCTGACACAATTACTGGAATACTGAAACGCGTCAACAAAACGCAGTTTGCGGTCCGAACAGCCGAGCGGTCTTATCGACCGGGGCCGGGTGAGGTGATGGTCCATCTGGACACGGCCCACCGCTTCGCGCTCACGGAAGGAGCCTCCGTTACCGGACAAGTCGAGAGGAAAAAGGGCAAGAGCAGGCTGGTAGGCATCGATTCGATAGGCGGCATGGACCCCGAGACCTTCGGTAAACGCCCTCACTTTACCGATCTGGTGGCAATTGATCCGCATGAACGATTCGATCTGGGCTGCGGCGGCCAGGAAAGCATGCGGATTGTGGACCTCATCTCGCCTATAGGCAAGGGAACGCGTCAACTGATTGTCTCACCGCCCAAAGCAGGAAAAACCATCCTGCTGGAACAGACAGTCCAGGCGATTCGGCAATGCTCCCCTGAAAGCCGTGTCATTGTGCTGCTGGTCGATGAGCGGCCCGAGGAAGTCACCCACTTTCGCAGGGCCGTGGAAGGGGCTGAGGTGGTAGCCAGTGCGAGTGACTACGGCGCCGATCAGCACGCCGAGCTCGCCGAGCTGATGCTTGCCCACGTCCAGACGGAGCTGGAATGCGGGCGCCAGATCGTTCTGTTGATCGACAGCCTGACCAGATTAGGAAGAGCGTTCAACAACAGGACCCGGCGCGGAGGCGCGCCGCGGCGCCACACCATGAGCGGCGGCCTGGAAGCGGGCATCCTAGAAGTGCCCCGTCGTCTGTTCGGACTGGCCCGGAAGATTGAAAACGGAGGCTCGGTCACCATCGTCGCAACGTGCCTGATTGACACCGGCTCTCGGATGGACCAATTGATATTCGAAGAGTTCAAGGGAACGGGCAACAGCGAAATAGTCCTTGACCGCTCCTTGGCGGAAGCCCGGATTTTTCCCGCGATCAACATCCCGGCCAGCGGCACACGAAAGGAAGCCAAGCTTTACAGCGATGACCATACTCACGGCTTAGCCACGCTCCGGCGTGTCTTATCAAACTATGGACCCCGGGACGCCATGGAGGCCCTGTTCAAGCTGCTCAAAAGGTACGCCAATAACAGGGAGTTTCTGGAGAGCCTGTGTTCCGGAAATTCTCTGAAGGGACAAAGCCATGAATAAGTCGGCACGTATCATTCTGCTCTTATCGATCCTGTTGTCACCGCAGATACTTTTTGCCGTCCAAGCTCCTTTTGAGGTGGAGGTTCGCACGGATGTGAAAGTACCGACGCGTGACGGCGTTGCGCTTTCTGCGAACATCTTCCTGCCGAAAGCTGAAGGCCGGTTTCCCGTTATTCTCGTACGGTCGCCCTACGGTAAGGGCGACGAGAAATACGGCGACGGCCTTTTCTATGCCGGCCGCGGGTATGTGTTCGTCAGCCAGGACTGCCGGGGCAAAGGAGCTTCACAAGGCCGGTGGGAGCCATTTGCCAATGAGGGGAACGACGGCCGGGATACGCAGCAGTGGATACTCAATCAGCCCTGGTGCAACGGCAGCATCGGCACCAGCGGCGGCTCCTACGTGGGCTTCACGCAATGGATATCCGCCCCGGACGCGGGCGATCATCTCAAGGCCATGTTCCCGGTCGTGCCGCTGGTTGACGCCTACGGCGACGGCGTGTACATCGACGGGGCGTTGAATCTGGCCCTGATGATGGGCTGGGGCAGCCTGGTTTCTCTGGGGCCGGGAGAACAGCCTGCCATCTTCACCTGGCGCTCGGAGGACTGGCTCAGAGCTTACCGAACACTGCCTCTCGGTGAGTGGGACCGCGCGATCGGTCGCAAGGTCCAATACCTGCGGGATTGGGTCGCCCATCCGCACTTCGATGAGTACTGGACGGCCCGTGGCGTGCGCGGCCGGTGGCAGGATATCACGGTGCCGATCTGTGCGATTGGCGGCTGGTATGATATCTTCGCCAGGAGCGTCTTCGAGCACATCAACGCCGTCAGGACGATGTCGCGTTCGCAGGACGCTCGAAGGCACCAGCATTTGCTGATGGGGCCGTGGGCGCACGGGATAAGCCAGGATGGCAAGGTGGGCGATCTGCATTTTGGCAAGGAATCCTTGATCGATCTGCGCAAAATGCAGACTCACTGGTTTGACTACTGGTTGAAGGGTGAACAGACAGGGGCCGACGCCTGGGCTGCTTTTCGCATCTTTGTCATGGGGGCAAACCAGTGGCGCGATGAGCAGGAATGGCCCTTGAAGCGAACGCAATACACGCCCTACTACTTTCACAGTAACGGCTCGGCAAACACCCTCAAGGGTGATGGGACGTTAAACGCAGAAAGACCTTCCGACGAGCCGAGTGACGAATTCGTGTATGACCCGAACGACCCCGTTCCTACGGCCGGCGGCTGTAATCTGGTGGGCTGTCCCGCCGGGCCGCGAGACCAGAGCGAGGTGGAGAAGCGAAATGACGTCCTGGTTTTCAGCAGCGACGAGCTAAACAGTGAGCTGGAAGTCACCGGGCCCGTTAAGGTTATTCTCTACGCCGCCAGCACGGCGGAAGATACGGACTGGACGGCAAAGTTAGTCGATGTCCACCCCGATGGACGGGCCTTCAATCTTTGCGACGGTATTCTACGCGCCAGCTTGTGGCGAGGCCGTCCCGGCCTTGCGTCCCGCTGGCATCTTGCCAGCGGTAAGGAACAAGGGCAAGATGCCCTCGCCACGTCGAAAACCAATCCCAGCCTGATCCGGCCCGGCGAGATTTACAGCTATGAAATCGACCTCTGGGTAACGAGCAACGCCTTTCTGCCCGGCCACAAAATAAGAGTCGAGATAAGCAGCAGCAATTTCCCACGCTTCGATCGAAATCTCAATACAAGTGAGGCTTTCGGTACCGGAACCAGGCTGATGAAGGCGACGCAGACTGTTTACCACGACAAAGAGCACCCGTCGCACGTCCTCTTGCCGGTCATCGGTCGGTAGGGGCTGGCCCGTGTGCCAGCTTAGGGCAACCACATCCGGCAATTCTGACGGACCTCTACAGTTACTCACGCTATCGACGGACGCTTGCGATTACTTGATGCCGCGATAGCTTTTTGGGCGAGCTCCGCGTCCTGTTCCACCTGGAAATCGAACATGCCCAGACAAACGAAGTCGGCGCCGCCGGCAAACGCGTACGTGAGTCCTTCTTCTGCGGCGATGGCTCCGGCAGCCAGAACCTTAAAGGCAATCCACGGCACTTTCACATCCTGCATGAATGCCACCGTCTGCTCGGGATCGTGGCAAAACATGTTGTCGTGGTATTCGGCATGATCGTCGGACTCCTTCTCATACATCTCCATGTAGCGTCTATTGGCTTTCGGATGAGCGGACCAATACCGGTCATGGTGCAACGTCTTCATATAGAAGTCAGGCGCGATCCCCTCTTTTTCGCAGAACGCGATAGGCTCCAGCCGATGTGCGCAAATGCCGACGGGAATATTGTATTTCTTCATGATCTCGAAGGCTTTGACGATATTATCCTGTTTCTTCTGGTAATACCAGATGTCACTGGCGCCGCCCCACAAGTAGGCCGCCGACGCCCCCAGCTCCAGATGCTCCACCAGTAATTTCTCATACGCCTCGATGTCGGTGGTGATCACGTCGGCAATCCATTTCATCTTGCCGCCCCACTCGTCCCAGTATTTCGATAATCTAAAGTGTTTGAAATTATGATTCTTCAGAACGATGGTGTTGATCCCGTGTTCCTCACATTTCTTCAATGTCATGAAAACTCGCTCTTCGGTGTTGTAGTGGGCGGCAAGGGCCTGGACATAATCCAAGTCCCTCGCGTGCATATTCATACTGATCAGGTTGCTGCCGCTGATGAGGCGACCGATGGAGAGATTACCGATTTTCGCAACAGGCATTTCTCTTTGCCTTGCCACTATTTCCGGGTCGCTCAAGTCCAGGGTCTTCAGTCTGGCGTATTCCTTCCTATCCGATTCCACAATAAGAGTCGGGCCGGTCACGGCATCCACCTGGTCCGGCGGTTTTCCTTTTGAAAACGCGCGCGAGGCCAGACCAACAAAGGGTAAGGCACTCAGAGTCCCGATCACTTTTCTGCGGTTTATGAGTTTCATCAAACATCTCCCCTATACGTCAGATATGCCACGGCGAGCGCATCGCGCGTGCCAGCAGTCGGTTTGCGGTCTCATTACCGATGAACTCTTCCGCCGCTGGATCCCACCGCAAGGACCGTTGCAACGTATGGGCGATGATTATCAGATGCCCTAACGACGCCGACCGATGGCCGAGCTCTTCGTCGCAACTGGGCTTTCGCCGCGTGCGGATGCACTCGAACCAGTTCGCGTGATGGTTGTTCTCGCCGATGTTCACCTGTCGCGTGTCCAGCTTCATTTCCTCCAAGAGCGTTTCAGGACCACCCTCCACAGCGCCCCCGGTTGACATCGACGTGACCCAGCCGCGTTCTCCTACGAACACGCCTCCGAAATTACCGGCTAATCGGGCCATCGGCGGAACCGCCTTATAGACGTCCTTCACTACTCCCCAGTGGTCAACCAGGTGAAGCAGCGTGCCGTTCGCGTATTTGCAGGTGAGCGTCGGGTACGCCCCGCTGCTGGGATGGATAAATTCCACCGGCCCGCTGTCTTCGACGCCCAACGCGTATTGAATCACATCCGCGCTATGCGAATGGTGCCAGGTCACCGAGGCCGCGCCGAAATCCTCACAAAACGACCACGGCACCACGCCCGGCGATGGATTCGTGTGGTAGAGAGGGTTGTAGGGGTGCCATGCAGCCGGGCCGACCCATAGGTTCCAGTCCAATCCTTCCGGCACCGGCTCGGCCGGCAGAGCAAAGTCCAGCGGCACGTATGAACCGCCGGAGTTTTCGACGTCCATCACCTGAGCGTAGGGCTTGAAGCGAGCAGATCCGATGAAACCGGTGAGGCCGTTCCACAAGGTGAAGACCGATTTGACCCTGCCGAGCCCGCCGGCTCGAACAAACTCGCAGACCTGCCGAATCGTGGGGATAGAGCGATATTGGGTCCCGGTCTGGAAGATGCGGCCATACCGGCGCACCTCCTCGACCAACCGGCGCCCCTCCCGGACCGTTATCGAGATCGGCTTCTCGCAATAAATGTCTTTACCTGCTTTGGCGGCGTCGATGGCCTGCAACGTGTGCCAATGGTCCGGCGTGACAATTACCACGGCATCAATGTCCGACCGAGCCAGAAGCTCGCGGTAGTCATTGTAAGCCGCGCAGCCCTGATACGTGCCGCTGGGGCGATTGGTAGCGTAGGTTTCCTCCACGATGCGTTTTCCGTCCTCGCACCTCACACGATCCACGTCGCAGACGGCCAACACTTGAACACCCGGGTCGCCAACCAACCGGCGCAAGTGGCCGCTGCCCATCAGCCCTTTACCAATCAGGCCAACCCCGATCCGCTCGCTCGGTGCCGCATTTCCGTCCGCGCCCCGTGCCAGGGATGAAACGATCCATGGCGAGGCGACGATTCCTGAAAACGCCGCCGCACGCCCTAAGAACTGGCGGCGAGTGACCCCGCACGTGCCTTGTCCCCTGGAATTTCTCATTCGCGTCATCGGTCGCTTTGCTCCGTCAGCTCCAAGCTTATTTTGTTGAAGAAGTCAATGCACCGTGCTATCTCGGGCATCGACTCAAGCCAGTTGTATGAGTATTCGAGGCCAAACATGGTGGGCTTGAGGCCCAGGCGGCGGATTTCCCTGACGAACTGTTCGGTCTTGCCGGCGCCGGTCCCCCAGGGCACATCGTGACCTTCTGGACTCAGCTCATGCAGGTCATGCATCTGCACGGTGGTCAAGCGATCCTTGAGCATATTTGCCGCCTTAATCGGGTCAATGCCGGACCGCATCCAATAGCCGAGATCACCGCACGCCCCGATCCGCTTGCTGCGGCCCTGACAGACCTTCAATACTCCATCGGGATGCCAGTACTGAGGCGAGGCTTTCTGGTCGTGGTTGTGGATGGCCACATTGATGTCATACTCGTCGCAGAACTTCTCGATTGTATCCAGCGACTCCGGAAGCGGCTCCGACATGAACGTCTCGATGCCTATTTTTCGCCCGAACTCGAACATCTTGCGGCAGCCGGCCTGGTCGCCTGGAATCTGCTGGATGTAATACGTCAGCAGGCGAACGCCGGCTGAGTCCAATTTCAGCCGGACCTGTTTCAGCTCATCGTCCGTCAGTTGGTCATTGAAGTTCTTGGGAATCTCTTCGCTGACCTTTTGGAAGCTTAAACCACCCATATAGGGCAGGCCGAGCTGGGCGGTCAGATCGATCGCATCGAAGAGCGTGTACTTATGAAAAGTATAGGCCTCGACGCCAAGGCGCCAGCCGAGCTTTTCCTGGGCCCGGATTGCGGGCGTCAATTTGGCGCTCGGGATTGTCGGCACCGGCAGGTCGCCCAAGGCAAACTGAGCGGCCGCCAGATAGAACTGCAACATCTTCGGGTCCCAGAAGACGTATGGGTTGTGCGCGATTGTGCAGTAGAAAACACGCCCCCGGCCGTACTGCCGCACCCACGCCAGGGCGTAGTCGTTGTCCTGACGAGTACAGTTGCCCCGCGCCATGCCCTGATTCATGTCCGTCTTTTCCGTGTCGATGCTGAACAGCACGCGGACCCTGTCCCTCGAATAGGCCTCGTGAACACGGAAGAACTCGTCGCGATACTCGAAGCCTTTGCCGCCGAACGGCTGGTTCACGGGATGGCTCGGATCGTCGAGTTTGACAAAGACGTGCTCGTTGCTGTCGCGGTGGTTCGCGCCGCGAGCGCCGAGCATGATGCCGAATTCAGGCCAGTCCTCGCGGGCGCCGGGCCAGTAAGTAAAGGCCACAGTAGTCCCGTGAACGCCAAGCAGTCCGCCGCCCCCGTAAACGAATTCGACGAGGCTCTGCCTCAATCGGGGGTCCTGGAAGAGATTGCCCACCGTATTGTTCAGGAAAACAGCGTCGAACTTCTTGAGATTCTCAGGCTCAAACACCGACGGGTCTTTGCTGATGACCGTCTCAAAGGCGCCGGTCTTTTCGCCCATCCGCGTAAAAGCCAGGCTGGCCGTCGGGATTGAGCCATGTCCGCCATATCCGACATTCAGCTCGAAAATCAGAAGCCTGCGCGGTTTGCGGGGTTGAACAAAAGCCTTGGCCGGAATCGCAGCCTCGATCCGTTGCCGCTCATCTGATGCGAGGGCGGCGTGCGCTCGCCCCTCGCCAATCCACGGAACAGCAATTACTCCAGCCGCTCCGGCCATGCTACTTAGAAAATCACGTCGCGTTGTCTTTGTATGTGTCGTTTTCATGCCCAGATATTAGCACATGGCGAGCTGAAAATCAACGCAGAACTGGCGCTCGAATATCCGTCTAAATTGGTAATTGGTGGTTGGTGATTATTCACTATTCACCAATCACTATTCACCAATGGTGGGCAATTGTTTATACTGGTTTGCCATGATGACGATTCGCCGGATGACGATTGATGACCTTCCCCTGGGACTGGGGCTATCTCGCCAGGCGGGATGGAACCAGACCGAATCGGACTGGCGGCGTTTCATGAGCATGGAGCCGGAGGGCTGTTTTGTAGCGGAGTTTAACGGCTCGCCGGCGGGAACAACGACCACCTGCGTTTTCGGTCATCAGGTTGCCTGGATAGCCATGGTTCTGGTCGATAAGAACGTCCGGGGCAGGGGCATTGGTACGACGCTGCTGAAGCATGCCCTCGATTATCTCAGTGCGCGGAAAATAGAGACCGTTCGCCTGGACGCAACGCCGGCTGGCCGGCCCATCTATGAGAAATTAGGATTTGTGGCAGAGTATGAATTAGCCCGTTACGAAGGCATGCCCATCATTGATCGTCCCTCGTCACTCGCCCCTCGTCCCTCGCCCCTCGTCCCTGATATCATCGCGTTTGACCGCCGGATGACCGGAACAGACCGGGCGAAAATGCTCGGCAGGCTGTTTGAGGAATTTCCGGAACACATACGCATTGTCAGACAGAGCAATCAACTGGAAGGATTTATCACGATGCGTCCTGGGGCGAATGCGGTCCAGGCAGGCCCCTGCATAGCAACGGCCCCCGCGTCTTCCTGTCGGAAGACAGAAGCGGGGGCAGGGCCGTCGCTGCTGTCTGATGCGTTGAACCGGTGCGTAGGAAAGCCGGTATTCGTTGATATTCCTCTCGACAACGTACAGGCCGTGAAGATCGCCGAGTCAAGCGGCCTGAGAGTTCAGCGCTGTTTTACAAGGATGTGCCTGGGTGAGCGAATCAATGACAACGTCCAGGCAATATGGGCCAGCTCGGGCCCCGAGAAAGGATAACAGCACTCGATTTGCGATTTGCGATTGTCAATCGTCAATCGGCAACCGCCAATCTGGAGGCACGTGTGGAATATGAGATCAAAAAAAGCTTGCGAAATCTGTTTTTGGCTACTGTTGGCCGGCATTTTGGCGTCGTCCCCTGCCGTATCACAAGCGGCAGATCGTCAGCCGGATGGTCAGTGCTTCGTGAGGATCAGCCCACGCGACAGCCGCTATTTCGAACTGACAAATGGCCGGTCCTTTGTCCCGGTGGGGCTGAACATGATTGCTCCACCCGGCGGCAATGAAGAGCAAGCTCTTGCACGCATGGAACAGTGGATCAGGAGCTTGTCAGAGAATCGCGGCAATTACATACGCCTGTGGCTCAGCAACAACTTTTTCGACGTCGAGCACGAGCGCAGCGGCCAATACGACGCCGAAAAGGCCAAACGCATCGACGCGGTTCTGGCGATGGCCCGCCGGCACAACATTCGCGTCAAGATAACAATCGAGCACTTCCGGCATTTCTTCGGAAAGACCCAAAGCTGGGCGGCCAAGCCGCTCCATCACGTTTCGCGCGGCGGTCCGGCCGAGGACGTCGACGATTTCTTCCAGGGTCAGAGGAGTCGCGAGCAGTTCAAGAAGAAACTCGCGTGGTACGCAAACCGATACGGCAGCGACCCCATAATCTTTGCCTGGGAACTCTGGAACGAGATGGATACGGTCAGAGGTAAAGGATACATGGAATGGACCGAGGAGATGTTAGCGGAGCTGAAGAGGCTCTTTCCCAATAACCTGGTTACGCAGAGCCTGGGCAGTTTCGACAATGACGGTAAGCGCCAGAGGTACCGCAGACTGTGCCTGATGGCGGACAATGATTTTGCGAACGTGCACCGGTACTTGGACCTCGGAGCGTCGCTGGATGTCTGCAAAGGGCCGGTGGATATCATGGCGGCGAACGCGATACAGGAATTGCAGAACTTCAAGCCGGCAAAGCCGATTCTCCTTGCCGAAAGCGGCGCCGTCGAGCCGAGCCACAGCGGTCCGTTCAAGCTGTATCAGAAGGACAAGGCGGGTATCATACTCCACGACGTCATCTTTGCTCCCTTCTTTGCCGGGGCCGCCGGCACGGGCCAGACCTGGCACTGGGACCAGTATGTCGCGGCCAACAATCTGTGGTTTCAGTTTAACCGGTTCGCCGAGGCGGTTAAGGATATTGATCCGGCCGCAGAGGCGTTCGAGCCGGCTTTTATCGACCACCCCCGCCTGCGGATATACACCCTCAAGGGAAGACACACGCTGCTGGCCTGGTGCAGGGACAAGCAAAATACATGGCAAACCGAATTGGCTGAAAGCAAGCCGCCGACGATGGTCGATAGCGCCGTTGTCTCATTGCCCGCGTCAAATCAAGCCGCAGTTAGTTTTTACGACCCCTGGTCGAATAAATGGATACAAGGTGAAGCGAAAGGAAACAAAATTACCCTTCCCGACTTCACGCGTTCCCTTGTTATCAAGATGAGGTACTAACCGTATGAACCACAGAGATACAGGCGGTAGGGTGACACAGGCCACCCGCAAATCACGCAGCCGAACAGCATTCGTGATTGCAGCCCTTTTGTTCACGCTGTTTTTCAGCAATAGCGGCTTGAGCATGAGGCATGAAATCCATCCCGCAACCGTGGATTCCCTGGAAGAGTTTGAGACCCTCGCCAACTCTCTCAAGCCGGGCGACGAGCTTATCCTGCACGGCGGGGTCTATTCGCAAAATGCCCGGCGGGCCGTCACCGCCCAAGGCACGAGCGACAAACCGATTGTGATCCGCGCGGCAGAAGGACAGAAGCCGCTCCTTACACGTCCTGCGGAGAACATCGACAGATTCAATAACATCGAGTTTGTCGATTGCGCCCATCTGATTATTCGGGGAATACAGTTTAGAGGAGGCAGCTCGGGAGTGCGGTTCATCCGGGGCCACCACGTCACGTTTGAAGACTGTGAAATCTCCCAGACCGGCAACAATGCCCTGACGATGAACAGCGGGGACTGCGATGCCTTCATTATCCGAAAAAATCACATTCACCACACCGGGTTGAGCAGCCGCGGCTCCACCGAGGGAGAAGGTATGTATATCGGCGTGCACGACGGTTCGCGCATCACCACAAACACTCTTGTAGAAGGTAACTACATCCATCACTTGCGGGGAACAAGCAGCGGCGGAAATGACGGCATCGAAATCAAGTTCGGCTCGTACGGAAACATCGTCCGGGACAACGTCATCCACGACACGAATATAGGCAGGAAATATCCGGGCATCTTCGTCTATGGCGGCGGAAAAGGAATCAACATCGTAGAGGCCAACGTCATCTGGAACGCCGGGGAGGGCATCCAGGTGGTCTCCGATGCAGTCATCAGAAATAACATCATTTTCAATTGCTCGATGACCGGCATCACGGCAGCGCCGCACGCCGCCGTGCCGTCTATGCGAAATGTCCGGATTGTGAACAACACTATCGTCAACCATCCCAAGGGCGTTTTGATGCGGTGGGACAAGGCAGAGGACATGATTTTTGCCAACAACGCCGTCTATGGCTCAGCCACGGCCATTGATACATCAGGAATCAAACAGGGCTCCTTCAGCGCCAATTACATCGAGGGCGGACTGATAGGCATCGCTATCGACGGCTCCGGATTTCGCGAAGGCACCACTGCTTCGGAGGTTTTTGCAGAGCCTTCGGAACACGATTATTGGCCCCGTCCCGGCTCAGTGCTGATCGGTCATGCGGATCCGAGTCTCGCTGCCGAGTTGGATTTCAACCATACTCAAAGAAAGGCGCCTTTTGACGTAGGCGCTTATGAGTCCGAGGGGAATACGACAAACCCCGGCTGGCAGGTGCAACCCGGCCCCAAAGCTATTGACTGACGCGGGCAAGGGACATATCACGCACCGATGCTACCGGACGGCGCGCACTTCATCTGCTTCTGGTCGCCGATAAGAAACCTGCCCGCCGAGCTGCAAATTGTCGATTGTCAATTGTTGGCGGGCCGTCGCAGCCGGCCGCCACCACAGCGAGCGCCAGTACGCGTGATCGGTTGCATACGCGTCGATGGGAGCGTCCTCAGGCAGGCCCTTGGGCAGGATGCCGTACCGCTGCATCTCGCGTACATAACCCGGCGTGGGGCGAAAGCCCGGCATGTCGAAACGTTTGATTTCCTCGAGCCGCTGCTTGCCTTCACGACACAAGGCGAGAATTTTTTGATAGTCCGAATCATTCGCGTCGGCGAAAACACTCACGGATTCGCCGAACAGGCCGTTCTCATCCCGCTGTCTGCAAAGCCCGTAGCCGCCCGCATCGGTCGCCATCGGCGCCAGCAGAATCAACGATTTCTCGGGTCGTGAGAGATTGAACATGAGATGCCTTGACAGTCGTATCCGGACGTCATTCATGTCGGGGTTCGACAGAATAAGCTCCAGGTCGTCGGACAGATACCGCGGCATCGGCAGGGAGTCGTCGTGACAGCGTGTGCAGCGGCGTTGAATGGCCTCGGCCGCGGCGATCGAGCTGGGCCATTGTCGGTCGCTCGTTTCGAGCACGCTCTTGGGAAAGCCGCCGATCATGCCCGTGCCCAGGGCCGCGTAGGTTCCCGGATACGGAGCCGCCGACTCGATCCAATACCGGATCATGTCCTGCTCGTGCTGCGTGAGTTTAGCGTCGTAGTGGCCGCCGTCGAGCATCTTCATCAGCGGGCTGGCCGAAGTGCCGACCGTGCGAGGCGGCAGGTTGGTTTCCAGGCGATCGCGCCCGTCGGACACCAATTGCCGTGCCGTTAGCGTGTAGTAGCTGTGGGAGAAGATCGGCCCGTGATCGCCGCTGAGAATGACGCCGCCGGCGCGCCGGTCGTAGTCGTGACACGCCAGGCAATGTCTGTCAAAGATCGGCTGAATGTCACGAGGATAATCGAACACATCGGGGATACCCGCAATAGGTGTGATCTGACTCGGCGGCCGCCTGAGTGCTTGCACCGCGCCGTGCGCCTGAGGCAGCGGCGTCCTTTGCCGCTGCTCGTGGCAGCCGACGCAACTGGTCGTCTCACCCGGCATCACGGCCAGGAAACTGTGCATGCGTTTTACGGAGTTGTTGTTTTCATCCAAAGCGACAAAAAACAGGCTCCGCAAAGCGGGCACTTCCATATAGGCGGAACCATCGGGCTCAACGGGAACAGTGCCCAGGATACGTTCGAGTGTATAGGTCCCCCCAAAACTCATCGGCGGCATCTTGCCGCTGTAATTGATCGGCTTAGGCAGACTCTCCAGCACGAGGAGCTTCTTGATCTCGCCGCGCTTGACGCCTTCCATCCTGCGGCCGGTATATATGTCCTGCAGAATGAGTCGTCCCACAGCCTGTCCTGGGTCGCTTCGCGGCGGGATCACCAGCTCCCGCGGTCGCGCTCGCAAGGGACGAGGTTCGTGACATTCGACGCCCGCTTTCGCCAGCTCGGACGGCAGGCGGTAGATCTCTCGTGTTTCGCCTCGGCTGTTCATCACCAATAGTTGTGGACCCCGGGCCACAAGAAAACAGTCGGCCGAGAGCGGATACGGGTCGCGGAAATCCTTCCCCCCGCTTATGTTATGGGCCGAGGCCTCGTCGTCGGGCCCCCTCTTGGGCGTCACGATGGTAATCGCCCCTTCATGTTCCTTTCGGCCGTGTTGCGGGGAGAATACAGCTACCACTTCGTTGTCGCTGCCGGGAATCGGCTTGGCGTCGATCATCAAAGTGTGGGGGTGCAGGTTGCCGTAATAGACCATCTGGCCCGTGCCGTCGGGGTTGGCCGTCCAGAGATGGTGGAAGGCGACGCGGCTTCGGTCCACGTATTCCCACCGCTCGTAGATCACCCGGCCGTCCGGCAGCGGCCACGGCGTGTTGTCATGCTCGATGTTGGCCGAAACCGGCCGGATGTTCGTCCCGTCCCCTTCGCAAACGTACAGGATCGCCACCTGCGTGTACCAGCAAGGGACCCAGCGGTCGGCCCGGCTGGAGCAGAACATGATTTGGCCGATGGGAAGGTAGGTCGGCTCAAGGTCGTCGTACGGCCCCGAGGTAAGCTGTTTGAGCCCGCCGCCGTCGATGTTCACTTCGTACAGATGGAAATAGTCTGTCCCGTCTTGGCGGTAGGAAAAAAGGATTTTCTGGCCATCGTAGTGCACCTGCGGATCACGGATCGAGCCACCGGGATCATCCAGCAATATGGTGACTTCGCCGCTGGCAATGCCCAGTCGGCACAAGCGGCCCTTAGCCCCATACACCTTCTCATTTTTGTCTTGGGCGTAGTAGCCGAAGTTCTCGTACCAGTGGCCGCCCACGCCCGGCTGCCGGCAGGCAAAAATAATCTCATCAACCCCGATGTCCATCAGATCCCCCCTCGCGTAAACCTGCAAGATGGAAACGAGAAGCAGAACGACCGTCGCTCTGAAGGAAGTACCCATCGAACCGCTTGATGTCTTTGCGGAATTGCCGAACTGGCCCATCCAGCGTGCCTGTTCACCTGTCGCTGTTATCATACCAACACGATACCATATAAGGGTTCAAATGTTAAGAGTCTGTCAGTTGACGAAGAAGGTGAACATCACATACAGGGTAATCATAGTCACGGCCAGGATGGCACTGAGCAGCTTGTAGTTGCCAAGACCCGGCCAGCCTTGTTCTCGAAGCGGCTCCAGCGGGGATTTCCACACCAGTTTGCGTTTTTCCTCCGTGAGCGGCTCCGGGAAAACCAGTGACATGGTCACCATGATCAGAGCACAAAGAGCCGCCAGTAGAAAGCTTATCATCATGAAATTGAGGAAACCGAAGGCGGGGTGACTTTCCTTGAATTTTCCAAGCATTTTGGAAAGATCAAGAATGAAGACCGACAGCCCCAAGATCGAACCGATCACAAGCGTCATGATGGATGCCTTTGACGACGCTCGCTTCCAGAAGACCCCGGCGACAAAGACAACGGTGATGGGCGGCGCAATGTAGCAAATCGCAGCATTGATGCCTTGAAAAACCGTGGGAAATCTCCCGCAGAAAGGCGACCAGGCAACAGCTAAGATCATTCCCACAAAGGTGACCACCCGGCCGATCAAAACCAGCTTTCTTTGAGGAGTTTGCGGAGCCCACCGTTGATAAAGATCGTAGGAAAACAGCGTGGCCGCCGAATTCAGCGCGCCGGAGACCGTGCTCATTAGGGCCGCCATCAAAGCAGCGGCAACGAACCCCCGAGCGCCGACGGGCAACAAGTACGTAATCATGTGAGAATAGGTTTTCGCGGCGTCGGCTTTGCCCTCTGCGGTCAAGGGAAGTGCCGGGAGCAACCCTTTGTGGACCAGTGCCAGACAGATCAGGCCCGGCAGGACGAAGATAAACACGGGAAGGATCTTAATGAACCCGGCGAAGAGCGGCCCTACTCTTGCGTGATTCTCGTCCCTGGCGCCCAGGACGCGCTGAACGATAGTCTGGTCGGTGCACCAGTACCAGATGCCGATGATGGGATAGCCGAGCAAAACCGAATACCAGGGCAGACCGGATGCATCGCCGTGCGGCCGGAGTACCGTGAGCTTGACCGGCTCGACGCTCTCGGCGATCCCACTCCAGCCGCCGACTTTCGCATAGCCGATACCCGTCAGAACAATCGCCCCCAACAGCAGGATTATGGTCTGGACGGACTCGGTGAGCACCACCGCCATCAGGCCGCCGACGATGGTGTAAAGTCCTGTCAAGGCGGCGATTAAGACTATGCTTGTCATCTTGTTCATGCCAAACATACCTTCAAGCACCACGGCGCCCGCATACAGAGAAAACCCGATATGAATAAAGATCGCCGAGATAATCGAGAGCACGGCCAGCCAGTCCCGACTGGCACGGCTGTAACGCTTCTCCAGAAAATCAGGCAGCGTTGTCACGCTGGAGCGGATATAGAATGGGGCGAAAAACAGTGCGAGAATAATCAGTGTAAAAGGCGCCATCCACTCGAAGTTCCCGTAGGCCAGGCCGTTCGTATAGCCCTCCTCGGCCAAGCTGACCAGATGAACGGTCGAGATATTGGTGGCAAACAGCGCCAGCCCGATGACCGGCCAGCGAAGCGTCTTGCCGGCGAGGAAATATTCGTTCGCCTGTTCACTTTTCTTTTTTCGCAGTCCGGCCCAGCAGCCCAGACCGACGATGAAAACGAAATAGGCAACAATGATGGCTAAATCAATTCCCCTGATCTGCATAGACATTCCATTCTATGTGCGCCCAATGTTTGTTCCACGATCTACCATCTCAGAGCTTAGCGGTATTTTTCTCTGGTCAGTTTAATCACCTGCTCTACGTTGGATTTGTCGATGATAGCGGCGCCGGCGTCGATATCCGACGGCGCAATGCCGTAGCGTAAATACAGTGTAAGCTGGATCACGGGGTAGAATCCCTGAATATAAGGTTGCTGGTCAACGGTACAGCGAATGTGGCCTTGCTGGATCAGCCGCAACGTCTCCGCCGACAAATCAAAACCTGCCGACCAACAGCCTTTGTCTGGAAAATACTTTTCAATGGCCCGGCCCGCTGCTTCCGTGTCAGATTGGCCGGTTCCCAGCACAATTCGGATATCAGGATTCTCCCTCAAGGCGTCAGCAATCACTTCGGCCCCTTTGACTGAATCGTTGCCGGTCACGATAACCGTCCATCGGACGTTTTTCTTCTTGAGCACCGCCTGCTGTCCGCGCAGCCGGTCTTCCAGCGCCGAAACTCCCTCGTCGTGCATGGTCATTAAAATATGAGCATTGTCGGGAACGTGGGGCAGCAGATGTTCAGCCAGTGCTTCGCCGGCGTCGTATAGCCGCTGATTTACACTGCTCAAGCGGGCATTCGGCGTCGCGTGATCATCCACGTTGAATCCGACAACCGGCACCCCCTTTTCGGTGGCATCCTGAACAACACTGTCAAAAGCTTCCGGGTCGATGATGTTCAATGCGATGCCGTCGTAGCCATCAGCAACTGCTTTTCGTACCATATTCGCCTGGGCCTTGACGTCCACGCCTTCAGTGCCCAAGAAATCACACTCCACCTCCATCATCTGCGAGGCATCGTTCATGCCTTTCTTGACCGGCTCGAAGAATTTGGCGTTTACGGCACATGTAATGAACGCCAAGCGCAGCCGTCTGCCACGCTCTTGAGTGCCCCACTTCGAGCACGTCCCATCCATCGAGCAGCCCGCAAACAACGACCCCATGAGGCCCCATGTTAGAAGTGCTTGTTTTCCTGAGAATCTCATTCTGCCACCTTTCCCATATAGATTCAGGGCTGTAGGGTATCATTTTTGGACCACGGCAGCAATACTTTCCCAGCTTACGGCCGGCTGTCCTGGGGACCCCTGTGGGGAGAATATCCCAGGCCGGGCGCATAAAAAAGGGCTGTGAGCACAGAAGCACCCACAGCCCTAATCAGACACTCCAAAAAGGTCACTGATTATTCGGGACAATTCTCAAGCCACGCGGCCGTGAAATCAACCAAGTCCTGTGTGTTGATGACTCCATCGCCGTTGTAATCTTCACACACCGTGTGGCTTACATCGGGAACGAAGTGATAGTCTTCGGTTTCGCCAATGTCGTATTTTGCCTGGGGCCCGGAACCAGCGTTGCCTTTCTCGCCGGGATTACTACCGCCTTTCCAGGGCTGCTCTGAAAGAGTGATCCTCATCCATATCTCTTCCCGACCAACCTTCGGATGCCAGGAGAGGATCGCCGGTGTGGTAATCTTATGGAACCCGGCCGGCAGGTTGAACAAGAGCTGATTCTGTACCGCCCACTCCGGCGCCGGACCGCGAGTGCACTCCATCGTGTCGTCCCAGTCACCATCCCGGTTCCAGTCACACCAGACATTGACCCAAAGATCCGTGCCCGGCTTGATAACGTTGACGTAATAGTCGAACGTGGCCCAGCGACAATGGGGCAGGTTGACCGGAAAGACGACGCCGTCATCCTGCTGGTCACGGTCCGGTAAATCGGCCGAGGGTCTGATGTTGTTGCCGCCATCCTGGTCGGGGCCTTTGTCCGCCTCGACCTCCCACGTGACCATCTCGCCCAGATGGGCGACGGCCAGGGGTCTGACATGAACCGGCCCGTAGGGCCCAGTTCCGCTGCCGTCATTGAAGACGGTGGGATAATAAGCCTGGACGACAACGGGCAGAAGTCCCTGCGAGGGATACGCGGTCATGACCTTGCCGAAGTTGTTCGAGCTGTCGGGCGCATCGCCCAGGTCGAATTGACTGGGCGGCTCCTGCTCTTCACACGCAATGCTCAGCACGCCCCGTCCGGATTCGTCGCCATAGCCTCCCACCTCAATGAGATAGTGGTTGCCGGCCACCACATCGAAGGTCAACTCGGACTGCCGGCCACAGGCATCGTCGTTGCATCCGATCAAATCTGTTGACCTCGGGTAGCACTCCCATCCCTTATAGACGGCCAGAACCGTATCGAAGCTGCTGCCGCAAAGGCTAACGATGGCCTGCCCCGTACACGTAGCGGCGTAGCGATACCAGAGATTTGGACCGCTCATGCAGTGGCCCGGCCCATCGAAGGTCGCGTTTCTCGTGTCGAACTGCAGGTTCGTTACATCACCGACCGCCCGTGCGTTCGCACACCTGTCATTGGACGGTCCGCCCGGCAGGCCGTCGCACTTGATGTTCAAGACTCCCTGGCCGGTCTCGGAGCCGTAACCCCCGATCTCAATCAGATACTGGCTGCCGGCAGTCGCGGCAAAGGTGATCTGAGACTGAAGCTGATTACCGAAATCGTCGTTGCACCTGATCAAGTCGCTGCTGGCCGGATCGCACTCGCACCCGTTATAGACGGCAAGCATCGTGTCGTAGCTGCTGCCAAGCAGACTGACGGTGACGTTACCCGTACACGAGGCCGTATAGCAATACCAGATATTCGGACTTCTCATACAAAGACCGCGGCCGTCGAAGGTCGCGTTTCTGGTATCGAACGACAGGTTCGTTACGTCGCCGACCGGCTGGGCGTTCGCGCACTGGTTGTTGGAGGGTGATGAAGGCGGTGGAGGCGGGGGGGGCGGAGTGGGCTGCCCGTCACAATGGACAGTCAGCAGGCCCCGACCGGTCTCGAGGCCGTAGCCTCCAACCTCGATCAGGTACTCGTTGCCGGCGACGGCAGCGAAGGTAAGCTGTGACTCGTAACCCGTGCCGAAGTCATCGTTGCATTCGATCAGGTCGCTCGGAAAACATTCACACCCGTCATAGACGCCGAGCATTGTATCGTAGTTGGCGCCAGAGAGCCTGACGGTGACATTGCCTGTGCATGGGGCGGTATAGCAGTACCAGATATTGGGACTGACCATACAGTAGGCACGACCGTCGAACCTCGCACCTGTGGTATCGAAAGCCAGGTTCGTTACATCGCCAATCGGCTTCGCGTTAGAGCAGTCGTCGTTGGGTGGCCCCAGGATCGTCGGCCGAAGCTCTACGCCCGAAGCGATCTGTGCAGCACCGAACACGGATGCCAGCACGCAAGCCAACATTAGTTGTGATCCAAGTCCTTTCATGATTTGATCCTCCCAGAAAAGGATAACCTGCTTGTTCTTATATAACGGATCCACAAACGTCGGCTTTGATCACCTGTGGAACCGCAGAAACATTCGACTGTTTCTTCTCTGTGCATCAGCACAGTTTTCTATCCTATCCAAATATTATCGAATTCACGTCCATCCGAGGACGCCGGGAAATTGTCGTACTGCTGG
>CAYWZW010000001.1:19327-183892 GCA_964462945.1 uncultured Pirellulales bacterium
CGTCCATCCGCAAACGGCCCCCCACCACCTCGATCCGGCCCTCCGCATCCGAATAATACTCCCAGCCGTCGGCTACCCCAGGCTTGCCTAAACTAAAGTCCTGTGTGTAGGGAACCGCATTCAACAGAACCCTGGGCTCAAGACGCTCAAACACGGGCGCCTCCCCCCGCTTGGGAAGCTGTTGTGAACGGCGATTATCTCTCTGCATTTTTCTTACACGCTCCATTTTGTCTTCCTCCCTGGTCTGACCCTAAGGATGAAACACCGAAGGCCCAATCCCGGCCGAGTTTCCCGTCGAGCGTCAAACCTAAATCTTGCCATCGTCGTATGTTCCTCAACTAAAGTTATTCATTCACGCCGCCCTTTTTGTTGATAGGCTCATTTAACAGTGCCACCCCGTACCGAATCTGTAACGGCTTCTTTGCTTCTCCTTTGCTGGGTTTGACCGCATCATTCGAAGGAACTGAGGATTCAGTGGAACCAACTGGGATTACGATGCCGGGGGAAGATAAACAGACCCGGTTTGGACAACGACGGGATTCCTTAAAAAGCGTTACATTTGGCTCCCGCGGTGGCACTTTATAATAGGCTAGATTCGAAACTTGAGAGGCTTGGCCGCGTTGCCAGGCGTTGCATACGGGAAATGCCGGTCGCTGCTTGGGTGCCGTGAGCCGGCCGGTGAGGCTTGTAGAACTTAAACTGGGTGCCGCAAGACGCTTCGATTCGGAGGAGACCGCGGCAGACAACCGTGGAAGAGTCACAGAACAACCGATCCCAACTCCCTGAGGGCACAACGATCACCAAGCTTATCAGAGAGCTCCAGAAACCGGGTGGAAATCCAGGGCAATTCCTGCTCAACCTCCTGGCGGCTCAATGCCTCTTGGGCCAAGCTGACGGGGGAGCCATTCTCCGCAACGGCCAAAAAGGAAGCGTTGACATCCTTGCTCTATATCCCCAGTGTCAAAACGACATATCGGCCCCGGAATGGGTAGTCCAGTCGGCCGGGCTTGCTCACAAGGCTCTCTCGTCCGATAATGTTCTTGTGAAATCATTGGGGTACCCCAGCCAGCGTGGCGGAGCTGCCAACTGCCGTGTCTTGATGGTGCCATTGCAGATGGCTGAGATTGGCCGAGTTGTTGCAGCGTTCCTGGTGGGCGCAAGCAACGAAGCCGCTTTCCAAGCCAATTTGGAGAGGCTGCAATTGCTGGCGGGTATCTTAGGCTGCTCGCAAGCCAGGTCCGCCCAACAAGATTGGCAGCAACGCTGCAGACGGCTTCACCAGGCCCTGGAAACGCTGTCGTCCGTCAACCGGCAGGAGCGGTTTATCAGTGCGGCAATGGCTTTCTGTAACGAAGTCGCTTCGCGGTGGCAATGTGACCGGGCGAGCATCGGTTTTCTCAAGGGAAGATACGTGCAGCTCAGGGCGACGAGCCACGCTGAGGATTTCAGCCGAAAAATGCAGGTCGTTCAGGATATCGAGTCTGCGATGGAGGAGTGCTTGGACCAGGACGTGGAGATTCTTAGTCCGGCCCCCGGGGAATCAACTTACATTCATCGAGCGGCAGATCAATTCTCCAAACGCCATGGGCCGCTGGCCACCTTGAGTTTACCCATACGCTGGCAGGGCAAAGTGATCGCGGTTCTGACCCTGGAGCGTCCGGCGGACAACGTCTTCAGTCCCGATGAGACAGAGACGGTCCGTTTGGCTTGCGAGCTGTGCACGGCCAGGTTAGCCAACCTCTATGAGTATGACCGGGGGATCGGTGCGACAATAGCAATCAAGACCCGCAATTTCATCGCCGCTTTCGTCGGGCCAAAGCATACGTGGATCAAAGTCGCAGCGATATCGTGCTGTGCGGCCATGCTCTTTCTGATATTCGGCAAGGGACAGTTTCGAGCGAAGGCGCCGTTCATACTGGAGGCAACCTTTCAACAGGTCATTCCGGCGCCTTTCGACGGATACATCAAGAGCGTTCACGTCGAAGTGGGTGACACAGTCGAGGGCGGAACATCGATCCTCGGCGGCCTTGACACGGCTGAATTGCGTCTGAGTCTAGCCGCAGCAAAAGCCGAAAAGGCCGGCTATCTCAAGCAGGTTTCCGCCGCCATGCGCGATAATGAAACAGCCAAGGCCCAGATCGCCCAGGCAAATGCCGACAAGGCAGAGGCTCAAATCGAGCTATTGGAGTACCAGATCAGTCAGGCCGGACTTGTCTCGCCCCTTGGGGGCGTCGTCGTCAAAGGGGACCTGAAGCGGGAAATCGGTGCTCCCGTCAAGGCTGGTGATGTCCTCTTTGAGGTCTGTCCGCTCGAATCGCTGCGGGCTCAACTGATGGTTCCCGAAGAGGAGATTTATGACATCGCGATTGGCCAGGAAGGGTACCTGGCCACTGCATCTTATCCCGGACAGCGAATCAAGTTCGTTGTGGAGCGCGTCAATCCCATCGCCGAGGTCGTGAACCAGCGAAACGTTTTCAAAGTCCGCGTGCAACTGCTCGAAACACACCCGTGGATGCGCCCCGGCATGGAAGGCGTGGCCAAAGTATCCATTGGCGAACGCCGTTATGCCTGGATGTGGACCCGCAAGATTGTCAACTGGATACGTATGCAATTATGGCTTTAGGCCCCGAGACGTCGTATGGCTGTTGACCGTCCAACTTTTCATGAATCCTGGTACCGGGTCGCCCCGTTGCGGCCAAGGCTGCTGTCCGGCGTCCAGGTTTACAGGCAGCACTTTCGCGGACGGATGTGGTACGTTCTGGAGAATCCTTCAAACAACGAATTCTCGCGCATCAGCACGGAGGCCTATCGCTTCATCGGCATGCTCGACGGTCGGCGGACCGTCGCTGGGGTCTGGCGGACGTGCAACGAGCAGTTTGGTGACGGCGCGCCGACGCAAGGAGAGGTCATCCAGCTTCTTGGCCAGTTGTATTGCTCCAACCTGCTCTACGCAGAGCTGGCCCCGGATACGGAAAGCCTGTTCAATCGCTATCGCACGCGCGTCCAACGTCAGATCCAGGGATTCCTCACGAACCTGCTCTTTGTTCGGATTCCGCTATTGGACCCCGACCATTATCTCGACCGATGGGTCGGCATCATCGGATGGCTTTTCAGTTGGGCGGGCCTAGTGGCGTGGCTGGGACTCATCGCGGCGGGATCGTACTTTGTGGTCGGCAACATGAGAGAGCTGATTCATCAGAGTTCCGACATTTTAGATCCGGATAACCTTATCCTACTGTACCTGAGCATCATATTAATCAAGGTCTGTCATGAGTTCGGCCATGCGTTTGCGTGCAAAAGATTCGGCAGGCTCAACGGCAGCGGCGGACAAGTCCATGTCATGGGCCTGATGTTTCTGGTGTTCGTGCCATTGCCCTATGTGGACGCGTCCAGTGCGTGGGTGTTCCGCAGGAAATGGCAGCGGGCGGTCGTGGGCATGGCCGGAGTGTTCGTCGAGCTTGCCGGTGCGGCGATTGCAGCGATTGTCTGGGCGAACACGTCCACGGGAACGTTGCACATCATCGCCTATAATGTCATGTTTATTGCGAGCATATCGACGCTTGTCTTCAATGCGAACCCGCTCTTGAGGTTCGACGGCTATTATGTTCTGTCCGACATCCTGGAGATTCCAAATCTCGGCCACCGATCCAAGAGCTATATCTACTATCTCGTCAAGAGATACGCCTGGCGGCTGAAAGGCGTACAGAATCCGGCAAATAATCTCGGTGAGAGAATCTGGTTTGTATTCTACGGCGTCGTTTCGACCGTTTACCGCGTCTTTATTTGCATCCAAATCTTGCTGTTCCTCAATGACAGATTGCCAAAAGAGTTGTTCGTGCTCGTTCCCTTCTTCGCGATCTCGGCAATCGCCGCATGGGTCTTTGTGCCGGTGGGCAGGTTCATCCGCTACATGGTAACAAGCAGCGAATTGGCCAGGTCTCGCGGGCGCGCCGTCGCTTCGGTTTTTGGCAGCTTGGCTTTGACGGGCGTGTGCCTGGGGATTCTTCGCGTCCCCGATTATTGCAGGGTTGAGGGGATCGTCGAGCCCGTCAGACTTGCGATTGTTCATGCCGAGAGCGACGGCTTCGTCGCCGATTTCCTTCCCTCAGGGCAGAAGGTCGCACCCGGTGGCAGGACACTTATCGAAGCGGTGAATCCGCAGTTGCAGGCGGAAAAGAAAGGTCTGCTCGCCGAGCTTCGCGGCCTGCAAATCAAGCAGCGTATTGCAGAATTGGAGGAGGTCGCTGCGGCACAAATATTAGCTGAACAGATCGCGGCCCTTGAAGAGAAGATTGACAGGGTTGACTTTGAGCTTTCTTCGTTACGTTTGCAGCCGGCGTTATCCGGCACATGGGTTTCGCCGGACATTGAAAAAGCCAGAGGCGCGTATTTGCATCGCGGCGAGCAGATCGGTTTTGTCGCAAGCCTGGATGACGTCTTGATCCGGGCCACCGCCGGTCAGGAGCTTGCCGCGAAGCTCGTGGAGCAGGCATACGAGCAGCTTGAGATTCGAGTGAAAGGGCGACCCGATGCGATGTTGACAGGAAGAATAGAGACGATTCTCCCGGCGGGTCAGGAGGTATTACCCTCTGAGGCGTTGGGATATGCCGTGGGCGGATCCATGCCCACGCTCCTGCAGGATCCCCGCGGTCTGAAAACTGCCGAGCAGTTTTTTGAGATTCGAATCAGGCCGGCCCCGGAAAGTCCGGTCCGCCTGCTTTCCGGCCAGCGTGTTTTGGCAAGAATTCAAATGCCTTCCAAGCCGCTTGCCGTTCAATGGTGGCAATCGGCCAGACAGTTGTTCCAGCGGAGGTTCCATATTTGATATGGCGGCCGTACCCAGTGCAACATGGCAAATGCTCGATCAGCGGACTTCGGGCGAACCGTTGCCCCGCGGGTTGGATGCGATATGGCACGGCGGCATGGGATTGATGGACAGATTTGTGCCGCGATACCAGCGATTTGTTCGCCGGGCCGGTAAGATACTGTCTATCGAGAAGCACTTTTCAGAAATGACGGATGCGAAACTCCGCGAAGCTGCCGGTGAGCTGCGAGAGACCTTTGCCCGCTGTCGCGATCATCCTTCGGACGTCGAACGGGCTTTTGCATTAGTCCGGGAAGTAGCGTTTCGCCAAATCGGTCAGAAACCGTTTCCTGTCCAGGTGGCCGGCGCCCTGGCTCTTGAGAGCGGGTGTATTGCGGAGATGGCGACCGGAGAGGGCAAGACACTGACGTGCACGATGCCCGTCACCGTGGCCGGCTGGCGTGGACGAGGCTGTCATGTCATTACCGTGAATGACTACCTGGCCCGGCGTGACGCTGAATGGATGGGTCGGATTTATCGTTTCTGCGGTCTGAGCGTTGCTTTCCTCGAGCAGCAAACACCGCCGCAAGAGCGGAAAGCCGCGTACATGGCCGACATCACCTACTGCACGAACAAGGAGGTCACCGCCGATTTCCTGCGCGACCGGCTTGTCCTCGGCCGTTTGAGAGGATTAAGCTCGGCGCTCCTGGCCAAGATCGCCGCCGGCACAGAGATGACCGATAGGCTTATTCAGCGCGGACTACACTATGCTGTGGTCGATGAAGCGGACTCGATCCTCATCGACGAATCCGTGACACCGCTGATTATTTCAGGGCATGCACCGAACCCGGAACAGATTGAGTCTTTTCGGCAGGCGGCGGACATCGCCGGCCAGCTTCAGTCCGAAATCGATTACGGCATCGATCACCGCTACAGGGAAATCGAGCTGACCAGTCAGGGCGAGATCCACCTGGAAGCGCTGGCCCGCGGCTTGGGAGGACTGTGGAGCGGAACTCGTCGCCGGTGGGAAATGGTCAACCAGGCTCTGACGGCCAAAGAGCTGTATCTCCGCGACAAGCAATACATCATTGACGACGGCAAGGTGGTTATTGTGGATGAGTTTACAGGCCGCATGATGCCGGACCGAACGTGGCGCGATGGCCTGCACCAGGCCGTTGAAGCCAAAGAAAGACTCCAAATCAATGCACCCAAGGATACGTATGCCCGCATCAGCTTTCAGCGTTTCTTTCGGATGTACCGTAGGTTGTGCGGGATGACGGGAACCGCCGCTGAAGCGGCTGCAGAATTCTGGCAAATCTATCAGTTGCCCGTGGTGACAATACCTACCAACCGTCCTTGCATCAGAAAGAACCTGCCGACCATCGTATTGCCGACGGAATCAGCCAAATGGGCAAGAATCGTACAGGAAATTCGCGGGATTCACCAGACCGGCAGGCCGATCCTCATCGGGACCCGGAGCGTGAAAGCCAGCGAACATCTTGGCGAATTGCTGGAAGGCGAGAAACTCTACCACCAGGTCCTCAATGCCATCTATCATCGCCAGGAGGCCCAGATTGTTGCCGGAGCCGGCCAGCAAGGAAAAATCACGGTGGCAACCAACATGGCGGGACGAGGCACCGACATCAAGCTCGGCCGAGGCGTCGCGGAATTGGGAGGACTCCACGTAATTGCTGCTGAGCCAAACGAATCGGCCCGGATCGACCGGCAGTTGTTCGGTCGGGGGGCGCGCCAGGGCGATCCCGGAAGTGCCCAGGGGATCTTCAGTCTGGAAGATGAGATCGCCTCACGGTACGCCAGGAACGCAGCAGCATATCTGAGAAGAAGATACGCTCACGCCAGGGATGATATCTCTTGGCCTCCGGTCCGGGCTGTGTTCCGCATAGCCCAGCATCGTGCCGAGCGATTTGCATTGCGGCGGCGCAAAGCGGTTTTGAGAACGGATCATTGGCTTGATGAGCAGCTTGGGTTTGCCGGGAAAGAGTAAGAACGGCGGCCTCGGCGCTCCGGCGTATCATGCCCCCTATAGCATCCGTACACTTGCTCACTCAGGCTTGGTGCCTTTGCCGGAACCCATCGGCAGCGAAGTCCTGACTTGGTGCAGCTCCAGGACGGTCCCCAGGCTCTGAGCCAACCGAGCCAGCGAAGTGTTGAACTCGACGATTGCCTGAACCTGTGCCCGCTCGGCATTGGCCAGAATCTCCTGAGCCTGCAACTTGACCAGAAGAAACTCAGGGGTGAGCCGCTCTCGGACGGCTTCCGAATCTTCCAGGGCCTGCAGATGGATGCGAGCCGCATCCACGGCATCTTTTTGAATCTGAATTTCCGAATAGTTTGTTCCAACCCGCCGCATCCTTTCTTTGGCCTGTAGAGCCACCTGGTCGGCCAGATTCTGCAAAGTCGAAATCGCCTTTCTGCGTTCGAGCCTTCTTCGGAGCAATTCGGCTTGCCGCTGGCGATTCCCGAGCGGGTATTCCAGAGACAGACCGACGCCATAGCTGACAAAATCGCCGCTGCTCAGTCGATCATGTGCATCCTGCGGTTCTCTGGCGAGACCTTGCGTCCGGGCCGACGCGACCAAGTCCAATCGCGGCATGTCCTGATTTTCGGCGACCCGAATATTTATCTCGGCAATCTCGATCGCCATCTTAGCCTGCTGAATAGCCGGATTCTTCTTCATGGCAATTTCCAGCAGTTTCGGGCGTTCAAACTCCTTGGCGTCCAGAGAGGCTTCGCTGGCCGGCACAATGCGAAACTCGTCGAGCATATTCAGTTGCGCATCAGCCATCAGGCGCACCAGAGCGTCTTGCGCGTCGATGATTGCTTTGTTTGCCTGAAGCAACGCCGCCTCACGAGCCTTCGCAAACGCCTCCACCTGCTTGATCTGAACATCGGTCGCATCGATCTCTCTGCGGCCCTGGACTTTCGTGAGTGTATCAACCGTTCGCTCGAGCAGCGCCTTTTGAATCTCGGCGTCACGGCGCGTCTGCAAGAGCTGCCAATAGGCCGATATGACCTCGGCCGCTGTGTCCTCGGCTTTCTGGTGAAAGCCAAGCATCGCGATCTGATAATTGAGCTTGGCAATATCGACGCCTGCGAGAGTCACCTCCCGCCCGGCATCGCGCAAGAGCGGCTGTTTGAGTTGAAAGGCTAGTATCGGCTCATAGCGCGTCGGCAGGGTCCGGCCGGTCAGATCGTCCCAACTGCGCGTCAAGGCGTAACTGAGCGACCATTCCGAGCCGGTAACTCCCGTCTGCTTGATTCCTGATTCCAGCGTGCGATCATCCGACTGCCCCGGCTGAAAAATGCTGTTGGAAGGATTATCCTCCTGCTCAAAGTTCACACGCCCAAATGCCGTAACATCGAATTCCGAGGCTGCCTTTGTGACGTCCTGCTCGGCAATGGATGGGTCGAAGCTGACGACTCTGATCTCGGGGCTGTTGGCAAGCGTTCGCGCCACGGCTTGTTCAATCGTCAGGGCAACATGCTTCTCGCCCGTGGCCGGGTCGGTGACAATCTCCGCAGGCTGGATCGTCCCTGATTCTGAGGCCGCCGGCCTGAGCAATCCCAAAGGCTCCCGCACGTCTTGCTCTTCTGTATCGGCCCGCCGCTGCGGCCCCTGATCGGCAAGCGTTTCCTGGTAGGCGCGGAGAGCACTCCGCTCGTTTACTTTGTCGGACACACAACCCGCCAATGGAATCGCCGCAAAGAATACCAACCGCGCGAGGCAAACCGGGATGCACCAACGCCTTGCGGCCTCTGTATTCTGTATTCTGTATTCCGTATTCTCCATTCTTTGTTCCATGTTCTTCTACGAATCTGGGAAAATGACGCTGACATGTTCCCCGGCGGGCCGCTTGGATTTGTTGGGAACCTGAATGCGAACTCGCAACGTCCCGCTGGCCGCATCGGCAACCGCTCCGATATAGGTGACCATCCCCTCCGCGGTCATCTTTTTGGGATCCGGAAATTCGACCCGGGTTATGTTGCCATACTGCAGATTGCGGGCTTTGGCCAAAGGCACGGGCACATCGATCCACAAAGGATCGATCTGTACGACCCGAACCACGCTGGCTAAGGCGTTGACCGACTCGCCGGTCTCCACGTCGATCTTCTCGACGCTCCCGCCGATCGGGCTTTTCAGGCTCATGTTGTCGATCTGCAGCTTCGCCTCCTCATACTTTCGTTTTGCCTGCTCGTGCTCGAAGACCGCAACCTGCAGCGAGAGTCCGGCAATCGTCACATTCAACTTCGCATACTCCACTTCCAGCTCTGTGGCGGCACTGTGCGCCGCTGCGGTTTCGAGCTTCTGGAGATCGACTTTTTTCTGGGCCAGCGAGGCTTCAGCCGCCTGGATTTGCGTGGTATCCTGGCTCTCGGCCTCGAGCTGCGCCAACCGAGCCTGATCGACGGCGTCATCCTGCTCGACCAGCACCTGTCCGCCCTTCACCGCCTCGCCTTCCCTGACACGAACCTCCGCAATGCGGCCGGCCTGAACAAAAGACAGCGTAACATCCGCACTGGGGATCGTAATGGCTGTGATGCCCGTCCCGCTCCGGCTCGCGCCTTCGCCGAGACGAGCCCCTGAAGCGGCCCGCAGTGACCCGGCCAGCAGCAAGGGAAAAGCAAAAATCAAAAATGCAGAATCAAAACTGCGGAGTCGCCGCCGCGCAGCAAGGACTTCCTTAATTCTGCATTTTGATTTTTGATATTTGATGTTTAATTCCTGGTATTCGCTTCTTGTCATTACACTCATCTGACACAGTCCTCCCAATCGCATTTCACCCCGGCAGATGGCGGATGTTGACCTGCCTGACAGGGCCAACCCAAATCATAGTCGTTCTTAACCAAGATGGCCACTGATTTTCCAGGAAAAAACGCCTGGGGCCGCCATACAGGGCCGCCCCTACTTTTTGTTGCGGCAATTCCAAATCGTGCTATAATCCGGCCGTGACCCGCGAATCGACTTAAGAACAAATATGCACCGGTATCACTAAAGGAAGAAAACATGGACAAGCAAGTTAGCATTATGCCGTGTCTGGACATGCAGAACGGCCGCGTCGTCAAAGGGGTCCATTTTGTTGACATTCATGACGCCGGCGACCCGGTCGAATGCGCGAAAGCCTATTGCCGGGCCGGCGCTGACGAGCTGGCTCTGCTGGACATCACCGCCACGGTCGAGAACCGCCCGACCATGCTCAAAGTGGTCAAGAAAGTCGCTAAAGCAGCCACCGTTCCTTTTACCGTCGGCGGCGGAATCCGTGACGTCGCTTCGGCTGCCGCCGTCATCAAAGCCGGCGCCGACAAGGTGTCCGTCAGCAGCGCGGCCTTTCGCAAGCCGCAGATCATTTCTGAGATGATCGCCGAATTCGGCCCGGAGAAGGTAACCGTTGCCATCGATGTGGATGTCAACGAATCCCTGCCCTCCGGCTATGAGGTCTATGTCGATGGAGGGCGAACCGCCACCGGCGCCGATGCCGTCGAGTGGGCCAGGAAAGTGGACGGCTATGGGGTTTCCGTCATCTTGCCGACCAGCAAAGCCGGCGACGGAGCCAAGACCGGATATGACCTGCCCGTGATCAAGGCGATGGCCGAGGCTTGTTCGGCCTCGATTGTCGCATCGGGAGGGGCCGGGACGCTGGAGCACTTTTACGATGCCGTCGAAGCCGGGGCGACCATTCTCCTTGCTGCCTCGGTGTTCCATTTCCACATCATCGACATCCCGGAGTTGAAAAACTATCTGCGAAGCCGCGGCGTGCAGGTGAAGTAAGGAGCATCTGATGCGAAAGTCGTTAGTGGCGGTCCACCTGCTTCTGGTGGTCGTGCCTGCGATTGGGTCCGGCAATCAGGCCAGTCCGGACTTGCGGAAAATCGAAATTGAGGCGGCGGCAAATACGGTGGGCCGATACGAGAAGCTGGAGTTGATCATCCACGTCGATGCCCGGCATGACGACCCATTCGACCCGGACCAGGCGGACGTGGCGGTGCTGCTGAAAGCACCCGGCGGGGAGCAGCTCACTGTGCCGGCTTTCCACTGCCAGGACTACGAGCGGCGGAAACTGAATCAGGGCCGCGACAGAGCGAATTGGTACTATCCGGCCGGCCGGGGCGTCTGGAAAGCGCGGTTTACTCCGACCCAGACGGGCCCCTATGTCGCCATAGCGCAGGTGAAAGATCAGACCGGCACTATTCAATCAAAGAGCGTTAGATTTCACTGTGTCCCTTCGGCCGCGAGGGGCTTTCTGCGGCCGAGTCGAAAAGACCCTCGTTTCCTGGAGTTCACGGACGGCACGCCCTTTTTTGCCATAGGCCAGAACCTTGCCTTCATCGGTGAAGGTCAATATGTCAACCTGACGAAAGCCGAGGAGATATTCCGCAAGCTCCGCGACAACGGCGCGAACTTTGCTCGAATCTGGACCTGCTGCCAGGACTGGGCCATGGCGATCGAGGCCAGAAAGAGCGCCTGGGACCGATCGTGGCAGCGCAGCGCACCGATTGTTCCATTCCCCGGCAACGAAAGCAGCCCAAGCCTCCGCAAGTGTGTGAAGATCGAAGGCAACGACGGAGCATCAATTAATGTCTCGCCATCCCATCCGGTAGCGCTTCGGCCCACGACACGTTATGTGCTTACCGGCCGATTCGCAGCGGAAGGGCCAACCAAGCTGCGGGTGAACGTGGGCGGTAATAGCTGGGAGCTGCCTGTCGAGGCTGCTGACAAAGACACGTGGCAGCAGTTCAAGAGGGAGTTTGTGACCGGGGAAAGCGAATTCTGGCTCGGCAGAACGGTCTTTAGCCTCGTGGGGGACGGCACGATCTGGCTGGATGACGTCTCGCTGAGAGAAGCCCCGAACGGGCCTGAGCTGCTGTGGGAAGCCGATGTGAATCGGCCGATACGGGGGGTCTATAATCAAGTGGACTGCTTCATGCTGGACCAGATCGTCGAGGCAGCTGAGCAAAACGGCATCTACCTGATGCTGTGCGTGCTCACCAGAGATCTTTACATGAAGGACCTCTCGGATGACAAGAGCCCGGAATATGAGCAGGCCGTTCGGGACGCCAAGAAGTTCATGCGCTATGCTGTGGCGCGATGGGGGTATTCAACGAGCGTGGCGGCCTGGGAGTACTTCAACGAGATTGATCCAGGTCTGCCCACCGAGCGGTTTTATGCCGAGGTGGGTGAATATCTGGAGCAGATCGATATTTACCATCACCTGCGTACAACCAGCACTTGGCACCCTTCGGCCAGAGACTGCCGTCACGCACTCCTGGACGTCGGGCAGTTGCACCACTACATGCGTCCGGAGACGAAGGATGAGTTCAAAGACGAAGTAGCCGTCGTGCTTGATAGGACGAAGTTCCTGAGGGAGCACGCCCCCGATAAGCCGGTGCTGATCGGCGAGTTTGGACTGGCCACGCCGAAATGGGGCCTCAGCGAATACATGGAGCAGGACAAAGAAGGTGTGCACTTCCATAATTCTCTCTGGGCCTCGGCGTTTGCGGGCCTTTCCGGGACGGCCATGTTCTGGTGGTGGGATCAGCTCGATAAACAGGACGCCTACGGTCATTACCGGGCGCTGGCCGCGTTCCTCACGGATGTTTGCTTCGCGGGGCTCCAGCAGCCCAAAGCGGCGATATCCGATGATCGACTTCGGTTGTTGGGATACCAGGGCGACGACCGCGCCTACATCTGGGTTTCCGACGCGCAAGCCACTTGGTGGAACCAAGTCATCGATAAGAAGCAGCCGGCGCCAATCGCGGGTGCCACAATCGAAATACACGGGCTCCGGCCCGGAGATTATCGCATCGAGTGGTGGGACACCCATGAAGGCAGGATCATCCAAACCGAACAGGTCTCGAGCGAGCAGGAGCCTTTGCACATTCAGGTCCCGCCATTCAGCGGAGACATCGCCTGCAAAATAAGACAGTGACTGCTGCTGTAGCCGGGGAAGGGAAAGAGAATGGCGAATAACCAATATCGAATGACGAACACCGAAGGAAGGGCGTGCCGCGGCCTTACTTCGACATTCGACATTCTTTGTTCGATATTCGTTATTCGTCGTTCATAGTTCGTCGTTCATAGTTGGTCGTTCATAGTCGATGAACGATGAACTCATAACTCAGAACATCTTCAGGATCAAGCTCGGCAAAGCCGAACGTGATATTGCGCTTCCTGCCCCCGGAATGTAAACAGCGTGCGCTTCTGGTCGCCGCCCCCGATTGTCTGTCGAGCCAGCATCCCGGGAGAACGGTCTTCATTAAACGCTAATTTGTTCCATTTTATCCAGAAATGCCGTGACGGCGGACGAAAAAGAGCGTGACGCTTGAGGCGTGAGGTGGCACTGTTAAGTGAGGCCGTTAAGAGAAAGAAGAGGCCGTCCGGAACATCTCGGGGGTGCGCGTGGTGGTGGGGCATTGAAAAATGATTGTTCAATTACTCGATAAGCAGCGAAGATACCTTCTGATAGACATTGATACCCAGCGAGACTCCCTACTCGCCGGAGGGAGTGCGTGTATAATGAATCATTCAGAGGTTCTGGCTAACATTCGAAGGATCATGGCCTGGGCCAGGCATCAGAATGTTCCAGTCATCTCGACGGCTGAGGTTTGCCACACCAACGGCGGCAGCCAGATCGACCACTGCATCGACGGCACGAATGGGCAGGAAAAGATACGGTACACATTGCTGAATAGTCGAGCGAGTTTCCCGGCCGACGACAGAAACGCCTTGCCGGCCGACCTGCTGCGGGCCTACAGGCAGGTTATTCTGGACAAGCGTTGCCCCGATCCTTTTGAAGAGCCTCGAATAGAGAGACTGCTGAGCGAAATTCAAGCGGATGAGTTCGTTCTGATCGGTGCCGGCACCGAAGAGGCTGTCCAGGCTACGGCCCTCGGGCTGCTGCATCGAGGCAAGAACGTAAGAGTTGTCGTGGATGCCCTGGGTTCACGCAACAGGAAAGAGGCCAAGCTGGCTATACGTAAGATGAAAGCCAAAGGAGCAAGATTGGTCGCAGCCAAGAACCTGGTGGGGATTACTCACTTAAGACATGTGGGCGCCTGCGGCTGTCAGAGTTGCAGAAGCAACGAGAGAACGGAACCCGCGGGAATCGCCCACGAATCTCAAACTGCGCGGAGGTAGAAGGAACAACATCCGGTCACCCCGGCATCAACGCCTCTGAAAATAGCCGGGGCTTGCACCGAATCAATCGGTGCAGGCCCCGAACTGATGCGTATCCTGATGTCATTCCGTCTGAAAGCAGTATTTAGCCTCAAGGAGCAGTTCTCGGCCGATACAGGCGGATGTCGTCGAAGTACATCTTGCCTGAGCCGCCGGGCGTCGTCATATTCCCTCTGGTGCCTAAGCCGATGGCAATCCGGTCCACGTTCTGCAGATTGATGCCCTTGTCGGCAAGCGTCTGCAATGGAATGACCCACTCCGTCCAAGTGGTGATCTGGGCCGCAGCCGGATTATCATGGACCACCACCGCCGGCTGGCCCGCGCTATTGGAGACCGCCACATACAGCCCCTCAGGGGCGTTGCTGCCAATGCCGATATCCTGGCTCGCCCACTGCGCGCCGACCGTGCCGGTTGTCCTGACATTGGAGAACTTAGCCGTACACGTCGCGGCGTTGTTATGGCTGGTCAGGGCCAAACCGACATAGATATTCGCGCTCATTACGATGGTCTGTGGATTCCACGTCATCGGTATCCAGGTGGTTCCGTTGCTGGAGTAGTAACCTCTGAAGTTGCCCGCAGCGTCACGCTCTAACTTCACCCAATAGGGCGCCGTGATGGCCATCTGCTGGGTCGTCACGACGGCCGTGTCGCTCGTGGCGGCTGCGTCGGTAGTCGCTCGCGCCTGGAACCGGCAGCCGTTGCCGGGCGTGATATAGACCGCCGCGAACTTCGAGCCGGCATCTAACGTCTCACGAATCATTACGCCGCCCTTGGCCCACGGGTCCGTGTTGCCGACGCTGAGCACCTGGGCCTCAATCGAGCCGACCCCGGCGAGCGTCTTGAAGCCATAGTGGAACTGGTCGGCCAAGTTCCAGATATCGGCCCCTGTCGCGGTGATCGTGTAGGTGCCGGCCGGCGCTTCGACGAAGCTGCCGACGGACGCTGGATTGCCTCTGAACCACACGGACAGCTCTGCGACGCCTTCGGCCGTCCAGTCACGCGGCGCCGTCAGCTTCAGCTCCGCCTCGGAGTACTTGGCGAAGCCCTGCTTGTTGTTGTCGTAGGCAATCGGCATCGACTGGCCGCCGCCGTGAACAATGGTTTCCTCGGTGAACGAAGCGGTATTCTCGTCGCCCACAGCCGCACCCGTGCCGTTGCCGGCAAAGTAGGGCGGACTGGCCGGCGTACCGTAGCCGAGCCCATCGTGCCACGAGTACCAGATCTGATTATCGCCGGCGTCATAGCCCTCAAAATCATCCACGACAAAGAAATCGCCGGTCGTGAAGCTCCAGACGTTGCCTTTCCACGGGCTATCCGGATTGACGTTATTGACTTCGTCGATTCGCCAATAGTAAGCCGTCAGAAGCTTGAGGGTGCCGGGAGCATAGCTCTCGTCGCCGAGGGCCTTGGGCCCCTTGTACTCGGGCGAGGCCTTGGTGGCGTTCTTGACCGCGTCGGCATCGGCGCCGAAGTACACCTCGTGCGAGGCGGCCAGACCTCCCGCTCTCCAGGTCAAAACCGTTGTCGCGCTCACATCCACCGCGCCATCCGCCGGATTCGGGTTCCCGACGGCGCCCTGCGTCGTAAAGCTCCAAACGTCGCCTTTGTGGGTGGCCGTGCCGTCGAATTCATCGACGCGCCAGTAATACGTCTTGGCCAATTTAAGCCCGCTGGGAGTATAGCTCGCCGTACCTTGTGGAAGCCCGCCGACAGCGCTGCTGACCGTATCAGAGTTGTCGCCGAAATATACCGTGTGCAGCTTAGCTCCGAAGCCCGGCGTCCAGCTCAGCTTCACAGTCAGGTCTATAGATTCGGCCCCATCAGCCGGGACGGGGTTGTAGGCCTTCTTGGGAGGAACGGTAAAGCTCCAGACATTGCCCTTGTGAACCGTCGTGCCATCGGCCTCAACCTCATCAATCCGCCAATAGTACGTTGTTCCGGGAACAAGACCGTCCGGGTAAGGAAATCCGGGGAAGCCGGCAACAAAATACGTCGCGGTTTGGTTGCCTCGGAACGTGCTGGCTGTGCCATTGTTCACGTCCTCAAAACTATCACCCAAATACACATCGTGTGAGACAGCAGTAACTCCGGCTGTCCAGCTAAGGCTCACCCACGTGTCCGCGTGGAGGGCTCCGTTAGCCGGGACGGGGTTGTAGGCTTTTAACTTCGGACCCAAAGCCGCGACACCATACATGTTTCCGCCGTGGCCTTGAGTAGGGCCGCCAAGAGTGATGGTGCCGGCTGAGGCTGCCAAAGAGAAGATGGACGAGTATTGGTTAATGGTCCCGTCGGCTCCTTCGTCGATACCGATGTCGTCGCCGGTATCGGTGAAGCCCAAGTTCGTTACCCAGGGCATGCCGGTAATGATGGGGGCCACGCCCAGACCGCCTGCCGCACCACCCATACGGTTATCAATGAACAGGTAGAGCGTGGCATTGTCGGACAACGTGATATCCAGCTCGTAGATCGACTGGCCCTTGTTGTCGTTGGCTGTCATAACGTAGTCGGCGCCGATCAAGTACGCTGGTATAACATTGTACTGATGGACCCGGTCCACGAAGCACGGCTCATCCTCGTCGAGGGGATTAGGCGCGATCTGCGGATCTTCCGGGGCACCCGCGGCGGTATTGCGGTGCGCAACGCTGGTGATGAATACTGCCGCCTGAGCAGTAGTCGCCACAACGCCCCACACCAGAACCAAAAGAATCAATTTTTTGAACATAATCGTCCTCCTTAAAAGAAAGTCAACATGAGGCGACCACAATGGTCTTTACCTTTCACCACCTGCTCCCCCGATATCCAGATATGCTAAGAACGTCTCTGTGCGGTTTGCAACCACCTCCTTCCTTCGAGGGTGAAAAATCAGGAAGATTTCACCCACCTAACGACCTAAAATCCACAAATTCCAACAATTTTATTTATATCAGATTCCTGGCCCTCCAGTCAAGAAGAATTTTAGGATTAGCTGGCCGCATTTCTGATTCTCTGATGCAGGCAGCAAAAAACACTTTCTATTGTTTCCGGCTTCTGATATAATCCAAAGCTGTGTTGTAGTTGTGTGTTGAGGCAGGGTTGTAGGTCGATCCTGCGCACGGCGATTTCCTAAGCGAAGAAGGAGACAACAGTGAAAACGAGAATCTGCATTGTGGTAGTGGCATTGTGCTGCTTGATTGTGATGTCGGTCTATGCCGTCCAGGAAGGCGTCAAAGAAGATGTCAACACCCCACGTGCCGGCGAACAGGCAAAGGGCCCAGAAGCAGTTGCCCTGAAGACGGAATTGGATAAGGTCAGCTACATAATAGGGACCCAAATCGCCCGGAATTTCAAGTCGCAAGACATTGAGATTAATCTTGAGCCGCTGATGTGGGGCCTGAAAGACATTCTGGGAGGCAAGCAATTGGCACTCAGTCAGGATGAGATACAGCAGGTCTTTGCAAGCTTCCAGCAGCGCATGAGGGCAAAACAGGCCGCCAAGATGGCGAAAGAGGCTGCCGATAACCTCGCCAAAGGCAAGGCATTTCTTGAGCAGAACAAGGCGAAGGAGGGTGTGAAGGCACTGCCGAGCGGTCTGCAATACAAGGTCATCACGGAAGGAACGGGAGCAACTCCTACGGCGGAGGACAAGGTGAAAACGCACTATCGCGGCACTTTGATTGACGGCACGGAGTTTGACAGCTCCTATAAGCGTAATCAACCCGCTGAATTTGCTGTTAAGGACGTGATCAAGGGTTGGACCGAAGCTTTGCAGCTCATGAAGGAAGGCGCCAAATGGGAGCTGTATATATCTGCCGATCTGGCCTATGGTGAACGAGGCAGACCCGGCATTCCGCCTAATTCCACGCTGATCTTTGAGATCGAGCTGCTTGAGGTGGTCAAGTAACACTTAGTGCTTATCAAGAGAACGGGGCCTGTACCGAATCAATCGCTACAGGCCCCGAACTAATACAGATTCTGACGTCATTCCGTCTGAAAGCAGTTTTTAGCCTTAAGGAGCAGTTCTCGGGCGATACAGCCGGATGTCGTCGAAGTACATCTTGCCTGAACCGCCGGGAGCCGTCTGATTGCCCCTGGTGCCCAGACCGACCGCAATCCTATCCACATTCTTCAGGTTGATACCCTGATCCGCAAATGCCTGCAAAGGAATCACCCACTGCGTCCAGGTGGTTGTGGTGGCTGCACTCGGGTCATTGTGGACCACCACTGCAGGGGCACCTGCGCTGTTGGAGACCGCCACATACAGCAGCTCGGCGGAGTTGCTGGCGATGCCGATGTCCTGGTGCGCCCACTGCGCGCCGACCGTGCCGGTCGTCCTGACGTTCGAGAACTTGGCCGTGCACATGGCGTTGTTGTTATGGCTGGTCAGCGCCAGGCCGACATAGACGTTCGAGGTCATCGAGATGTTCTGCGGATTCCACGCCATCGGCTGCCAGGTGGATCCATTGCTGGAATAGTAGGCTCTAAAGTTGCTGGCGACGTCGCGCTCTAATTTCACCCAGTAGGGCGCCTTGATGGCGATCTGTTCGGCCGTTGCGATTGAGGTGTCGCTCGTAAGGGCGATGTCGGTATCCCTTCGTCCTTGGAATCTGCATCCGTTGCCGGGTGTAATATACACGGCGGCAAGCCTCGAGCCGGCATCCAGCGTCTCGCGGATCATCACACCGGCCTTCGCCCACGGATCCGTGTTGCCGACGCTGAGCACCTGGGCCTCAATCGACCCGACACCGGTCAGCGTCTTGAAGGCGTAGTGGAATTGGTCCGCGGTGCCTGCAATGTCCGCACCTGTGGCGGTGATCGTGTAGGTGCCGACCGGCGCCTCGACGAAGCTGCCGACAGAGCCTGGCAGACCCCGGAACCATATCGACAACTCCACAACGCTTTCCTCCGTCCAATCGCGAGGAGCGGTCAATGTCAGCTCCGCCTCGGAATACTTGGCAAAGCCCTGCTTGTTGTTGTCATAGTTGAGCGGCATGGACTGCCGTCCGCCGTGAACGATTGTCTGTTCAGTGAAGGAAGCCGTGTTCTCGTCACCTACGGCCGAGCCTGTGCCGTTGCCGGCAAAGTACGGCGGCGCACCCGGCGCGCCATAGCCAAGCCCATCGTGCCAGGAGTACCAGATCTGGTTGTCGCCGGCATCGTAATCCTCGAAACTGTCCACAAGAAGGAAATCACCTGTCGTGAAGCTCCAGACGCTGCCGACCCACGGGCTGTCGGGGCGGGCACTATTGACCTCATCCACACGCCAGTAGTACGTTGTGGCCCAGGCCAGTTTGCCCGGATCGTAGCTTTCGTTGCCCAGGGCCTTGGCACCCTTGAATTCGGGTGAGGCTTTGGCGGCATTCTTCACCGTATCAGCATTCGTGCCGAGATAGACCTCATGCGAAGCAGCATAGTCTCCGGGGTTCCAGGTCAGAATCGGAGTCAGGGACGTGCCGGTCGCTCCGTTTGCCGGGTTGGGGTTGCTCGCCCTGATAGGCGGAGACAATGCAGCCTGTGGAACGATCTGCTTTGGCGTGTGGCGGCTCGACCAGAGCAGTTCGGCCACGGCCGGACCGGTGTTGTCGTAGTACTCCATTTGAATACTATAGACCTGTCCCCCGACAAGGTCGATATTCCCACTGTTCTCTGTGTTTGTGTGGTCGGTCCAGTTGTCAACGAGCTGCTGACCGTCCACCCACAGACGCACGCCGTCGTCGCTGTTAATGTAGAAAGTGTACGTTTCAGTAAACGCCACCTCCACCTCGCCGGTCCATCGAACCGAGAAGCTGTCCGCACCGACCGCCGGGTCGGGTGCCGCATCGCCCCAGTTAAAGTTGATTTGGGGATCGGTTCGTGTCAGGACATGCGATGCAAAGGCCGTCCCTCTGTAGTAATCCCCTCGAACACCTCCACCGGGCGCCGCCGTCGTGAAGCTCCAGAGGTCTCCCTTGTACGTGGACGTGCCGTCGAACTCATCGACGCGCCAGTAATACGTCTTGCCCGGCTCAAGGGCCCCTGGGGTATAACTCGCCGCTGCTGTTGGAGGCCCTCCCGATGCACTGTTGACAACGTCAGCATTGTCGCCGAAGTACACCGTGTGTAACTTGGCGCCGAAGCCCGGCGTCCATGTCAGCGTTATGTCCAAAGCGAGAAATTTTGCACCGTTTGGCGGATCAGGTTGATACGCTTTCTTGCTGGGAACCGTGAAGCTCCAGACGTCGCCCTTCCACGGGCTGCCCGGATTCAGGTCATTGACCTCGTCAATTCGCCAGTAATACGTCGTGCCTGGAACCAGACCCTCGGGAAACGCGAATCCGGGGAAGCCGACCACGGCAAATGTGTCGGTCTGGTTGCCCCGGAACGTATCGCCGGTTCCGGCCTCCACCTGGCCGAGGTCGTCGCCGAAGTACACGTTATGCGAGGCGGCAAAAGCTCCCGGCAGCCAGCTCAGATTGACCCATGTGTCGGGATGGAGGGCGCCGTTTGCCGGGGTGGGGCCCCAGGCGTACGGCCACGGCCCGGCTCCTACGACCGCCTGGATCTCCCCCTGTGAGAACGGCCGGCTGAAGACACGCACGTCGTCAATCGCGCCGAAAAATGCCCGTTTGTCAGTAGCTCTCTCGTTGTCGAGAACGCCCAGAGCGATTCCAAACGTATCGCCCGGATTGAACTTGCTGGTGTCAGCTACCCTGCCCACTTCCTGGCCGTTAACGTATAGCGCGATCTGATCTGTTGACTTGACCATCGCCACGTGATACCACGCTCCGTCATCATATCTTGTAGTTGTGTAGATATTGTTACCTCCACCGGTCCCGAGCGGATAGCGATGCAAATAGCGCAGGACGCCGTCCATCCTGGCCTCCAGGAGAATGCCGTGGCGGACCCCGCGGGCATAGGCTGACAGGATGTCTCTATGGGCCCCCGTGGCACCATCAACTCGGAACCACAGCGTCATTGTGTACAGGGGCAAGTTAAAGGCCCCATCGATGAAAACGTACTCCGGAACGGCCTCTGATCCGTTAAACAAAAGAACGCCTCTGTGTTGACCGTCTTGTCCCCAGGAGACGCTGCCGGTAAACACCCCCTCGACGCTCTTTCCGCTGGCATCTTTGGTTACCGTCCCGGAACCGTCCTCGAACATCCACCAGCCGACAAGGCTTGGGTCAACATTTCCGGCTGCGCTCGTTCCCACCCAGCCCAGCATACAAGCAGAGACAATTAGACAAACCAATTTCCCGTGCATGATAGTCCTCCTTCTGAAAATGCAACACTGACTTACGAAACTTCACTTGCCAAGACACTGAAAATCCACAGGTACAGCGAACTTACTTATACCAGACGAAGCACCTTGGCGTCAAGGAAAATCTCTGGATTATCCGCAGGCAAATGGAATTCGTCCGGCACACGAACAGTACCAGGGTCGGTGAAATTCGTCTGACTAATCCGCCGAATCGGGCTTTTCCTGACTCTGAACGGGCACAGCGGCACAGAATCGCTGACTGGTGAAGCAGCAGTCTGGAAAAAGTGCTCGACTTGTCTGTTGCCGCATGGCCGGAGGGGCGTTCAGCGTTCACCGCAAATCGATTGTCAAATCCACCGGCAGACCCTTGTCCGGGGCAATCAAGAAATTACGGACGACATAAGACAGTTTAACCTCTTCTGCGCCTTCGCCGTGTCCGGCCTTCAGTAGGGTCGTCGAATTGGCCGGCAAAACCAGCTTCTCAGGCCCTTGCGTTCCCACTCGTTCCATCTCAATGTCAACGGCTGAAGCATTTGTAACCGTCACCCATACCGCGTCCTTCGTGCGATGGTGGGGCTTGCCAATCCGGACCGACTCTTTGAACAGGGCCTCAAGGTACTTGCTCTTGCCGATCAACTGGTTCTTGAACCATACGGCAGTCCTTCCATCAAGCAGTGCTTCCTTCAACGCCTCGGCACTTCTTTCGCGAACGAAAACCAAAGTCATCGTCCGGTGGGTTTCAGCCGATGTCTCGGACTCGAGGGCAGGCTGATGGATATCGGAGTTTCCCAACATAGTCAGATTTTTCTCGATGGCCCATTGATGAGCTTCCGGATAATAGGATTCCCCGTTTGTGACCTCGATTCCGTGCATCAGTTTGTTTTCATACAACTGCGTGTGAATATCAAACCATCCCTTGTGCTCAGGTTTCCAGCCGGGATGGTTCCAGAAAATGAATGCCTTCTGTTCACCGGCGGCCTTGGCGGCGTCCATCAGATCTTCCGTATTCAAAGGGTCTATGTCCTGAAGAAACAAGACGTTGAAATGCCCCGGCGGTGTTTCACGGGTGATCTCTGCGGCTTTAATCAGCAGGATGTTCTTTTCTCTGGCTCCCGGCAGGGCAATTTCATAAGACCGGTCAAAGTTGGTCGGAACATCCTGCTTGTGGGGCTGATACTCAATGTGGTCAGTGATTGAAATCACGTCCAGTCCTTCCCTCCAGGCTTCATCCACCCGCACGGTAGGCCACACCGTGCCGTCGGAAAAAACGGTGTGCGTATGGAAATCGCATTTCAGTGTTTTGTAACCCGGAACATCTGGGAAATTGATCTCGTGTCTGACCTGGCCTGCGGCCAATGCAGTCAATAACAACTGGACAAGAACGATGAACAGCGCGGCTCTCTGGTTGGTTTTCATCTGTATGACCCCTTCGTTGACTGAGATTGTGATCTTGTCCCCGGCACGCCGCCGGGGCTCTCAGCGGGGCATGGTAACACACGTGCCATGAGGTGTCCACTCTGCATATACGTATTGCTCATTACGTGTTATCGAGGTTCCGGATCATGGACTGAGCTTGAGTTTAGTCGCCGCCGCGATATGTGCAGAAGAGTACACTTGTTTTCTTCGCGATATTGGAGTCATTCGTAGAACGGCCCCACGATGGCCGCCAGACGCAGCCACTCTCACAACCATCGAGTGTAACGCCAGCGGGCGGGATGCTTTATTCAATGCGTTCACGCCGTCGCGCGTTCAAGTATTTGCTCTGCATCAGATTCGCATGTATTCTGCTCGCCGGGTTTGAAGGGCAGCGGTTCGGCGAACTGGACGGCGACTCGACGCAGGAAACTATTGACGTTATCGACCCGGCAAACACGGCCTGAACGGGTGAAGTTTGCCATGTCGAAGGAATCATCCGGGCCATAACGGGGGACGCTGAAACGGGCGGTTATATGCTGGCCGAGGTACGGACAGCCCTCCTGGGCATAGCAGGTAAACGCGGCTGCCCGGCTGGAAACATCCACCATTTGCCCTTGTGAGAGTGTTCTGTCGATGTCCTCGGTGAACCAAATGGGCCAATAATAGCGTAATCTTTGCTCTCTTCTCCGCTCGTTATTTTCGTTCATTGTAAATGCTCCAAAATCTCTTACTCTTGCCCGGAAATCGGCGGATTTATGGGCCGACTTTACGAATCGCTGCCGGGGAAACCGCATCGCGCCGAGTTGATAGGAGCGGTCATTGTGTTTTCCGCTTGCTATGACCGAAAAAGGACTTGAATCTTTTTCTCATTTTTTTCAGATTTCAGCCAAGATATTCCTATAACCAAGCAGCGAGTTGCAGGACGGGCATAGCGGACCATCGGATACGTTTCTTTCTCGACGCACGTCGGGGCTGAGGCGAGAACTATATTGTGAGAAGAGATCGGGCCACCGACGGTTTGCGCTGACTAAAGCCGTGCGCGGCCGGAGATACAGAGTCAGACACAGTAGAGGTCCTGGAGAAAGGCACCCACGAGCCTGCCTGTGTTTGTACGAAGCATACGCCGAACCGCGTGGCGAGATATCTACAGGTTTGCGGGCTGTAACTTTGCTTTTCTCATGCACTCTGCGTCCGAGAACCGATACTCTGAGCGTCGAGTGTTTGGGCGAGTTTGGCAAATTCTCGGCCGCGATGCTCGTAGTTCTCAAACATGTCGTAGCTCGCACAAGCAGGGCTTAATAGAACCACATCGCCGCTTTCTGCAAGGCGATTTGCTAATTGAACGGCGTCGGCGAGTGAATTAACAACCTCCACTTTCGTCGCTCGTGGTACTGTTCTTATCCTCTTACGCTCTTGTGCTCTTATGGTCTTAAGCCCTTTTATCGCTTCGGCGATTTTCGGGGCGGTCTGACCGATCAGGAGTGCCGCTTTGGCTTTTTCGGCTATCTTTTGGCCGAATTCGTCGAAGGGCAGGTGCTTATCATACCCGCCGGCAATAAGAATTATCGGCTGGTCAAACGCCTCCAGAGCGGTCATTGCACTCTGGGGTGTGGTGGCTTTTGAGTCGTTATACCAACGGACTCCAGCGATTTCTGCAATCAGCTCGAGTCGATGAGGCAGCGCCTTGAATGCAGGCAGAGCCTTTTTAATCTTCTCGTCGTCGATGCCAAAATGCCTGGCGATTGCCATAGCAGCAGCAAGATTGGAAAGATTGGCCCGGCCGGGCAGGCGAAATACGCTGCGAATCTCTTCGCTCACGTCGTCGGCAGAAAACTTGACGCAAACTCTTCCGGTGTCTTTCTTGTATTTTTCAAACCATTCGACGCCGATCTGATCTTCGGCATTGAAGATCGAAACGGCGGGCGAATTCCCATCCGGCTCTTGAAATTTGAACATGTTCTCCTTTGCGGCGCAGTAGCAGGCAAATGTCCCGTAGCGGTCAAGATGGTTCGGCGTCAAATTTGTTAACAGCGCCACTCTTGGCGCCTTTTGAATTTGCGCCAACTGTTCGATCTGAAAACTCGACACCTCCAATACGACCAAATCATCAGCTCCGATCCGGTCCAGCGCCATCAATAACGGCTGGTTGCCGATGTTGCCGCTCAGCCAGACGCTCTCGTATTGCGGATGGCGGATCGCGGATCGCGTGGTTTGGGATTGCTTTGCTCCCCCTTCGACTACGCTCAGGGCTGAAGGCTCATTCGCAGCGATTTCCTCGTTTCTCGCATTCTCGAGCAGACAGGCGGTCAGAGCGGTGGTTGTGCTCTTACCATTGGCGCCCGTTATCCCAATTATCCGTGCAGGGCACAGCTCGAAGAAGATACTTATCTGCGACGTGACAAATTTGCCGGCTCGGCGGGCGAATTCGAGAAACTCATTGTCACCGGGCACGGCAGGATTGGCGACGATAATATCGGTCTGTTCGAAATCCGCCGGGTCGTGCGAGCCAAGATGAAATACAATACCCTCAAGCTGCTGAAGTTGGCGGACAGAGTCGCCCAGTTGCTCGGCTGTCGCCAAATCGGTGACGATTACCTTGGCCCCGGCACGATGGGCAAACCTCACAACATCCACTCCGCCGCCAAACCGCCCCAATCCCATCACCAGGACTTTCTTGCCGCTTAAGGGTGCCCTGTTCATATCAAGGTCTGCATGGCGTTTGCCAGATCGACCTTCGCGTCGATGACGGCCTGCTCGATGCATCGTTTCCAGTCGTCGCCGAACTGGCTCTTGTATTCCGGCTTTTCGTAGGCGTAGATGATGGAACGCGAGGCGTTGATCAAGGCTCCGGAGCCGTCGGGTTTGCAGAATCGCACGCAGTCGGCGGCCGAAGCTCCCTGCAAGCCATAGCCCGGCACGAGAAACCATGTTTTGTCGTATTTCTTTCGCAGAGCGGACGTCACTTCGGGCGCCGTGCCGCCCACAACCATTCCCACATTGCTATAGCCATTCTCGCCGATCCGTCCGTCTTTGCCGGCGACTTCGGCGATGACCTCAGCGAGCTTTTCGTACATCCTCTGGCCGTCAGCGCCCGCAAAATCCTGAATGGCGGCGGCGGAAGGGTTGCTGGTCCGAACCAGGACAAAGACCCCTTTACCCTGTTTGGCGGCCATAGCCGCAAAAGGCTCGATCCCATCGGTCCCCGTGTAGCCGCTGATGGTGATGGCGTCCGGGGCAAGTGTGTCCTCCAGACCGGCCAGCTCCGGATTCTCCAGATGAGCGGCGGCGTAAAGCTCCGCCGTGTGGCCTATGTCACCACGCTTCACGTCGCCGATGATCTCCAGACCCAAATCGTCGGCCTCAGTAATCAAGGAGTAGTAAGTCTCCAGTCCCTCCCACAAATACTTTTCGAAAAAAGCTATATTTATTTTAACCGCCGGTACCATCGGCGCAACAATCCGCATCGTCTGAGTGCAGAAATCGAAGATCGCATCGACGGCGGCAGCCGCGTCGAACTCGTCATTCATCTGGCGATGGTCTCTTATCGCAGCGGGCAGCCTGGTATACACGGGATCCAGCCCGACGGTGAGAGAAGTGTTCTTGGTCCTCACAGCCTCACAGAGGCGGTCAGCAAAATGACTGGCCATCTTTTTAGTCCCTCGTCTTTGGAAAAACCTTTTTACACAACGTTGAAGTTACTATAATCGCCGGGATGGTTTCAGGCAAGAGAGAAATAACAGATAATGCGACAGATCCGAAATTTCGCAAAAGGACGCGACCCAAGAAATTGCTCTGGTGGCTTTGCGTTGATCTGGTGGTGGCCGTCGTCGTTCTGGCCTTGCTGCTGCACAAGCCCGGTCGCTATGACCCGGCGGATCTTGACTCCGTCGGTCTCGACCGCGGGCAGGTCAGTCCGTATCTGACGCATGAATTATCACCTCAATTCTATAACGGCACGCAGCGTGGCGAGCCGTTCGAGCTGGTGATCACCCAGAAGGGGATAAATGAAATCGTCGCGGGGTGGGGGTGGCCTAAAATGTCGGAGGGCATCATGCTGTATGCGCCCGCGGTGGTTTTTGTGCCGGGATCCGTGGTGTTGATGGGAACGGCAAATATCAAGGGGGTGGAGCTCGTCGTCACTATTGTGCTCAAGCCGAGCATTGATGAGCACGGGCTCTCCAATCTGCAGGTGGCCGAAGTAAAGGTCGGCGCCATGAACATTACGCCTCTCGCCAAAATGATGGCCAGGAAAATGTACGCCGAAAGGCTCGCGACAATGTCCGTGGACACAAGGGCCCTCTATGCAAGAATCACAGCGTCGTTGTTGAATGACGAACCGTTCGATCCTGTTTTCGAAGTTGACGACAGAAAGGTACGTGTCGAAGACATAACCGTACACCGGGAGAAGCTGACAGCCCGTTTGGTTCCGGCCTCGTGACGTGCGGCTCGCTCGACATCTGACAATGTTCAGAGCGAAACGGCAGATAAATCAACAAGGAGCCAAAGATTTGGTAATTTGGAGCCGGTTGGCGGAAAATGGCTCCAGCGATAAACCTATCCGCAAGGAAACGTTATTGGTCGCAAAAACGCCATTTTATACGGACCTTGCCGGGTTTTTCCATCGAATAGATTCTCCGCCTTCAGCTACGTCCAAAAATTGTGCAAATTTGGCAAAAAAGTTATTGCCCCTAACGGATTTGACGATTATTATAACCAGTTTAGTTGTAAGGATTAACGGCTGCCAAAACTAAGCGTTGAATTCAAGAGGTGGTTGAGATGCTTCTGACAGGATTAGCGAACCGTGCGAAGTAGGCGAACCATGGAGGTGCACGGCTGCGCTTACGCGCGTATGGTCGCTTGGCAATCGCTGTTTCTGCTTCAATGTCGGGAAACGAATGAGGTTTTGTCGCGGGGTTCCCGCTTGCAGGGAAAACTGCAAAATGGGCTCCTCTGCCGGAGGCAGATGATGTAGCGCAAAGGTAAATTATAACCTCTGTTCGTTTTTGGCGTGCAAGGGAGCCGGTCCTTGAAGGGCTCCCGGTTGAAGTGGAAACCTGAATGGTTTCCATTTTTTGTTCGGCACCAATTTCTAGCGCCAGGTTGCAAAATATTAGTCAGGAAGAAAAACGATGAATCAGGAATTATTAAGAGTCGTCGATAATATTGCCCGCGATAAGAACATCGATAAGGAATCGATCTTTGTGGACCTGGAAGAGGCTATGGTTTCGGCCGCGAGAAAGCACTTTGGCGAGCCGGAAAGTAACATCGAGGTCAGCATCGACCGCAGCACCGGGCAGATCAGCGCCTTCAAAGATAATGTAAAAATCGACATAAAACAACTCGGCCGAATCCCTGCGCAAACGGCAAAACAGGTGATCATCCAGAAGCTGCGGGCTGACGAAAGAAGCAGTATCTTTGCTGAGTTTGCCCAGCGAAAGGGAGAAATCATCAGCGGCACGGTTGTGCGATACGAAAGCGGAACATTGATCGTTACCCTCGACCGATGGACGGAAGGCTTCATGCCGAAAGGCGAACAAATCATGGGCCAGACACATCGGGTGGGTGAGAGGATTCGATGCCTGATTCTCGACGTGAAAGAGACCTCGAATCAGGTCAAAATCATTCTCTCTCGCACACATCCTGATTTTATTCGCCGGCTGTTCGAGTTAGAAGTGCCGGAGATCAGCGAGAAAATCATCGAAATACGTGCGCTGGCCCGAGAGGCGGGCTACCGAACCAAAGTCGCAGTGGCGTCATTCGACGAGAAGGTGGATCCTGTCGGGGCGTGCGTGGGCGTGCGGGGCAGCAGGATCAAGAACATCGTTGATGAGCTCGGTGGGGAGAAAATAGACATAGTCCGCTGGAATGAGTCGTCACAGGTGCTTGTTTCGAATGCCTTGATGCCGGCGAAAGTCAGTGAAATCGCCCTGTGTTTTGAATTGGGGCGGGCAACAGTAGTCGTGGATGAAGACCAGTTGAGCCTGGCTATCGGCAAGCACGGCCAAAATGTCCGGTTAGCCGCCCGGTTGACCGGTTGGGATATCGATATCCTGACGCCCGATGAATACAATCAGGGGATCGAGCTGCTGACAGGCTGCGTCAAGACGGTGGAAGGAGCCGACGAGACGGTGGTTGACAAGCTGATAGCGCTGGGCGTCATATCGGTCGCGGACGTGGAAGAGGTAGGAGCCGAACCTCTGGTTAACGAGCTGAAGATTGACTCGGACGTTGCTGGGAAGCTCGTTGCAGCATCGGTCGCAGAATCGGAGCGGCTGGCCGAGGAGTCAAAACTAAACGAGGCGGAAAAAGAACTTGCCCAACAGACAAAAACAAGGGCCAAAGAATAGTACACGCGTCTGGCTGCAAATATAGCGTGCCGAACGCGAATGAGATGGGAGATCTGCTTTTTTGGCAACTACAAGAGTTTACATCTTAGCCAAGGAACTTGGTGTAAAAAGTTCCGCCATTGTGAAGAAATGTCAGGATGAAGGTCTGGATATCCAGAACCACATGTCGGTAATATCGGCGGGGCTGGCAGCGACAATCCGGGAGTGGTTCAGCGAAGGCGAGAACATAACAACGGTCGAGACATCCGAAAAGGTGGATCTGGAAAAGGTTCGAGTCAAGAAGAAGAAAACGAAGCAAGAGCCGGCGGCGAAAGAAACAGAAGCTCAAGAGGACGAGATGAAGCCAAAGCCGCCAGCCAAGGCAGCCGATGGGGCGGTGGCTGTGGCCGAACCCGAAGAAAGCGAACAGGAAACACCCGCTTCAGACGTCGTTGTAGATGCGAGCGCGGCGGTTGTGGTCGAAGAGCCGCTTCCTCCGACAGAGCAGATAACCGAGGCACAGGAAGAACCTGAGCCAGAGCCGGAACCGGAACCTATCGTGCCTGCCGGGCCGATCATGGAGAAACCTGAACCGGCTCGACTGAGCGGACCGCGGGTCGTGCGCGTCGAGGCCCCTGAGCCGCTGCGACGACCAAGGCCCAGACAGCGAGCAAGGTATGATGCGCCCGTTACCGAGCCGTTGATGTACAGCCAAAAAGAGCAGGGGGATGGGGCTTCCGCTCCAGGCAGGGAGAAGAAACCATCGGCGAAACGGCACAAAGAGAAAACACATGGACGCAGACGAGATGAGCAAGACGCCGAGACGGTGAAAAGGCCCAAACAGGGCGGCAGATGGCGACAAAGAGATATTGAAGAACGCCGAGCCCGACTTGATGCCGCCGGCGGCGAGGGCCTGCGGGTCAGGCCGATGCGCAAAATTGCTGCCAAGTCGAAGCAGAAAGTCGGTGCGCCCGTCCGCCCGCAAAAAGCGGTTGTGACCGAGCCGATAACAGTGAAGGACTTATCCTCCGCTCTGGCGGTTAAGTCAACGGATATTATCTTCAAGCTGATGCAGCACGACGTGATGGCCACGGCCAATCACGTCATCAATAAGGACGTCGCAGAGCTGGTTGCTCTGGAATTCGACACCGAACTGGTCGTGGAACGCAAGAGCACGTTGGAAGAGCAGATACGGGACGAATTCGAGCGGCGCCCGCGAAATAATCTCCAGAAGCGCGCGGTGGTTGCTGCGATGCTCGGGCATGTTGATCATGGCAAGACAAGCCTGCTGGATAAGATCCGCTCGACCCGTGTCGCCGCCGGGGAAGCAGGCGGCATTACACAACACATCGGAGCCTCTGAAGTGACCTGGGATAACAAGAAGGTGACATTCCTTGACACTCCGGGCCACGAAGCCTTCACGGCGATGCGAGCCAGGGGCGCCAATATGACGGATGTGGTCGTGCTGGTCGTTGCCGCTGACGACGGGGTAATGCCCCAGACCATTGAAGCGATTGCCCACAGCAAGGCCGCGAATGTGCCGACTATCGTGGCTCTGAACAAAGTGGACTTGCCCGGCTGGGACATCAATCGCATCTATGCTCAATTGGCCGAGCAGGAACTGACACCTTCCCCGTGGGGAGGCCAGACGGAGGTCATCAAGACCAGTGTAGTGACCGGCGAGGGAATAAGCGATTTGCTTGAATCACTCGACTACGTGGCCGAATTGCTTGAACTCCGTGCCGATGGCACAATCCCTGCCACAGGATGGGTCGTCGAGGCGAAGTTGTCGGCACAGCGGGGTCCGGTAGCGACTCTGTTGGTCAAGGAGGGTCAGCTCAAAAAAGGCGATGTTGTACTGGCCGGCGGCACCTACGGCCGAGTAAAGATGCTCAGAGACAGCTACGGCAAGAATACAAAGATAGCTACAAGCTCAATGCCGGTGGAGATCACGGGCCTGAGCGACGTCCCCCAGGCGGGCGACAGATTCTACTGCCTGGATGATATCAACAGGGCCAAGGCCGCCGCCGAGGAAAACCAAGTGCGACAAAGAGAACTTTCACTGGCGGAACGAACCCAGGTGACGCTCGACAACCTGTTCAGCCAAATAGAGGCGGGCAAAACCGAAACACTGAATCTCATTGTTCGCGCGGATGTCCAAGGCTCGGTCGATGTCTTGAAAGAGTATTTGTCCGATCTGAGCACGGAGGAAGTCCGGATCAATATTCTGCACGCAGCACCGGGCGGCATTACAGAGGGCGATGTCGTGCTTGCTGAGGCGTCCAACGCCATTATTATCGGCTTTAACGTCGTCGCTGAGGAACACGCGGCCAAGATCGCAGAAACCAAAGGCGTTGAGATAAGGCTGTACAATATCATCTACCGCATAACTGAGGACTTGCAGAAATCGATGGCCGGGCTGCTCGAACCGGAGGAAACAGAGAGCGTGCTTGGCCGAGCCGTAGTAAGGACAACGTTTAAGATTTCGCGAGTCGGCACCGTGGCCGGCTGTTATGTCAGCAGCGGGCACGGGAACAAGAACGCCAAGATGCGGCTGATACGTGACAATATCGTGCTCAAAGACAATCTGAGCATCGAGTCGCTCAAGCACTTCAAGGACGACGTGCGCGAGGTAAAGACGGGCCTGGAGTACGGTATAAAAATAGCAGGATTTGACGATGTGAAAGTCGATGATGTACTGGAGTTCTATGAAATCGTGAAAGTAGCCAGAACCCTTGAGTTGTGACGCACATCTCGTAACGCACATGAGGAATCGAAAGACAAAAACCAAAGCACGATATCCGAAGCACTGTCAGAACTCGAATTTCAGATGTTCTGAACACTTCATCTCACATTGTGTATCTTTTCTCTTTGACTTTACTTCGCGTCTCGGCTTTCGATAATTGGACGTGACCGTGTTAATGGCAACCCGAAGGCAGGAAAAAGTGGCCCGCGTAGTGAAAGAGGCAGTCAGCGATGCCATCGCTCACCACCTTAACGACCCGCGAATTGAGGGTTTTGTGAGTGTCACGCGGGTGGAGTTGACTCCTGATTTGCGTATCGCCAACGTCTATGTCAGCATTTTTGGCAAGGACCAGGCAAGCCAGAACAAGACCTTTTCGGCGATAACACATGCAAGGAGCCGAATACAGTCTCTGCTGGCCGGCCGACTGCAAAGCAAATTCTGTCCGGTTTTGCATCTCTACACAGATGAGAAATTCAAAAAAACGCTCGAGACCATGCAACTGATAGACAGGGCTGCCAAAGAGATGAAAAAGAACAATTTGGAAAATGAAGACGGATGAATCGGCGTATGGACGGCTTAACACCGGTACGCATCTGCTTGTGTAGGCATTTACGTAACCGTCCCCGCAGGGGCTAATATGAAGAACAGTAAAAAGTATTCCAAGAAAATACAGGGATTGTACCGCGCACTGAGCCACAAGCACGCGAAAGTGCAAAAAGCCAGTCACGAGGACGTCGTGGACGCCATTGTTTACGCCATCGTGAGCGCCTCATTGACCGAGAAGCAAGCAGAATCCGCTATGGGAAGGTTCGCCGAATGTTTCGTTGATTGGAACGATTTGCGTGTTTCGCGGCCGGAAGAGATCGTCGAGGCGTTGGGAAGCGATACGCCCGATACCCGAGCAACTGCTTCAACGATCATCAAGGTTCTGACCGGCATATTCAACCAATATCACAAAATCAGCCTGGAAGCGTTGGGGAAGACCGGCAAACGCCCGGCCAGGCAAGCCCTTGAGAAAATTGATGGGATCAGTCGTTTCGTCATTGATTATTGTATGCTCACGTCTCTGCACGGACACGCCATACCCCTTACAGAAAAAATGACAGAATACCTCAAGGGCAACGAGTTGGTTGACCCGGAAGCCGATGAGCAGGAAATCGAAGGATTCTTGGCCAAGCAAATTCCGGCCAAAAATGGATACGAGTTTTACGCGCTCTTGCGACAAGAAAGCGAAGCCCCCGACGCTGACAAAGCGAAAAAGGCCAGGACCGCAAGCCAGAAAACCGGCAAGACAACATCAATAATCAAGAAGAAAGAGAAAAAGTGAACAATCAAGAAAGCAAGAGCTTGAAATAAGAACTGGAACAATGACAAAACCGACACTGAAATTGGGAATTCCCGCAGGTAGTCTGCAGAAGGCAACGATCGAGCTTTTTGGCAAAGCCGGGTTCCACATCCTTGACTCAGACAGAAGCTACCTGCCTCGCATAGACGACGAACAAATCCGGCTGATCATGCTGCGAGCCCAGGAAATGAGCAGATATGTTGAAGATGGTGTCCTCGATGCCGGTATTACCGGCCACGATTGGATAACTGAAAGCGGTTCAGATGTGGTCGAAGTCTGTGAGCTTGCTTACAGCAAAGCCACAAACAACCCCGCCAGGTGGGTCTTGGCCGTGCCCGACGAGTCAAAAGTGAAACGTGCAGCGGATCTGGCCGGCGGAATCATCGCAACCGAGCTTGTGAACGTAACAAAGGCGTATTTCGCAGAGAAAAAAATCGAGGTGAAGGTCGAATTTAGCTGGGGTGCGACGGAGGTCAAGGCTCGGCTGGTGGATGCCATCGTGGAGCTTACCGAGACCGGCACGTCGCTGCGGGCAAACAATCTGCGAATCATAGACACCGTGATTAGTTCCACAACGAGGCTCATTGGCAACAAACAGGCCTGGCAGGATGCGTTCAAGCGGGAGAAAATAGAAAACATCTCCATCTTGCTCAATGCCGCAATCGATGCCGGCAGCAAAGTCGGCCTGAAGATGAACATAAAAAAGAGCGATTTGGAGTCGATCCTGAAGGTGCTGCCGGCTGAGAAGAGCCCAACGGTATCCTCTCTGGCGGATCCGGATTACGTGGCGATAGAAGTCATCATTGACGACAAGATCGAACGAACGCTGGTCCCGGCCCTCACACGAGCCGGCGCCTCAGGCATCATCACCTATCCTCTCAATAAGGTCATTCACTAACATTTGATGCCGGAGAATCTACAGTTTCCTTGCTGTCTGTGTCAAATCCGGTATAATTGCCTGCGAAAGTTGCTGCAGTGAACAACTGGAATTGGTATTCGTGGCAAAGCAAATTGCTATTTTGGGTTCGACTGGATCGATCGGCAAGAATGCCCTGCGGGTGATTGATGGGCTCGGGCCTGAATACAGGATTGTCGCACTGAGCGCCCACAGCAACGTGCAGTTGTTGGCCGAGCAGGCGAGGCGGTATAAACCCGCTTATGTTGCCGTCACAAACGCGGATTACGCGGAGCAGTTCTACGAATTGAGCAGCCAGATGGATGCCGAGATCCTGGTTGGGCCAAACGGGTTGGTAGAGATTGCGGAACTTGAAGAGGTGGATGTTGTCGTCGCGGCGGTTGTCGGTGCGGCGGGTCTGCCCGCGGTTCTTGCCGCGGCACGCAAAGGCAAGAGACTCGCTCTCGCCAACAAGGAGCCGCTTGTCATTGCAGGAGAGCTGCTCAAGAGAGAAGCGGCGAAAAACGGCGCCACGATTCTGCCGGTGGACAGCGAACATTCGGCGATTTTCCAGGCGATGCAGTCGGGTCGCCGCGAAGAAGTCAATAGGATCATCCTGACGGCCTCCGGCGGACCCTTCAGGGAAGCGAACGCGGAGGACATCCGGAATGTAACATTAGAGCAGGCCCTCGCGCATCCCGTTTGGGACATGGGGCCGAAGATCAGCGTTGACTCGGCAACGATGATGAACAAGGCGTTCGAGATTATCGAAGCTCACTGGCTGTTTGACATGCCGGTCGAGAAGATAGAGGTTCTCATTCATCCTGAGTCGATCGTTCACTCCCTCGTCGAATTTGTGGACGGCTCGATGATCGCTCAGCTCAGTGAGCCGGACATGTGTCTTCCCATTCAGTACGCCCTGACGCATCCGGCGCGCGTGGCCGGGATCGCCCGCAGACTCCGGCTCGAAGAACTGGGACGACTGACGTTTGAAAAACCCAATCTGGAGACGTTTCGAGCGCTGCCGTTGGGGTATGAGGTTGCGCGAACAGGCGGCACCGCGGCGGTTGTTTTCAATGCTGCAAATGAAGCTGCTGTCGAGGAATTCTTGGCGGGCAGAATCAAATTTGCTAACATAGTCGAGCTTATCGAACATTGCTTGAATAAGCATAGCGTAAGAACAAGGGTGTCTCTCGATGAGCTGCTTGAGGCGGACGCCTGGGCCAGAAGAGAGGTCACGGAACTGGCATACAGCATATAGAGCCCGGTTTGTCTGCTGGTTATGAAGGAGTTTTGATGTCTGAATCAAACGGTTTCTCTAACAGGTACTTTCGGGTGTTTCTGCTGATTATCATTGCGATCCCCGTTGTCCTTCTGGCTGTCCTGAACATCGGGGTGGTCGGCAACGTCCTGCTGGTCTTGCTCGGGTTTGGGGCGGTGATTTTAGTCCACGAGTTCGGCCACTTCGTGGTTGCCAAATCATCCGGCATCAAGGTCGAAGCCTTCTCGTTGTTCATGCCGCCCATCTTACTGGGTGTGCGAAGAACAGAGAACGGCATTCGCTTTCGGATATTGCCGGAGGTTTTCACCAGGAAAGACGACGAGTCGGGTGACGGCTCGCTAAGTTTTACCCTCGCTTGCAAAGGCAAAGCCAGTGAAACAGAATATCGCGTCGGGCTTATTCCGTTCGGTGGTTTCGTCAAGATGCTGGGACAGGATGACACCGCGTCGGTCAAAACCAGTAATGATCCCCGTTCGTTCGCCAACAAGCCGGCCCATACTCGCGCGGCTGTGCTGGCCGCGGGCGTTGTGTTCAACGTGATTAGCGCCGTTATTATTTTCATGATCGCTTTTCTTAAGGGTATCGATTTGCCGCCCGCCGTGGTCGGAGGGGTGATACCGGATTCGCCGGCGGCGCACGCAGGTCTGAAAGCCGGCGATGAAATCATCGAAATAGCCGGCAAGGCGAAAGACCTTGACTTCAGTAACATCGCCATAGCAGCCGCCTTGTCCGGACGGGATGAGAAGGTTGCGATGAGAGTAAGACGCGCGAACGGCGATGAAGAAGATTTGGCGATGGCGGCCGAGCAGTTGCCGGGCGAGCCGATGCGAGGTTTTGGCATTTTATCGCCGCAGGCTCTGACGGTTGCGGACCTTTCCAAGAAGGATGCCGATGAATTATTTGAAAGAACAGGGCTTCGCAGCAGCGACCGAATCAGGGCTGTCAACGGCAGGCCAGTGCAAACCCTATGGGAGCTCGAGCAGGGGGTTCAGGATGCTTTTGCTCCGGTGGTAACATTGTCGGTTGAGAAGACGGACCCGGTTTCCAAGGCGGTCCATCTGACCGAATTACAGATTCGTCCGGGTCTGGCTGCTGCAAGAAGACCGGGTGGCTCCGAATCCTCTCTGGCTGGTGATATCTATTCCATGGTCCCGCGTTTGCGGATCACGGAAGTCCAGGCCCGGCAGGATAGCAATGATACGGAACCTTCGCTGCGAACCGGGGATGTTATTATGGCCGTTGGCGATATTGAGAATCCCACGTACGGGCAGTTGCGAGAGGTTGTCACAAAATACGAGGGTAAGAAGCTACCTATCCGGGTACTCCGCGTGGCGGGCAATGGCCCCGAACAGACCCTCATGGTAACCGTTGTGCCCAGGCGTCCGGCCGGCGAGGACAGGGCAATGATTGGTGTTGGCCTTGTCTTTGACCTTGACCATGCTGTTGTCGCCGGGACTATCGCCCCCAAGGACGGCTCGGCACCGTTGGCAATTCCGCCGGGCGCTGCAATCACGGCTGTGGATGGCGCCGCCGTGTCAAACTTCTATGACGTTGCCAGGGAAATCGGCAAGTACCCCGGTCAGCGGATCACAATTGACTACCGCCTCAGCGAGCAAGAGGCGGGTGCCGTTGCCTTGCACGTTGGCAGCGGCAGAGATTTTTCCCCCGTCAAATGCTCTCTTGCTGAAGTTATTCCCTTTGAGGCTTTGAAAAGGACTTACAAGGCGAGCGGCCCGGTCGATGCCGTGGTCATGGGATACAGAAGGACCGTTATGTTTGTTGCCCAGACCTATTTGACGTTGAAGCGCCTGGTTGGGGGGCTTGTCAGCCCCAAGAATCTCATGGGACCTGTCGGCATTATCACGTTTAGCTATCGGATTGTTGCTGAGCAGCCGCTGGTTTACTACGTGTACTTTCTCGGCCTGATCAGCGCGGTCATTGCGGTGTTCAATTTCCTGCCCCTGCCTCCCCTTGATGGCGGCTTGGTCGCGCTCTTGCTGGTCGAGAAAGCCAAGGGCTCGGCGTTGAGCGAGCGCGTCCAGGCCGTTATCGCATACGCCGGATGGGCGCTCATACTGACTCTCATCCTCTATGTGACGTTTAATGATATTGTCAGGAGTTTTTTCAGCTAATCGTGCAGGGCCTTGCAATGACGATTTTCGATTGCCGATCTGAGATTTGCGATCTTGCCCGTCGGCAGACGGGTTTGCAAATCAGCAATCGGCAATCGGCAATCGAAAATGAAAGGAGTCAACGTGTTGGATGTGCTGAAAAAAATGTCTTCGCAACAGTATCACGAAGGCATATTCAGCGCTCTCAAAGAGCAAGACGGACAAATCTACGACCTCATCATTAAAGAGTACGAACGGCTGCAGAATAACGTGCAGCTTATCGCCGCCGAGAATCAGTGCTCCCGAGCGGTTTTGGCGGCATTAGGCTCCGTCATTCAGAACAAGACGACCGAAGGTTTCCCCGGCGCCCGGTACCACGGCGGCTGCGAGGTGGTTGACGATGTAGAGAGGCTGGCCGTCGCCAGGGCGAAAGAGACCTTCGCTGCTCAATACGCCAACGTGCAGCCGCATTCCGGCACCGCCGCCAACCAGATTGTCCTGACCGCCTTGCTGGAAAGGGGCGACAGAATACTCAGCATGGGCCTGGACCAGGGGGGACATCTATCGCATGGAGCAAAGGTTTCGTTCAGCGGCAAGTTCTTTGACGTTGAAAACTACCACGTCAATAAGGAAACTTTTCTTCTGGACTACGATGCTATCCGGGACAAAGCGATGGCGTTCAAGCCTAAACTGATTATCTGTGGGGCCAGTGCTTATTCGCGTGTGATCGATTTTCAGAAATTCCGTCGGATCGCAGATGAGGTCGGGGCGTACCTTATGGCGGACATCTCACACATCGCGGGGCTGGTGATCGCCGGGGCGCATCCCTCTCCGATAGATGAGGCGCATTTTACCACGACAAGCACGTACAAGCCGGGAGGCCCCAGAGGCGGCCTGATACTGATGGGCAAAGACTATGCGATTTGCGATTGCCGATTGCCGATTGCCGATTTCAAATCGCAAATCGAAAATCAAAAATCAAAAATCAAAAATGGATCAACGCCGCTGTGGGAACATATCCAAAAGACGACCTTTCCGGGAGTCCAGGGAACACCCTACTTGAATAATGTGGCCGCCAAAGCCGTCTTCTTCAAAGAAACACTCTCCGACGAATACAGGGCCAGACAATTCAAGATCGTCCAAAACGCTAAGAGGCTTGCGGACGACCTGCTTGGTTTGGGATATGACGTATTGACCGGCGGGACGGACAATCACATGGCTCTGATAAACGTCGGTGTGTCGCGGGCTTCCAGCCCGCGCCCGAGGGCGGGACGCCCTCGACACGGCATGACCGGCGTCATAGCCCAAAAATGCCTCGAAGACTGCGGCATCATCGTCAATATGAATCGGCTGCCATACGATAGGAAAAACGCCGCGGTCACCAGTGGCATCAGGGTAGGCACGCCTATTGTGACAAGAAATGGAATGGGACCGGAACAGATGGACGGCATAGCCGCGTTGATCGACACGGCACTGAGGCAAGTGACCATAACATCCGACAAAGAATACCAGATCGATAAGGCTCTCAGAGAGGAAAGCAGAGACAAAGTCAGGGAATTGTGTCACAAGTTTCCTATGCGTTGAGCGCTGAATGTAATAGAATCCAGCTTCCCCACTCATTCGGACTTGGAATTTCGCGTGGGCATCTGAGCATTTACGGCCTTGCGCCAAGTGTCCAGACGCATTCGCAGCTCTTCCGCTCTCTCGGGCATTTTTCCTGCGAGGTCTTTCTCCTCACCGGTGTCGCTTTTGAGGTTGTACAACTCGACGCGATTGTCCTCGAAGTATTCCAGCAGTTTCCAGTCGCCTTGACGAATTGAGCTCACCGGGCTGGTTGTAGGGTAGTAATGGGGGTAGTGCCAATAAAGGGTCTGGCGCTCAAGCGTGGCACTGGGGTTTTTCAACAAGGGCACCAGGCTGAGGCCGTCCACGTCGGCGATGGTCACCTGCTCAAGAGGCATGTTACCCTCCATGACCGGCGGGACAAGCCTCCGACCGAGCGGCGGGTTCGCTGAGGCTTCGTACCAGGTGGTCATGTGCAGCCGGGCCGGATACTTGCCGGTCATAATTGAAGCACGCGTCGGCGAGCAAACCGGCGCCGCGGCATAGGCGTCGGTAAACCGCATCCCCTGTCGGGCCAGCCGGTCGATGTGGGGCGTCTCGTGCAGATCGCCACCGTAACAGCCCACGTCCGCCCAGCCAAGGTCGTCAACGAGGATAAAGACAAAATTAAGGGATGGGGAAGGCCCTTTCGTCGCTCCGCGGACACCGACTGGCATCGCAGTCTGTGCAGCAAAGCACGCCGCGTATCTCAGAAAATCTCGTCTGGTCAACACATCTGCCATGCTCTTCGCACCTGATCGCTATTATATCCACAAGACCTCATGTGTCTATGGCACAAACGTCAGAAAGTATCATTACAATGGCTCACTCTCGATTTATCATATATGCAGCCATCAGAATTGATTTGACGAAGCAACTGATTTTGACTATAGGGTCGTTCGTACTGGGAAATATCAGAAAGGTTGGGCGGACAATTGGACGGTTTTAAGAATAACCACACAATCGCGGTTCGGTGCAGAGTATTGGCCATTCTGCTGATGTCTTCAGTCTTGCCTGTCGGCAGACAGGTCCTGCTGTCGGCTGAGAGACTCGGTGCCAAAAGCGGTGACTCAGACAGTCCCTATTGGCTCGATACCCTGGCACGTGACGGCGTACACCTGAGTCACCCGAAGAGATACCAGAATGACTACTCCTCGGAGGCGCTCAGCCGATGCGGCTACTCACTGCGGAATTACCTGGTGCTGATGAAATACGCCGAGGTCCTCAAGACCTTGGGCCGGATTCCCTCTGTGACTGACGGAGTCTCAAATGAGGATGCAGGAACACTGGACGGTAAGGCGCTTGAGCCGCCCGAGCAGGACTGGTTTCCCAAGGCACCCGTGCTGCCGCCTGCCCAGGGCCCGGCTGTTGAAGTGTCGGACGCCCAGGGGCTAATCCGGGCGATTAGAGAGGCCAGGCCGGGGCAAACCATCCTTCTGGCGGACGGTCACTATATGATGCCCCATTACGTTCAGATCAGCACCGACGACGTCACGTTACGTGGTGCATCCGGACGCCGCGAGCGAGTAATTATCGACGGCGCACAGAGTCGCGACGGAGAACTGCTGGGGATTCGAGCCTGCTCCGGCGTGACTATCGCGGATTTGACCATCCAGAATATCAAGTGGAACGGTTTCAAGATCAACTCCGAGACGAACGTTCAGAGATTGACTATCTATAACTGTATCATTCACAATATCTGGCAGCGCGGCGTCAAAGGGGTGAAAGTACCGAAAGAGAACCGCCAGGCCGTTCGTCCAAAACAGTGCCGGGTGCAATACTGCCTCTTTTACAATGACCGGCCGAAACGGTTGAGCGACGACGCGGCCGATATCGCCCAGGGAAACTACGTCGGCGGCATTGACGTGATGTACGCCAAGGACTGGGTCATCAGCGACAACGTATTTGTGGGGATTCAGGGCAGGACGTACGAGGGACGAGGCGCCGTGTTCATCTGGCACGATTCGCAGGACTGTGTCATCGAACGGAATATTATTATCGATTGCGACGTCGGCTTGCAGCTCGGTAACCCGTACCGGGACGGCGAAACACAATACCACTGCGTACGCTGCATAGCCAGGAATAACTTCATCACCAGAGCGCCCGAGGCCGGCATTGTGACGGTGTACACCAGGGACTGCAAGGTCCTCAACAACACGATTCACGATCCGGACAGTCGGATGGGCCGGCTGATCCGCACGGTGTTCACGAATGATGGCCTGGTGATCGCCAACAATTTGATAAGCGGGCCGAAAATGAGTCACGAATCGCAGAGTAGAGTGACGTTTTTCAACAACCTCATCAAAGATTTCACGCCTGCTTTTGCCGACCCACGACATGGAGACCTTCACCTGACGGGTATCGTGGCCGAGGCCGTCGATCAGGGCGTAGCGGTGGCGGAAGTCGGCGAGGACATGGACAGGCAGCCGCGTGGACCCGGACCCGATATCGGCGCCGACGAACTGATAAATTGACCAACCCGTAAGGACCCAGAGTGGAACCATGAACGTAGAAGGGCTGGTGACGCAGACCGGACGGGAGAAACACCGATGACGTCGATCGATAGCGACCTTTTCTGTCGTGATTTGCCGTCTCGGCCGCAGCCCGAAATGGGCAAAATCCTGGTGACGGGCGCTACCGGCTACGTCGGAGGGCGGCTTGCTCCGGAACTGCTGGCCAGAGGGTACCACGTGCGCGTCATGGTGCGTGCGGCTTCGGACGAACTCGAGCAGCGGTGGCCCGGAGCCGAAATAGTGGTCGCCGACGCATTGGACCCAGACAGCCTGGGAACGGCACTGCACGGGATTCACACCGCCTACTATCTGCTCCATTCATTGCTTCTTGGCCCCGAGGAGCTTGAATCCACGGAGATTCAGGCCGCCGGGAACTTCAGAAGGGCCGCGGAGCAGCAGGCCGTTGCAAGAATGATCTATCTTGGAGGGCTCGGGGAGGCGCGCACGCCGCTGTCACCTCATCTGAGGAGCAGGATGCAGGTAGGCGATGAGCTCAGTTGCGGGACCGTCCCGGCCACCGTCCTGCGGGCCGCCATCATCATCGGATCGGGCAGCGCTTCGTATGAGATCATCGAACATCTGGTGAAGAACATCCCCATTCTCCCAGTACCGCACTGGGCCAAGACCAGGTGTCAGCCAATTGGCATCCGCGACGTGATCAAGTATCTCGTCGGCACGCTGGAAACAGCCGAGACGCTTGGAAAATCCTTCGATATTGGCGGACAAGACGTTCTGACTTACCGGGAAATGTTGAAGATACTTGCTGAGCTGCTCGGCAAGAAGAGGCTCTTTGTTCCCTGCCCTTTCTGTAACATCGGTTTTTTCGCGTACTGTGCCAGTCTTCTTACGCCGGTGCCCGCCGCGATTACCCGGTGCCTGATGGAAGGAATCGCCAATGAGGTTGTCTGCCGGAACGACGACATCAGGCGAATCCTGCCGTTTGAGCCGCTGGGCTACAGAGAAGCTCTGGTGAGGGCCATGTCGCGTGAAGAACAGGACAAGGTGCACACACGATGGTCCGACGCCTATCCGCCGGCTCACGAGCTGGCGATGAAGCTTCGTGAGATCGAAGGGCCGGTCCGCTACACGAGCTCGTACTCGCTTTTGACCGAAAAGAGCGCCGCTTCCCTCTTCCGTTCAGTCTGTAAGATCGGGGGCAAGGAGGGGTGGTTTCACGGCAACTGGCTGTGGAGGCTTCGAGGAGCCGTAGATCGGCTCCTTTTAGGCGTCGGATCCGTGCGAGGAAGAAGAAGCACCTCCAGCCTGAGAATCGGTGACGTTATTGACTTCTGGCGGGTCGAAGACCTCAAGCGAGAAGCCATGCTTTTGTTGCGCGCCGAAATGAAACTGCCGGGCAAAGCATGGCTTCAGTTCAGGATCGATCCGGAAGGGACTCATCTCGGCGAAGGCGCCAGCCGGAGCGGGGGAAAGAACAAACTGTCGGTGAACGCCTACTATCAGCCCAGAGGCGTGTTCGGAAAGCCCTATTGGTATATGTTTCTTCCCTTCCATTTCTTCATCTTTCACAATCTGATCAGACAGATCGAAAGAAGAAGTTGACGGATTCTGCCAGCGGTCGCACCCCACCGACAGACAGTGAGAGGCGCCCCTAACGTAGCATACCAACTCTCAAGAGTGAGAAAAGTAGTAGTAAACATTCCCATGTCTGAGAACTTCTAAGCCTTCCAAAATCAATCTCGCACTTTTTTTGGAACGTAAGTCATTGTACAAAAGAATGTTGTATTTATACCCATCAGAGCGTAGGGAATTGGTACATGCTTTGCACGGAACTATGTTCTGGTCGCAATAGCGATGGCCAGGCATATTGCCTAAACAGCTAATCTTGCGTTCCGGCGGCCAGACTGGCCATGTTGCTTGCCTGCTGTAGAAGCCTACTTTCCGAAAGAGGTGGTTTTTCTCAAAAATGGAAGATAGCGTGTTGCCATCAAGTCGTTTCCGATGCGGCCGCCCTTGGGAAATTCCTGCGTTGGTTATAGTATTGCTCCTGGCGTTGATATCAGCCGGAGGAGAAGCTCATGTGAATAAAGAGGAATCAGATAGGAACCCCCATGGAAATCCGACATTGTGCTCCTCCTGCCACACGTCCCCCACTGGCGGCCGTCGCAGTCTGCGCTTTAATGGGAGCATATCCCAACTGTGTCAGTCCTGTCACGACGGGCAGCTTGGCACGCGTGAGGTCCACCCTGTGAATCTGGCACCAAGCGCCGCGCTCGCGAGAAGAATCCCCCCCGATTTCCCACTGAAGGACGGAATGCTCACCTGTCTGACCTGTCATGACGTCACCCCGAGCTGCAAGACCAGCCAGCCGGCCGTTGCGCCCAAACGGAGGTTCCTGCGAGGAACTGATGTATCCCACCCTTTAGAGTTCTGTTTCCGCTGCCACGCGCGGGAGAGCTATCGTCCCTTTAACGCCCACGACCAGCTCGAAGCCAGCGAGCCAAAGACCGACACATGCGTTTGGTGCCATGTCGGCGCCGATGTAGCCTCCCGTTCTGAGGAAGATGCTTCGCGTGCCCTCCGCGGCAAATCGTTTGGGATTTGCGCTAGTTGCCACCCGGTGGCTAAGGGCCACCCGAATGATGGCCCGCACATGGGTGCCGTCCCTTCGGCGGAAATGACGTGGTACATGTCCGCCTACGAGGTACAGCCTCAGATGAACCTGCCGCTAAAGCAGCTCTTGGAATATGTCCGCGCCGCCAAGCGGGCTCCTCGCTCAATACCCCTGGACGAGAGCAGCCGGATCACCTGTTATAGTTGTCACAATCCCCACGAGAAAGGACTCTTGCCGAATTGGAATCCTCGTTCAATTGGCTCGGAACCCAAGCACGCTGCAAATCATCGACTTCGTGCTCACGAAGGTCAGCTCTGTGTAGCGTGTCACCAAAAATGAGGTATTTCATGGAGCACTTTGCTATCACCAACTGCGCGATGACTCCGAATCAGAAGTTCTGTAGAGAGGGCGTTAGCCCACCGATTAGATCATGGTGGGGCCAGCCCGCCAGACGTAAGGCGGGCAAGTCCCATTCTAACTGGCTCGCGCCGGGTCTCCTGGCCCTGGTACTGACCGCCCTGCTGCCGCAGGTGCTGTATGCCGTGGACGCGGAGAACTGTCTGATGTGCCACCGCTTCCGGGGCCTGGCCCGCGTGGACAAGAAGGGTGACTATCGCCTTTTCTACGTGGACGAATCGCTCTTCAGCCGGGGTCCCCACGCACGTGTGAGCTGCAAAGGCTGCCATGCCGATATCGAGAAGATTCCGCACGATAATGCCAAACCGGTGGATTGCCTGCGGAGCTGCCACATTGAGGAGCCGACGCGAGAAATCATTTTTACGCATGCAAAGGTACACAAGGCCCTTGAAGACAGCGTGCACGCGCCAACGGTACAGAGCGGCACATCTCAAGCCAATCCGCAAGACTATCCTCAGTGCAAAGACTGTCACGACATCCCCCTCTTCCGGCCCGTGTCGATTTTCAAGAAAGTGCGAGCCGGCGTCTCCGAACGAGCCATCAGTCGCTGCACCCAGTGCCACACCGACGAGAATTTTGTCCGCTACTTTTATTCTCATGTCACTACCCGCCTCCACAAAGCTCGCGATCCTCGCGAGGTGGTCACCATGTGCGCCACCTGCCACGCCGACCCGGCGTTTGCACGGCGTCACGAACTCTCCGACGTGGTCTCGAGCTACCTGGAGACATACCATGGCAAGGCGGTCCTGTTCGGTTCGGCTCTGGCGCCGGACTGTCTGGACTGTCACGCCAGCCGGGACAGCGTGCACGAAATGCACGCCGCGACGGACCCGCGATCCTCCATCCATCCCGAAAATCGCCCTGCCACGTGCAATGCACAGGATTGCCACGGTTCGGCCGGCCCGGCTCTGGCCTCCTTTGACGTCCACGCTAATCGGGACTCCGGAACACACCCTCTTGAGTTTGGGGTGGGCCTGTTCTTCGTGGTTGCAACGCTCGGTATCTTGCTGCCCATTTTGACTCTCAACGTGCTCGGTCTCGTTCGGGAGCTGTTCCCGAGTCACCAAGCCGAAAAAGAGATTGAGCGGCTCACGAAACTTGCAGAGAGGAGGGCGGCCCGCGAAGGTGGTATCCTGCGTTTCGCCGGCGGACTACGACTGCAACATGCTTTTCTTGTCGTCGTCTTCGTGGTCCTGTGCTTGACGGGATTTCCCATGAAATTTCCCGAGGCGAGCTGGGCACCGGTGATCTACGATCTTTTCGGTGGGATCCACGGTGCTCCGATCGTTCACCGCATCGCCGGCGTGACGCTGCTGGTGGGCTTCGCCCTCCATATTATTCTGATTCTGGTGAACGTCGGCCGGTCCCTGAAGCGCAAAGGGCAACGAGGACTTATAGCCTGGATTGGCGCGATCCTGGCCCTGCCGATGATACCCGGACGGCGGGATCTGAGCGATCTGCTGGTGTGGGCGAAGTACGTCTTTTTCCTGAGCCCCCAGCGACCCAATTACGGCCGTTTCTCCTGGAAGGAGAAGCTCGAGTATCTGGGACTCTTCTGGGGCATTCCATTGCTGGGTGTCACCGGCGTCCTGCTCTGGGCCGAGAGCATATCGAGTCACATACTCCCGGGCTGGGCGCTCAATGTAGCCTATCTGGCACACACCTACGAGTCTCTTCTGGCCGTGGCACACATCACGCTCGTGCACATCCCGGGCGTCATCGGCAGACCCGGAGTATCGCCCATTTCCAGCATGATCCTCAACGGCAGAATCTCGCCGCGAGCGATAGCCGAAGAACACGGGGGCCAGGTGCACAGTTTCGATGCGGTGGCGGAGGTGGAGTCATGAGCCATAAATCGGGCTTCTCGAGAAGAGGTCTTCTTTTCTTGTACGTTGGGATGTGGAGCATTCTGCTCATCGCGGCAGGCACGTGGCTGACCGTGTACCTCGTCGGAACTCTGGGCGATCCCATCGCAGGCACGGGGACGGAACCCGCCGACGCGAAAGTGTTCGACAGCGTCCTGGCACTGACCGACAAGAAGGTCGTGCGTTACCTCGGGGAATGGGAATTCCTGGAGCCGAAGCTGCCCGGGCACTTCCACCATATCGGTCGCTGGTACCAGCCCGACAGGTGGAACTTCTGCATTGACTGTCACGGACCGATTCCACATTCCCGGAGTCTGAAGGAACGCGCCTTTCTCAACATGCACAACCTCTTCATCTCATGCCAGATCTGTCATGTGCAGGAGACTGAGGGCGTCGCGCACAATCGTTTCGGCTGGGTGGACATGACCAGCGGCCAGCTCCGTCCAAATCCTCAGATGCTCAAGGGCGTCTGGGGGGAATATGGCGCAAAAATCGTCCCGCTGATGGGTTCCGAAGAGAATCCTCGACCTTTGAGTCTCGAAGAGGAGCAGGAATTCGCTGCGGAGTTCCGCCGGCGTATGAACGACCTGAATGACAGTCAAAAGGTAATAGGCAACAAGTTCATCCATAGGAAATGCGTCGAAAATCCGGTGCGGTGCAGCAGTTGTCACGACGCGAAAAGTGAGTTCTTTCCCTACACGGCCCTCGGATACTCCTCGGAGCGAGCAGCCTTTCTCGTGAGCGCAGAGGTAGTTGACCTGGTCCGACGCTACGAGACGTTTCATATACCGCATTTGCTCAACCCCCAGGAGCAGCAGGAGCAGAGTACCGCAGAGGAACCCCAGTGAGGTTGAAGTTGTACTCTCCACAAGCCAACATAGAGAGGCTGGCCCGCCTCTTGCCCGCCAGACGTAAGGCGGGTAAATCTAGCGGGTCGGCCGCCGGAGCTACGGCGTTTTCCGCTGAAAGACACTGGATTGTGGCAATAGGATTGGTGTTGGTTCTTGGAGCGGCTTGCACGTCCGTCGCCGCCCAGCAAGGACCTGCTCCGCGAGAGAACGTCCAGGCAGTCAGGACGGCTAACAGGGTCGTGCTTGTCGGTCCGGAGGGAGATCCCTTCGACATGCCCAGCGACGCCGCAGTCGGGCGCGACGGCGACCTCTATGTCCTGGACGGAGTCCATCACCGCGTGGTGGTCTTTGATGCCGACGGCAAGTTCCGCTTCCAGTTCGGCAGCCGGGGCACCGGGCCCGCTCAGTTTCTCTTTCCGCTCGGGATCGCAACGGCAGCAAACGGAAAGGTCTATGTTGCGGATTCAGGCAATCACCGTTTCCAGGTTTTCGCTGCAAGCGGAAAGCCGTTGGACGCCGTCTCTCTGCCGGCCGTGCCGTCGGGGGCGCTTCCGGATCCGACGGACGTGGTCGTCGATCCCGCGCGTGAGCGGCTGTACATCGCCGACAACGACAACCACCATATCTTAGTGTACGATCTGGCCGGCCGCAGCGTTGAGTCGGTCTGGGGCGGTCCCGGCCAGGACCAGCGCCAGTTCCGCTTTCCCTTCCTGATGGATATCTCACCGCAGGGCTATCTCCTCGTGGTCGAGCCGATCAACACGCGCGTCCAGGTTCTCAACTCCAGCGGCAAATTCGTCGGCTTCATCGGAGGCTGGGGGATCAAACCCGGCCGGCTATTTCGCCCCAAGGGCGTGGCGACCTGCGAAGATCGAGTCTTCGTGACCGACAGTTATCTGGGCAGCGTCCAGGTCTTTGATATGAGCGGGAGCTTTCTCGGCGTGCTGGCCGACGCATCGGGGGTAGCGATGAAGTTCACCACGCCCACGGGAGTCGCCGCTGACGCGGGACGCCATCGCCTCTACGTCGTCGAGCTTAAAGCGAACCGGGTCTGCCGGGTGGACTTGGAGTGAATGACCATGCTGAGACTGGCGCTGCTGACTAAGCCCCCACACGTCTGTGCAGTACTCTTGCTGCTGACGTTGGGGGTGGATCAACCCGGCCTTGGCCAGGAGGTCATGCCCAATTCAAGCAAAGAGTGCGCCATCTGCCACATTCGGTGGGTACACGCTTTCGAGAGAACCGATCCGCAAGCCGGTCCCATGGAGATGGTTCTCGATCGCCAGGCCGGCAGCGGCGACATGTGCCTTTCCTGTCACGACGGCTCCGTGACCGATTCGCGCTTCAAGGTCTGGTCAACGCGTCATCACACCACCGATTCGGTGCCTTCCGCCGCCGTGCACATTCCAACGGAGACATTTCCTCTGGACGCCCAGGGCTGGATGACGTGCGCGACGTGCCACACGGCGCATGCCGTGCCCGACAGCTCTGATCTGAAAACCGTGATCTTTCTACGCCAGCCTAACGTTGACTCCTCGCTTTGTCTGGCCTGCCACCCTGAACACGCCGCGAAAAACGACTTCCAACACCCTTTGGGAGATGTCAATTATCCCATACCACAGGAAATCCTGGAGGCCGGCGGGAAAACTTCGGCCGAGGGCCACACGGTCATTTGCCAGACCTGCCACGAGCCGCACGGAGCGAGAAACGCCTGGATGCTGGTGCTGCCGCCCTCGAAGCTTTGCATCGCCTGTCATACCGATAAGAGTCCGCAGACCGCCCCTCCGGCCGGTGCGCCGATGCACCATATCGGCCAGGCGTATCCCGGCTTCAAGCCTCCAGCCGGTTTACTGGACGAGAAGGCCACTTTTGGCTCCAACGGGGAGCTTTCCTGCCTTTCCTGTCACCGCCTCCACGATGCGTCCGGCGCCAAGCCGCTGCTGATTCGAAAGAACCAGGACAGCTCTCTTTGTCTCGACTGCCATGAGAAGGAAAAAGCGGTTCTCGAATCCCCTCACGATCTTCGCCTCAGCTCTGCGGACACGGTCAACGCCGGCGGCCAGACCGCGTCGGCGTCCGGCCCCTGCGGCGCATGTCACCGCATCCACGGCTGGGCGCGGGACGTCCCGGAAACACATCGGCCCCACAGCTCCGGATGCATGGAGTGTCACCAGCCGGGGGGACCCGGTTCGCGCAACCGGCCCTACGTGGACGCGCACCCCGTGGGAACACCTGTGCCGGAGGATATGCCCGCTCCGCTGCCTCTCGACGAAGCCACAAGGAGTATCGGCTGCCTCACCTGCCACGATCCGCACAGCCCGCGCCGGTCGCAGGCCGGCGCCGAAGCGGCGCTCGCCCCGCCGGCTGGTTCTTCGGCTGCCGCGCCGCGCTCGTTTTTGCGGCACGAAGGCTCGGGGCTGTGCGTTCTCTGCCATGATGAGCACACCGATCTGCCGGGCCAACCGCACGATCCGGCAACGTTCGGGCCGGCCGCGTGCGACAGGCTCGCCCTGCATCCTTCCGTGGGTCCCTGCCGGGTGTGCCACACGACCCACAATGCCCGGGGCCCCCACCTCTGGGCCCGGACGCCGGCAACCGCCCCCGTGTCTTCTGGCGAAGACAGAAACGGGGGCCGGATCGCCGATCTGTGCGGCGCCTGTCACCAGGACAAGCTGGGCGTGCAGAATTCCGTGCATGACCCCGCTTCAGCCGAGTGGGCACAGAAGCTTGGCTTCGTCTCCAAAGGCTCGTGCATCGACTGTCACCCGGTCCACGATCCCAACGAGGAAGGTGGAATCTGGGGAGCACTCATGATAATTGGCGATTTTCAAAAGGAAGATTTTAGACGGGATTTACAGGACCATTCTGTTATCCTGTCAAAAAATATCGAAAATCGAAAATCGAAAATCGAAAATCGATCCTGTGAAACCTGTCACCGAGCCGGGGCGCCGGGCAAAGCCATGGAAACGGAGCACATCGGAAAGACTCTCGCGACCACCATTGAGAATCTTCCCGAAAACATGCGGGTGGATCCTGACAGAAAAATTATCTGTACGACGTGCCACGACATTCACCAAAAGCCGCAGAGCCCTAAACTACTTGTCGCCCCCGTTCCCAATCTCTGTGACATCTGCCACAAGGACAAGCTGGGCATACAGGGGTCCGTGCATGACCCCGCGACAGCCGAGTGGGTGAGCAAGCTCGGCTCGCCTGCCGGCGGCCAGGGTTTTGTCTCCAGGGGCCCCTGCATCGACTGCCACCCCGTCCACGGACCGAGGGGCAAAGGCGGCATCTGGGCCGCCATCGGCGGCGAAGACACCTCGGCGCAGTCCTGTGAAACCTGCCACCGGAGCGGAGCACCGGGCCAAGCGGTGGAAACGCCGCATCTAAGGAAAATCCTCGACACCATGCCTGAAAACCTGCCGGACAACATGACGGTGGACCGCGAGAGGCGGATCGTGTGCACGACCTGCCACGACATCCACATGACGATTGGCGATTGGCAATTGGCGATTGGCGATTTTCAAACCAGTCTGCCGACAGGCAAGATCGCAAATCGAAAATCCAAAATCGAAAATCGGTCCGGCCCCTTGCCGGACTCCGCCTCCTGCGGGCCTTCAGGGGTCTGCCTGGTCTGTCACCGGCAGGCTCAAGGGATCATCGGGACACTTCACGATCTGAGGACGTCGGCGCCGGACGCTCGCAACGTGCGAGGCGAGACCGCCATCGAGTCCGGCCCCTGCGGCTCCTGCCATTTGGTGCACCGCGACCCCAGCACCGGTGGCGTGTGGGCACAGGGCTCAACTCTTGAAGGCAAGTATGGCACCGGCCTGTGCACCTGCTGCCACCGCCAAGGTGAGTGTGCATCGACACGCGTCCCGAAATACCTCGATCATCCCGATGTACCCCTGGTCAACCGCGCGCGGCCCGACCAGCCCGCCAGACGTAAGGCGGGCCAGCCAGGATACGCGCCGACCTTCGACAGTCGCGGCCAGCCGTCGCCGACCGGAGCCATTTCCTGCCTGACCTGTCACCAGCCACACCCCCCGCATCCCTTCGACTACGCTCAGGACAGGCTTGCTGGCGCAAGACAGCAGCGGGGACCGTCCTTCGACTCCGCTCAGTGGGCTTGGCCATCCCTTTCGGGAGATGGTGAGCCTGTCGAACCATTTCTGAGGCCGCAAGCGAGCCGGGGGCTCTGTGTCGATTGTCACGGCGCCGAGACGCTGTGGCGTTTCCTCTACTATCACAAAGAGCGACGTAATCCCTACCCCGAACGAAATCCCACTGCGCCCTCACAGGCCGCCGACAACGAGAACTCTGTCGGCAATCCCAGCACGCTTACACCGAAATAGGACCCTTCGACTCCGCTGAGGATGGTGAGCCTTGGCCGCCGGCAGGCGAGCCTGTCGAACCACAAACCGCTCCGTCACAGTGCGATCTGATGGAGTTTGGTGTCGCGGGCATCTTGCCCGCGATTCGAGGGCGGGCCGCCCTCGACACGGCGCTCTCTTGGCTTTGTGAGCAGAAAATAGTATATTTGCTTTCGAATTCGAAAAGGAGACATTGATGCGTATTCGTAAAGTACTTACCGAAGCACTGTTGACAGTGTGCTGTTTCTCTGCCGATGCTTTTTGCATCGAGCCGGTAAACTCAAACCTCAGCCCGACGGCACGGGAGGTCCTCAATTACCTGGCCTCTACCTACCAGACCAAGATGCTCTGTGGATACAATGTGTATGTCCACACTCCCGACGACTATGAGCAAACGGCAAAGCAGGGCGCCATCTGGGGCCGGGACATACGCTGGCTCGGAGAGCCTTCGGCCATAGCGAATCATGCCAAGAAATACGGCTACATACTAACACTCCACTGGCATTGGTTTTACAACGACGATTCAGCATGGACAAGCGAACGCAAGAATCCGGTGGATGTTGCCAAGATCGTGACCCCTGGAACTAACGAACACCGACAAGCCATCACTGAGATGGCCGCCGCTGCGGACGCTCTCCAGATTCTGGAGGATGCCGATGTTCCGGTGCTGTGGCGTCCCTTGCACGAGATCGATGGCGGGTGGTTTTGGTGGACGGACAAGGACACCCCCGAAAACACGGCCAAGCTCTGGCGTATGATGTATGATTACCTCACATGCACACGCAAACTGGATAACCTGATTTGGGTTTACAGTGCCGGCGTGGGCATGGTCGATCTGGCCTTGGGCAAGGAGGTGGTTGCCTCTTCCGGCGAGTCGCCTCAAAAAGCGGTGGACGGTGACTATCATTCGACCTGGTTAAGCGGCAAGAATGAAGATGAATGGATCTATGTTGATCTGGGACAAGTCTGTAAGCTTAGTCACGTCAATCTGCTGTGGGGCTGGAAAATACATGCCGAGGATTACTCCATTGATGTGGCCCTCAAGGATCCAAATGTGCCTGCCAGTTGGACCACTGTTTATTCCGAAACCGGCCGCCCCTACATAACCTGGGAGGCCACGTACCGAATCGGCTTTGCGACGACGCCCGCCCGGTACGTCCGGATGCATGCGACGAAGCGAGCCGGACGACAGACATGGGGCGGCTATCAACTCGCAGCGTTCGAGGTTCCCGTCCACTCCAAAAGCGTTCAGAATGGGGTTTCGTCGCATTCAACAAACTAAAGTGTTCTTGTGCTGATTGACGAAGCCCCGGCATAGCCAACCCTTATGGATTATCAATTTGAACTTGTGGAGAAAGTAACGTGATGACCCTTAGAAAAGCATTACTTCTGTTGTCCACTGGAGTTTTACTATCTGCCGGTCGCTCTTCTGCAAGTGATTGGCCCCACTGGCGCGGACCGTTTCGCAATGGCTCAACCGACGAGAAAAACCTGCCGGCCACCTGGACCAAAACGGAGAACATTTCCTGGGTTGCACCTCTGCCCGGCCACAGTTCGGCTACCCCTGTCATCGCCGGCGGCAAGGTCTTCGTAAGCTCGATGGACAGAGCCAGCGACGATCTGCTTGCTCTGTGCCTCGATGCCCGAAGCGGCAAGGAATTGTGGCGCAGAAAAATAGCGGCGTCCGATCGAGAAGTGCCCCGCAATGATCTGGCCACACCGTCACCCGTGACGGACGGCAAGTACGTTTACTTCATGTACGGCTCCGGTGATTTGGCCGGGCTGGACTACGAGGGGAACGTCCTTTGGTCCGGCAATCTCGAGGCTGAATACGGCAACGTCTCGGTAAAATATGGCTACAGCTCAAGCCCGCTGCTGTACGACGACAAGCTTTTTATCCTTATCCAGCGGCGCCACACCGCCTATCGCTTTCCCAACAGCACAACGCTCGACGCACTCATACTCGCTGTGGATCCAAAAACGGGAAAGAACCTCTGGAAGCAGCCTCGCCGGACCGAGGCACTGGATGAATCGCTTGACTCCTACAGCTCGCCGATACCGCATGAACATTCCGGACGTGCCGAGATTCTCGTCATGGGCGGCGACTACGTGACCTCCAACGACCCCGCGACCGGCAGAGAACTGTGGCGATACGGGTACTCCCGGCAGAAGAGCACCAGAGATCGCAACATCAGCTCTCCGGTCGCCGGCGAGGGGCTGGTCTTTGGCGCCCCGCCCAGGGGCAGCAAGGGCCTTCTGGCCTTCAAGAGTGGCGGAGAGGGCGCTCTCGCTGACGACTATATCGCCTGGAGATTTGACGGCCCATCGCCGGACTGCAGCACACCCCTCTATTACAAGGGTAACGTCTATGTCCTTGGTGACAGAAAGGGGGGAGTCCTGACCTGCCTCGATGCCAGGACAGGCCGGCAGAAATGGCAGGGCAAGCTGGGCGGCAGTACTCCCTGGTGGGCCTCTGTCACAGCCGGGGATGACAAGCTCTACTGTATCAGCGAAGCCCGCGAGGCTGTTGCGCTTGCCGCCGGAGATGCAGGATTCAAGATACTGTGCCGAATTGACATGGAGGATAAGCCGGTGCAGGCGTCGATTGCAATCGCGGAGGGACACCTTTTTATCCGCACGGCAAGCAAGCTGTTCTGCGTCGGCAATCAGATGCGGTAAGAGAGTGAGGCTACTTTAGACCATTGTCGGTCTCGTCGGTCTGCTCATAGATTCGAGCGATGTCGCAGAGGACTTTTTCGAGTCGCCGGAAGTACTCGTCTTGCGGGAAGCCCTCTTTGGCATCTCGCAGCTTAACGACCTCCAGCTCCAGCCGATCTCGCGTGGCCCTCAGTTGGGGCGGTATCCTGTTCTCGGCCGGGCTTTGGACCAAGTGAAACTGGCCGGCGCGATAGCCGTCAAGCGAGGCGCCGGCCTGCGCCTTTTGCACGGGCCGAACGCCGGCAAACCAGTCGGGCCGCGTGCCCAGCCGGTCCCCATTGTCGTCGAGCAGGGCGTGTTCGGTGGCCAGGCGCCCGGCGGCCCGGTAGAATTCGTCAACGCCAGCCGAGGCCATCAAGAACGCTTCGAGCACGGACGTTTGACCATCCTTGTCAAGATCCGCCTGGGGGTCCGCGATCGCCCCGGCCAAAAACTGGCCAAACCGCGTGTAATTCTGCTCGAACCCGCTCTTGGTCGCGGTAATCACCACCCGAGGGTGTCCCGTGGAGACACGCTCCGGCGCCGACAACGTGCTCAGGAAAGGGCCGCTGGAGGACGCCGTATTGATCACAATAACGGGCCGCAGCAGCGGCTTGAGCCACTCATTCAATTCGTCCGCCGAAAAGTCCGGGCCTCGCAGATTGAATTTCGCCGTCCTGCCGTCAAAGGTCCCATGCCCGATCAGGACCAGCCACAGAGCGGCAGTGGTTTGTGGTTCGACAGGCTCACCATCCTGAGCGGAGTCGAAGGATTGAGACTTCGTCGCCAACGCTTTTTGCAACGCCGCACGGTCATCTGCCTCCTCCACCCCAGACAACCCAATCGCGGCAAATCCGGCATCGCCTTTCGAGCAGGCTTTCTCCCAGAGACCGGCCCATTCGGCGAATTGCGATGCATACTCCGGCGTCCCGGCCGCTCCGACCACGACGATGACGGTGGCCCTTTGTCCTAGGGACTCCTTGCGGAGAGGGTCTTGGGCGGCCGCACCGTATGCCTGGCGAGCACCCACAGCGAAAGTCAGTACGCCGGTGAGCAGGGCCCAGAAAATTCGAACAATTTTCGACCCGCCTGCCATCGGTCGGGCAGGTTTACGATTTACGATTTGCAGTTTTCGATTCAGCCACGAAGGCACAAAGGCACAAATCAGAACTCCATCAGAGCCTTCGTGTCCTGGTGTCTTTGTGGCAAAGAGATCGGCAATCGGCACTCGGCACTCGAAAATTGAAATTCGAAATTTCATCATGGCATCCCCTTCCAGCGGCGCAGGGCCCATTCGCCGACAAAGCACGCCAGAACAAGCAGGAAAACCGCCGGAAGGATCCCCTTCAAATCCCACAGCGGCGTGACCCAGGTCTCCGTGATCGGGGCCTCACGATGAGGCAGGCCGCGAGCAAAGCTGCTCAACGCATCCAGCTCAATCATCCGGCCCCCGGTCTGCCGGGCGATTCTTTCAAGCAAGGGGCGGTTGGTTCCGATCGAGCGAAACTCACGCGCTTCGAGATCAACGGCCCAGCCGGCCTGGGCATCGCCAACCTGGAGACCCTCAGCATCGGTCACAACAGCCCGGGCCAGGTAGCTGCCGTCACAACGGGGGACGTACACGGCCTCAAACAGCCCGGCTTCGCTGTCCTGGGGACTCGTTGCGGAGAGCACCGGTTCGGCAGTCAACCGCGCCTTCTGACCCTCAGGCTCACTGACCTCTACGGCAATCGACGCATTGTCCATCGGCTCGAAATCCTTGTTGCGAACACGAACTTCAAGCACGACGGCTTCCTTGACCTGGTCGGGTTTTTGTGCGGCGTGCAGTGAGATCCGATTCGGCACGTCCGCGACCAGCCATCGCAGCATCTGTCGCCAGAATTTGTTCATGTCCTCTCGCATCTTTGGCTCTTTCATGCCCCAGCGCCACATATCGCCGACCGTCAGTGCTGCGGCACGCCCCCCGCCGTACCTTTGTACGATCAAAGCCGGCAACGGCCGCGAGGGATCGTCGCCGATGGCAGCGACAACACCCGCTCCGGCCTTGACGGTGCTGATGCGATTGAGCACGCGAAATGCGGGCATCGCCGAGAGACGCTCCCGTTCATCCTGCTCGTTGTCGCGCAGCCGGGCCCAGGGCTGCAGCCAGCCCTCACGAGTCAAATTCAAACGAACTTCAGAAGCCGGCTGGGCCTGGGGCAGCGCGTCCAGATGCACCGGCAGAATCCGGCCGATGGGCGTTCGATAAAAGCCCCCTTGCTGAAACGAGTCTTTCCCGCCGAGCATCAGGAAGCCGCCGCCTCGCTCGGCCACAAACCGCCTGAGAAGCTCCATTTGGTCATAGGAAAAGAAGCCCGCTTCGACGTCATCGAGGATGACCGCGTGATAGCCGAACATCTCTTGCGCCCTCTTGGGAAATCCATCGCGAAGCTCCGCCTCATCACGTGTTCCCAGACGTACGAGAACCGGCTGATCGTACTGCTCTGTTTGCTCCTTGTCCTTGTTGTCAAAGCCGCGATAGAGCGGATTGGCCGCCTCGCCGATGCGCCCCCGCCAATCGTATTTCGGCTCGCGCCTGGCGACACGAAGCAGCCCGACGAGTTGCACTTGTTCGTCTTCACTGATAGCCCGCCGCAGGAATTTATATTCCCAGTTCGGTCTGCCGCTTACGTAAAGAATCCGGTACGGCCCCCTGCCGCGGTCAACGACAAGCGTGCGCTTATTGTTCGCCAGCGTGGCTTCGGACGACCCTTGCCCCGCCGGAGGCGGGGTCCGGCCAGGGGCCGGATCGAATTGCGAATTGCGAATCTCCGGAGGCTGCGGGATTTCTTCCTTCACGTTCAGGTGATAGAACAAGACCCCGGTCCTGTCCGGACGCAGACGAAAACGAAATATCTGTTTCTCGTCGTCCTTGGAGACACTGTAAGTCCGGCGCTCGACCAGCTTGCCGGAGTCTTCGGTCAAGTCCACGGCAATGGTCCTGCCGGCATATCCAGAAGCCTCAACGTCGGCCTGAATTGTCACCGGGGCATCCTCAAAGGACGTCTGGCTGACAGAGACATTGGTCAGCGAAATGTCCTTGGGTGGTTGGGCGGCGCCGATAGCCACCGGGTACACGGGCGGGACGCCCGACAAATCGTAGAATTGTTCGCCCTGATCCGTTGCGTTACCGTCCGTCATCAAGAGCACGCCGGCTAACGGCCTGCCCTGGTAGCGCTGCACGATTGTCCGCAGGGTCTCGCCGATCGCCGAGGCCTTGCCGTCGAAGACCAGCTCTGAGAAATCCGTCGCTCGGCGAAGCTGCGAATCGAATACGTAATTGCGGACCTGGAAATTCTCAGCCAGAGTGCCAAGCCAATCTGCCTTATCGGCCTGCAATACAGCCTGAAGAATCTGACCCCGGCTCCGGCTTCCATCGCGGTCCAGCACATTCATTCCGCTGCTGTTGTCGGCGACCACCAGAAACAGATTTGCGCCCGATTTGGCGCGTTTTCCACTCCACAGCGGCTCCACGAGACACAGTCCCAGCGCCAATACCCCCAAAAGCCTCAGACAAAAGGCAATTTTGTGGATCGCACCAAGCTCGGGTGAACGCCGGTAGGACCAGAACAGTAGCACGACGACCGTAACCAACCCAAGCACAGCCGCCCAAGCCCAAGGGCTTGCAGGGATAATGATGGACCCAAGTAACGTCATTTATCCGCTCCTAAGTTCTCGTAGTACCGTCGCACGAGCTCGGCAAAACGCCCCGGCACCGGATCGCGATCAATGGGGACCATTGCCTCGTCGGACTGAAGCTGAGCCAGCTCTTCGCTGATGCGGTCGCGTAATTCAGTCAATGGCCTGGTGATCTGCTGTTGGACCAGATCCCACTGCGGCTCTTTGCCGTGACGGGTGAACTCCTCGCGCATCGCGCGGGCACGGTCCCGAACCCTCGCCGCCTCACCACGCAGGTCGGGCTCGTTGAGCATCTCTTCCACATCGCGAAGACGGTCGGACCACTGCGTGAATTCTCTGCCCGTAATCGGGCCGTTCGGATCGAACTGGTCCCACTGCCCGAATGAACCTCGATTATCGCCCCCGCCCGCCGGATCGGTCCTTCCGCCCGCGTTGCGATCACCAGGTCTCTCGCCGCCGGTTCTGTTTCGCCCGTCGGCAACCCGCTGTTGATTCGCCGCCGAGTCCTCCGGCCGGTTGGGATCACCGCCTCGCCCGCGGCCGGCTCCGGACTGAGCCTCCGCCCGCTGCTGTTGACTCGCGGCCGAGTCTTCCGGGCCGTTAGGATCGTTGCCCCGCCCGCGGCCGGCTCCGGATTGCGTGTCGGCACGTTGCTGCTCGCTACCCGCAGGGCCCTGCGGCGCATTGGGATCGCTGCCCTGCTGCCGGGAACCACCCGCACGAGCCGCCTCACTATTTACCTGCCTGATCAGATCATCGAGCTGCTGCCGGGCCAGACGTAATGATTCGGCTTCGTCGCCGAGCACGCTCTTGGCGGCTTCTTCGACGCCTTTGCGAAGCTCTTCGATGCCCTTTCCAGCCTGCCGCTCGATCTCCTGCGCCTGCGGCAGGAAGTTGCGTCTGAGCAGCTCGCCGGCCGCCTCAAGCGCCTTGTCAACATTTTCCGTGCTTGTTTTCCGCAACGTATCGTAGAGTTTTCGCGAGAGCAGCGGCTCCGACGTCTCCGCCTGCTCACTCACGCTTTTCATCTGATCAATCAGCTCTTCAATACCCTTCTTCTGCCGCTCCATCCGGTCCGCCAGCTCGCGGCCCGCGCCGGTATCCGTGAGCACCTTCTGTTTTGCATCGATCTGCTGCTTTATCTCATCGGCGATTTCTCTCTGACGCTGATCGAGCTGCTGAGCCTGCTCTCGCATATCGCGCATCTGGTCGGTGAACTGACCGGAGGCATTGCGCCGGAACTCGTCACGCATCTGTTCGAGCTCACGCTGGGCGCGCGTGGTGGACGTGAGGGCCCTCGAAACCATCCCCTGCTCCAGCTCCTCAGCAGACTGACGGATTCTCGAGCGGCTTTGGTCAAGCTGCTCTCTTGCCTCCGCCGTTCGGCGACGGTTCTGCGGGCTTTCCATCCGCTGCTGCAGCTCGTCAACGTCGCGAAGGGCTTCGAGCTGCTCTTCTCTGAGGCGCTTAAGCTCGCGGCGAATCTCCTCCTTCTGCTGCTCCGTCTGGGCCTGCCGAAGGGCCGCTTCAACCCCCTTGAGCTTGTCGCTCATCTCGCTCTGCCGTCGGGCCAGCTCCCGAAGCCGGTTAAGAAGCTGAAGATCCTCGCGCCCGGTCGCCTGTTCCTGAGACTGGGCCAGCCGTTCCGTCTCGTATCGATTCTCCCTTTGTTGCAGCTCCAACTGCTGAAGCTGCTGCTCGGAGCGGGCGGAGCGGGCCGTGCTGCCCCCGTCCGAGCTGCGGCCGCGCGCGATCTGACGCTCGCGCTGCCTCAACTTCAGCAGCTCCTGGTAGGCCGACTGCTCCGCGGCCAGTGCCGGCGTCAGTTCTGTCAACGATGATGACTCCACGGCCCCACCCAGATGATTTAGCGATGTCTCCATGTGCTCCGTTGCCGCCTGCAGGGCTTTGATCTCCGGCGGCTCTTCGGCCTCTGTCAAAGCCGACCGGGCCTTCTGCAGCACGTCAGCCTGCGACTGACGGACGACATCAAGGTCTTCCTTCCGGTCGTCAATACCACCCGACTGCTCGGCCTGCCGTTTAATATTCCACGTGGCGCTGATAATCTGCTTCTGCAAGCGGGCGAGCTGGTCATCCTGCCGGCCCTGCTGCTGGCCGTTCTGGCTTTGCTCCTGATTCCGTGGGTCCTGCGATGACTGACTTTCACGGAACACCTCGTCGAAGGGGCGTATCTCCGCAAAGTACATGTCGCTGGAAGTCCTGCGGGTCTTGCCGTCCGGGCCCATGTCGTCGGCCCAGAAATAGTACGTCAACAACTGATCAGGCTGGGCGTCAAGCTCTTCCAAGGCCAGCAGATGCCGAATCTGCTGCTTGCCCTGCGACGCCGGCGGCGGGCCCAGCGTGACATCCCGGCTCTGCACGCCGGCAAGAACGTAACTTAGCCCGTAGCCGATCACACCATAATCGTCCGACACCTCCGCTTCCACGCTCAGCTCCTCCAGAGGCGACGCCGCCACGTCGCGATTGGGAAAGACGGGCTTGAGCTCGGGCGGCAGGTTCTTATGGACGTCGATCACGAAACGCCCAGGCACGTCGTTCTTCAGTCCCTGAGCATCGGCCAGATGCAGCTCATACCGCCGGCTTTGCTCGGCGATAAGCGAAGTCGTGCAGACGTTCGGGCGCTCGCCATCGACGGTCAGCTCCAGAGCGGGTCCTTCCTTCGGCACAAGCTGTGCCGTCGCTACCGCTTTGTTGAGAATAAACGTCAGGATGATTTGCGATCCCTCCACGGCGCTGACCTGGCGCGTGTCTATAATAACCTTCTCGGGCAGTTTCGTATATGAAGGATAAATGATCTTCGCGTCGGCCCGCGTCAGAGCCGGGTGCTCGTAAACGCTTATCCTGTAATCCCGCGTGCGTCTGCCCGCATACTCGATATAGTAGAGCAGGTCGCTGCGAACACTCTGAATGATACCGCCAAAGACCGGATCCTCCATGTTCTTCGATAGCGCAATCTGCTGTGGCTGCTCGCCGGATGGGCCGAACAGGAGATTGGCTTCCGGCGGCACGCGATCCCCGAATCTGGCCAAAATAACCACCGGCGTTCCCGCCTCCACGCGGGTATCTCCCGGACTGACGGTGACATGATAGTCATTTCTCGCCAGAATATTCCGATCGGTCCGAAACAGAATAGGGGCCGACGGCAACAGTTGTGACAGTGCCGCGATAAGAAGTGACAGCGCAACGAGTCCGCCGAGCTCTGCCGACAAGAGCTTTTTCGACGAAACACTCCGCAGCCAGTCGTGCTGAACAGCATGTCTGACAGCTTCGCCGATGACCCGTTCCTGAAGATACCCGAATTGACCGTCGGATTGTTCCGGCTCCTGTTCGATTGCCGCCAAAAGCAGGGCTCGCAGCTCAGGATGTCGCCGCTCAATGTCTCGAGCCACAGCCTTGTAGTCCGGCCCGATACGGCCAGACCGGTACAAGGCGAAAATCGTCGCAAGCGCCGCTGAGACGAACAACACCCAGTTTGCAACCGGCCACTGCCATCCCCAGAGCCAGTCGGCAGCTATCAGGCCGATAGCCGCCAGCGTCGCAACAAACCAATAGGCCAACAACGTCCGCGCCAGGTACAAACGCCTTCGGCGATTGACGGCCGGTTGCAGCCGTTTGCGAAGAGCTTGTTCTATCATGTTCGTTCCCCTTCAGATGTCAAAGGCGCCCGAATCAACCACCCCGCCAGAGCGGTCTCAACAAACGACACAGCCAGCAGCAGGACAAACACCCACCGCCAGAGTTTCTGCTCGGATTCTAACGTGAAGGCAATCCTATGTGATTGCCCTGCCCTGCTTTCAGCATCATGGACGTTGGAAGGGGCACTTACGGCCGCCCCTACAGGCCGTTCCACGGCAGCGATTGACAGCTGCTTGAGCACAACACCAAGACTTTCAAGCTCTTCAATCGGCATGACGGCCGTCTGAGATTCCCTTGCCGGCAGGTTGACCGCGAAAGGCCGACTCCCGGCCGACGACTCCACGCTGTAGATTCCCGGCAAGTCCGTCTGGGTGAAGGCCCTCTGGCCGCCGTCGAGAACAGTCGCGGCGCCATCGGGCTTGCGAATCTCCGTACGGAGTCCCAAGGACTGCAACGGCGTCGGTCCGGAGCCTATGGATCGCGGCATGGGCACCGGGTCACCGACGAAATATTGTGACCGCCCCCCAAGGGCGTCGCCGCCATATTCCAGGACGGAGTAAAGCAGCGGGACAAATTTGGATGAGAGAGCGAGCTGACTGTCTGACGGCTGCCAGCCACAAGTCAGAACCAGCACTTTTCCGTTACCGGCGTTTAGCTCAAACCATGCCGGGTCGCTACTGTCGAACCAGGCCATCACTTCTGCACCCGGCAAGCCGGCGATTTTCACGCGCCGGTATTTCCAAAAGTGAATTCCGGTGAAGTCCGCAAAGCGGGAGTCGGAGAAAGGCGCCAGCAGAGGATGCTCGAAGTCAATCTGACCGAGCATGGCGTATCCGTCCACGTCGGCCTCTTGCGACTCGATGGCTTCGACCCCTGCAAGATTTGCTATGGTCCTGGCGGCATCCGGTGACTTCATCACCAGAAGAAGCGTCCTGCCTGAGTCAAGGTATCGGCGTAAGGACGGATCATGTTTTTGCTCAATCGCGTCGGCCGCAATGATCAAATGGGCCGTGGCGATGTCCGTATCTGCGAGGGTCTGGGGCGGCCTGGAAACCAGATGCGGATCGATGGCGCCGGTCGGCGCAAACGCCCGCCGGGCATAATAGAGCATGCCCTGCGGATCGTTGGGATCGTCGTTACCTATGTAAAGGATATTGACCCGCTGTGCCAGATGCGGCGCCAGGTAAAAGGTATTGTCAAAGTCGTGATCGTCCCCTGTCAGGACAAGCGTGCGGCTGACCGGCTTATCGCTCGGCACCGGCACGCGAACAATAACGCTGTGGCCTGCTGGTACGTACGCGTCTGCGGCTTGATTTGAGGGTTCTGTGGAACCCTCATCGGCCCAGCTCAGGACAAAACGCTCCGAGGTTGCATCGGGAGAGTTGGTTATGCGAATATTAGACCGGCTCGGACTGTCGGGGCGGGCCAGACCATCGCGGCCCGCCACCAGTTGGATGGCCGCATTGGTCGTGCCCTTGGCCCGAACCAGCTTGACTACTAACTGTGTATGTTCGGGCCACTGGTAAGCGCGCAGGGCCTCAAGGCTTCCGCCCTGCTGCAAGTCGCTGATAAGCACGACCTCGTGCGTCCAGACGGGTTGTTGTGCGCCGCTGACCTCATCGTCCTCAATGGCCTCGGCCGCAGCAACCAGGGCGGAACCCACATCGGTGTTCGCCCATCCCGGCGACAATTTCGATAGCTGTTCGGTCACGACCGAACCACGCCGGGCCGGATCCAGGGCCCCCCACTGTTCGAATCCCATCAGCGTTTGCGTGCCCTGATCGAAGCTCATCACACACACCCGGTCGACTGGGTTCACACTCTCCAGCACCGACTCTGCCTGGCTGACCGCCTGGGTCCACATTCCGGCTCGCCGCATGGACGCACTGGTATCAAGGAGCAGAACGATTCGTTTGGCGAGAGCAACCGGATTCTCTTGGGCATGTTCCAGCAGGAACGGCCGTGCGAACGCAAATGCAAGCAGGCACAATATGATGCACCGAAGAACCAAAAGCAGGAGGTTTTCCAGGCGACTGCGATTTTTGAATCGCGGCATTGTGGTACGCAGAAACATCAGTGAGCTGAACGTCACGCGTTTGCGCGTGTGACGGCGAATCATGTGCAGAATGATCGGTAGGCCAACCGCCGCGATGCCCGCCAGAAATAACGGATACAGGAAGCTCATACCGTCCTCCTGACTTTTGGACCTGCCCTGTGTCTGACCCGCTTCCTGCGGTGCATTCGGTCCTGCAGAAAGTCGAGCAGGGCCAGATCGAACGCCCTATCCGTCGCGAACAGATGGTAGTCGATCCCGAGGTTCCGGCACGTGGACTCGGCTTTAGCCAGATGTTTGTCCAGCAGCCGTTTATACGTCGTCTGCGCATCGAACGGATCAACGTACATGTTGCGCCCGGTCTCTACGTCCCGGAAGAGCGCCGGCGAGTCAAAATCAAAGTACAACTCGGCCGGATCCAATACATGGAACAGTACGACGTCATGACCGCCCGCGCACAGGTAGCCCAAGTCCGGTTCGAGCCGATCAATCGACGTCAGCAAATCGGAAACCAGCACGATCAGGCCGCGTCTGCTCAGCATCTGGGCGATGCGCCGCAGCGGCGGCCCCAGGTCGGTCGCGCTGCCCTCGGGGTCAGCTTCCAGTGCCAGCATCAAGCGACGCAGATAACCCGTCCGGTTGCGCGGCGGCATGTACTGCCTGATCCGGTCATCGAACGTCGCCAGTCCGACGGCGTCACCTTGCGTGAAGAGAAAGTAGGCCAGCGTCGCGGCCAGGGTGCCGGCGTATTGCGACTTGGTGTAGCCCCCGGAACCGTAACCCATCGAACGGCTGTGGTCGATCAGCAGGTGGCAGCGGAGGTTCGTCTCGTCTTCGAACTTCTTGATGTAAAATCGGTCGCTGCGGGCATAGACGCGCCAGTCAATGTAGCGAGGATCGTCGCCAAAGGTATATTGGCGGTATTCGGTAAACTCCACTGAAAAGCCGTGATAGGGGCTGCGGTGAATCCCCTTCCAAAATCCCTCGACAACGACTTTAGCGCGCAGCTCCATCGACTTGATCTTCATGAGCGAGACCGGATCGACTATCCCGCCGGTCCGGCCGGCAGTGCCTCTCAAGCCGGATGGTGCCGTTTTAGCCGTCATTTTGTGGAACTCTCCTTGACCGATTTGAGCAGACGCTCGACAAGGTTGCCGATCGTCACGCCCTCGGCCTCGGCACGATAATTGACCAATACGCGATGGCGAAGCACAGGAAGAGCCAGGGCCCGTATGTCCTCGAAGCTCACGTGTGACCTGCCGCGAAGAAGCGCTCGCGCTTTGGCGCCGAGCACCATGTATTGCGAAGCCCGCAGCCCCGCTCCCCACGTGATCCACTCGTTTACAAAATCCAGTGCATTCGTCGGACTCGGGCGCGATGCGGCGGCAATTCTCACGGCGTAGCGCACCACGTCCTCGGCAGTGGGCACCTTGCGCACCGCCTCGCGAAATCGCAGCAAGTCCTCGCCCGTGAATATCTGCTGGATGGGCTCGGGTTCCGTCGCCGTTGTCTGGCGAACGACCGCAACCTCGTCATCCTCCGGCAGGTAGTCGATCCAGACATTGAACATGAACCGGTCGAGCTGCGCCTCCGGCAGCGGGTAGGTGCCTTCCATCTCAATCGGGTTCTGGGTGGCGAACACGAAAAACGGCTCGCTGAGCGTATAGCATACGCCGGCGGTGGTCACATGATGTTCCTGCATCGCCTCCAGCAGGGCCGCCTGTGTTTTGGGAGGGGTACGGTTGATCTCGTCGGCCAGAATCATATTGGCAAAGATCGGCCCTTCCACAAATATCATCTTTCGCCCTTCGGCGGTTTGTTGAAGGATCTCGGTCCCGGTGATGTCCGCCGGCATGAGGTCCGGCGTGAACTGAATGCGTTGAAATTTCAGATTGAACAGTTGCGAGAGCGATTTGACCAGCAGCGTCTTGGCCAGCCCCGGCGCGCCGGTAATCAGGCAATGCCCCCCCGAGAGCACCGCGATCAGAAGATGCTCGATTACATCCTGCTGGCCGATGATCACCTTTGAAAGCTCGGCGCCGATACGCTGCTGCGCCCCCGTAATCTGCTCGACCGCCCACCGTTCGAATTCGTACGTTTTTGTAGCCAAAGTGATTTTCCTCTTTTGTCATGGTGCGCGGAGACGGCCCGGTAGGCCGCACATCGACAAGCACCGTCTTAATGTGTCATCGCATAAAACACGATATTGATTCCCAGCGGATATGCCTTCTTTTCTGAAAATTCGTGAAAATACCACTCGTTCTCCCCCTCGCGTTCCCAGCCGTCACCCAGGTCGGTGTTGTGGCAGATAATCGCCATCATCCGGCCCTTGTCGTCATAAAGAGCTTTGTAGTGGACTTCCTTTGCGTCCTCACGCTCGTAGGTAATCCCGTAATTGAGAGCCACGTTGATGCTTGGAATTTGCGGTCTTTCCTTGAGGTCAAACACGGCGTGGAAGATCGGGTGGCTCAACGGAAGCTCGATAGGTTCGCGGTCGGGAAACACCCGCTTGATCTCATAGTAGAAGTTGTCCCATTCATCCTCACCCCAGAAATCATCGACCATTAGAAACCCACCGTTCAGCAGGTAGCGACGCAAATTCGTGACCTCTTCTTCACTGAAGACCAGCCGGCCCGGCTCAAGCATGTAGATGAAGGGATAGTCGAAGAGTTCCGGATCGGTCAGCTCGAGGACGATCCCTTCCGGGTGAACTTCCATGGAGGTCAATTGATGCAGACGGTAGGAGAAGTTCAGATCGCTATCGGGGTAGTCCGTCGCCCAGCCGCCGCCACTGGAGCCGCGGCCGTAACCGCGACCGTACCTCCTATCATAAGGCCCATCGTATCCGCGTCCGCCGTATCCGGAGGAATACCGGATCCGCACGAACGTGAAGACATCGTGCGAAAATTCCTTGTCGGGCGTCCAATCGGGCACGCCCCGCCGTTGCGAGTATCTCCCATCGCGATATCTTTGTGCGAACACCGCGCCGGCTCCAACACACGCCGCCATCACCAGTATTATGATGAACCAAGTTGCTTTTGTCACAAGTCATCCTCCTGAATTACAGGCCGCTCGCTTTGGCCGTTGGATGTCAGCTCGGATGCTCCCTGGGTATCCTTGATGAGCTTCAACAAGAGACGATGTGCCTGCCGAAAGCGCGGGGCCTCGGCCAGCGCCAGAAGGACGTGTCGTTTCGCCTCGACGGGGTTTCTGTGCTCGAGCAATCGCGCAAGACGGTAATTGACATCGGCCGGGTCGGCGGGATCCAGCAGAAGCAGGCGCTTGTAGGATTCGATTGCCTGCTCATCACGGCCCAGCTCTTCGTTAGCTCGGCCCAGTTGCCAGTGCAATTGCGGCAGCATGGGATAGACGGTCATGTATTTCTCCCCGTACCCGGCGACCGCCCGCCAGTCTTCCTTCTCCATGGCAACCTCCATCAGCCGGCCGTACGCGGGGGTTGCATTGGAGGATACCGTCGCCAGTTTTTCAAGCACCTGCCGTTCGTGCTCGGCCTCGCCGAGGTTTCGATGGGCCTCCGCCAGGAGCCCGTAGCCGTTGTCGTCCCCGGTGTATTGAGGGTACAAGGCAATGAGTTTCTCGAGCGGTTCCTTTGCCTTCTGCCACTCTCGATCAGCCAGGAGAGCCTTCGCATACAGAGTCAGGCCCCAAAAGTTGTTGGGGTGTTTTGCAAGCCATTCGGCCATTGCCTCGCGGTTCGTCGGATCAAGCCGTTCCTTTTCAGGCTGCTCCCAGTCCACGTCCGGGGCCAAATCCCGGGATCGCTCTCGGGCAAAGACCTTGAATTGCCGCTCGATTTCTTCGATCGGCGCTGCACGCTTGGAGATAGCCGCGTCGATCTGCTCACCCTCCGCCAGATCGCCGAGGATCGCCTTGAGCGACGCAAGGCCGAATCGCTCCACGAGGAACTCGACCACCAGAGACGATTCATAGTAAGCGAACTGCAGGTGCATCGGGCTGGGAGGATTCAAGAATGCACCGCTCAGGCCGCTGATGGGCGTCAACTCTTCCCCAAGGATCATCCGCAGATATTCCGGGTTCATTTGCTGGCCCCACGTGGGATTCCGCTGTAATTCTTCATAGACGGAAATTCCTTCGCTCAGCCAGCGGGGCATCTTGTTGTGCGTCAGGTTCAGCGTGACGACGTGGCAGAATTCATGCCACAACATGGATTTCCAACTGGACGGGATTTCGGCTCTGGGGCTGTTTGCCGTTATCACGTTGCCGAAGCACACGCCCAGGAAACCGTCGCCGCCGGGCATACCGAACGTACGGACGGCGAAATCCTGTTGATTGGCAAACAGTTCCACGGTAACCGGACGGTTCAATTCCAGATCGTACTTCTTGCACAGCTCGGACCTGGCCTGCTGGAGCAGCTTCACGACCTCGTCACCGTAAACACCCGCCTCAAGCTCGTTCATTCGAATGATGAACCCGTCGGGCTGCAGAGTCTTGAACTTGGACAGATTGTCTCTGAGGTTGACCAGATTGTAGGCTTCGATGTTGTAAGCATCCCGCTTGTGCACCTCGTCGGCCGTCGCCCACCCCTCTTGCTCCTCGCCGAGTCGAAGCAAATCCTGGGCCAGTTGAATCTTTGCCGGCTGATAGCCCGGATCGAATTTCAGCGCCTGACGCTGATAAGCCGCCCCTTCGGCGAAACGATATTTTTGCGACAGCTTTCTGCCGATGAGATAGTCCACCTGCGGATTGTTCGGCCAATACTTCAGCGCATTGGCGCGATGATTCCTGCCGGCCCCGGAATCATTGGCCAGATGAGCCAGAACCGCTCGGTACGCCCATGCCTCGGGGTCCCAGGCATTGACCGCAATAACTCGCTCGAGCAAGGCGGCGGCGCGCGCGTAGTCTTCGCAGTCGATGTGGTGCTCCGCTGACAATATCAATGCCGGTCCGTGGTGAGGATTCACGTGAACAGCCGCGTCCAGCGATTCAGTCATCAAACGACGATCGCTGGGATAGAACGCCTTGGCCAGACCGTAGTGTGCATCCGGATCCTTACCGAATCGCTTGAGCGCCTCACGATACTGATTGGAGGCCAGCTCATAATCTTGCTTGGTCAGCGCTAAATCGCCGGCGGCCAGATAGGCATCGAGGCAGTTCGGGTCGTTCTTGATGGCACGGCCGAATACCTGATCCAGGACCAGCCGGGGCTCTTCCCCAAGAAGCAGCAGCGACTTGCCCAGGACCACCAGGTCCGCCGGACTCAAGAACCTAAAGTCGCGACCCGTGCCGACCCGGACGAGCCTCTTGAGCACTTCATCCGCACGGCCGGGCTCTCCGTTGTGCAAGTACACCCGGTGGCCCAGCTCCAATAAGCGCATACTGACCGGATAATTCAGCAGGGCGATGTCCATATCATCGGCGGCCTGGTCATATCGACCAATCGCCATGAGCGATTCAATCATCAACATTCGCCACTCAACCGAATATGCTCCATCTTCAATGGCCTTCTGGGCCGCTTCAAAGGATTGAGCATATAAGCCGGTCTTGAATTGTTCGCGGGCCGCATCGATATCTGCGGCATACGCAGACCGGATTGATCCAACCGTGAGTATAACGCAGACCCCTGTCGAAACTATACGGGCGCAGCCCCACCACGACCGGCATGAGGAAGCGATATTACATCTACTCGACTTGCTGTACATCCAAATCTCTAATCGCCAATCCGGCGTTCTTCCTTCGACATTCGATATTCGTTATTGGATATTCATTATTCAGAATTGAAGGTCGAATATCGAACAAGAAATATCCAATGACGAAGTAAAAGCGGCCAATATTCTCACCGGCACGTTTCTCACGGTCATATATACGTACAGACGCGCGGATCGACCATAATTATTTCAAAGATTTTGGAAGAATTCTGCGGTTTCTGCAAGCCGAAACAGAGTCCCCTTGGGTATGTGGCCCGAGGTCACAAGCAAAACAAGGCTCTGTGCCCGCTCATTGCAACAGACCTCGCGTGCGGCTATTTTGGAGCGGCCTGCTGCTGCTTCTGGCGATGTTCGTCAATGATCATTTCGCTGATCTTTGCCGGAACCCTGGCGTAACGGGACATCTCCATTGAGAACGTGGCCGTCCCCTTGCTCAGCCCGCGAACCACCGTGGCATAACCAAACATGCCGGCCAGCGGGACCTCGGCTCGGACAACGGTGTAATTCACGCGGGCCTCGGTTCCAAGGATGATGCCTCGTCGAGAGTTGATATCGCCGACGATAGAACCCTGGAATTCGCTGGGCGTTTCAACCTCCACAGCCATGATCGGTTCCAGCAGGCAGGGCTTGGACCTCTTGAACGCTTCGATAAAAGCGTCCCTCGCAGCGATGCGGAAGGCCATCTCACTGGAGTCCACGGGGTGGTACGAACCGTCGTCGAGACACATTTTGCAGCCGACAATTTCATAGCCTGCCAGAGGGCCTTTCTTCATCGCCGCCTGAAACCCCTTGTTCACTGCGGGAATGTATTCGCCGGGGATTCGTCCGGAGGTAATGTTGTTCTCAAACTCGTACGAGGATTCGCTGTCCTGGGACAGGGGGATCAACCGGCCGACTACGTGGGCAAACTGCCCCGAGCCGCCGGTCTGCTTCTTGTGGCGGTAGTTGAATTCGGCCTCGACCGTCGGAGCCTCACGATAGCTAACCTTCGGAACCCCGACCACCACCTCGGCCTTGTACTCTCGACGCATTCGCTCGACATAAACGTCCAGGTGCAGCTCCCCCATGCCTGCAATGATTGTCTGGCCGGTTTTCCGGTCGGTGGAGACGCGGAAGGTCGGGTCTTCTTTCATGAAGCGACTCAATGCTTTGGCCATACGTTCCTGATCGACGGAGCCGGCCGGCGTGATCGACAGACTGATCACCGGATCGGCTACGAATATACTTTCGAGCGAATAGTTGATGCCCTCGCCGCAAATCGTGTCTCCGCTGGTGCAATCCGCGGCCAGCAGGGCGACGATATCGCCGGGACCCGCTTCGGCAACATCCTCGCGGTCGTTCGCATGCATCCTGACAATTCGGCCGATACGCTGCATTCGATTCGTGCGCGCGTTGCGATATTGTCGGCCTTTGATGATTCGGCCCTGGTACACGCGGGTGTAGCTTAACTGCCCAAACGATTCATCCATGATCTTGAAAACCATGGCCACCAGAGGGGCGTCGGGATCGCCGGCCAGCGGAATCTCCGTGCCTTCGTTGTCGTGATCGCGGGCGAAGCTGGAACGATCGAGGGGGCTGGGCAGAAAATCGCAGACCGCATCCAACAGGGGCTGAACTGCCTTGTTCTTGAGCGCCGATCCCAACATCAGCGGCACAATGTTGCGGTTGATGGTAGCCTCACGAATCGTCCGACAGATCATCTCCCGCTCTACAGGCTGCTCTTCCAGGAGCCTTTCTGTCATCTCGTCGTTGAACATACTGAGGGCATCAAGCATTTCCTCCCGCGCCCTCACGGCTGAATCCGCATACGGCGCGGGGATCGGTCCGCGGACGACCTGTTCACCACAATCACCTTCAAAAATGATGGCTTGCATGTCGATCAGGTCAATGACGCCGCGAAAGCCTTCGCCCTCGCCCATAGCGATCTGAAGGGGGACCACGTTCAGGCCGAGTTTGTTTGTCATGTCCTGACGGACCCGGTCCGGATCGGCGCCGATGCGGTCCATTTTATTGACGAAAGCGATTCGTGGGACACGATAACGTTTCATCTGCTGATCGACTGTAATAGATTGACTTTGAACCCCGCCCACGGCGCAGAGGACCATGATGGCCCCGTCCAGAACCCGCAGCGATCGCTCCACCTCCACGGTAAAGTCCACGTGGCCCGGAGTATCGATCAGGTTGATACTCCTGTCCTTCCACGCAACCTGTGTAGCGGCCGCAGTGATCGTAATGCCTCGTTCCCGCTCGAGGTCCATGTAGTCCATTGTTGCTCCGCCCTCGTCGGCGTGGACCTCCTGCATCCGATGGATGCGGCCGGTGTAGTACAAAATCCGTTCGCTCAAAGTTGTCTTGCCCGAGTCTATGTGGGCCGAAATACCGATGTTTCGAATTCTACTAATCTTCTCCATTTTTTTTCAATACCGTCGTTCGCAAAATACAGGTTACTTCGTTGCCAAGCCCGTCAGGGGCTTTCCTTCCACTTGCACCGGCGCTACTCGCAGTGCTCTTTGGCAATTCTTCAGTGTTATTTTCCGCAGATTACAGGTGAGTAAGAGGTTCTTAACTTCCTTAAACAGCGAAAATATACAGTTCTATCGTACTTTATGTCTGAAGGCAACCAAAAAATAGCTGTTATTTTATTTATTTTTTCAAGCGTGCGGTTCGCATTGGCGGTCATCGAAGCTCGGCGTCGAGCAGGCAGAAGCAACCAGTCTGCCAAAGTAACCCGCAAATGAACAGCCAAAGAAAGAAGCAGCCCGGCCGGGCTTATGCGAACCGGATGGCGTATGGTCTTCTGCCTCTCAGCCTGCCAGAGGCAATCAAAGCGGGAAAGGTCGTTTCCGCAGATTATGGAAAACAACAATCACCGTCCGTCAAGTCCAGTGCGGCGATTCATCTTTGAGCCGGCCTCTATGCTCGGCACCCAATAACAGGAAAAACAAGAATCCCTGTCAAGATGAAACTCCGAACATGCTGTTCTTGGCTCTCAAGTGGAAGGCCCGCGGGGAAAAACGCAAAAGTCGTGAGGAGATTCATTTTTCGTGACGAAAATGGTCGAAATCCCCGGGCCGAAGCACCATGTAACCTCACAATCGGACAGCGAAAAGCTCAAAACCGTATATTTCGAGCAGTCCGAACCGGGACGATCAACATCCCCCCTTCGCTCCAAGGCCGATTTGTCTCGCATTTCGATAGGTCCATCCGAAGCGTACCCGTACATAGTCCACTCCTAATATCTTCCATAATCCCCCCCTCTATTTATTAAAGCGTTTCTCACCAGTGCAATGTTGATAACAATTTTCAAAGATTTTAAAAAAATTTTAGCGACCCCGGTCGTAGGAGTCCCAGCCCGTACGAACCGTCCGGGGCGTGCCCGGCTTGAAAATGACCTCCAACGTGCTATATTACCGGCGTGAACCGCACCGAGAATGAGTCGTTTTGCACACATTCCGGACTTATTTCGATTAATAGAACGTTTCGCAGGCACACTTGGATCGTCGGCACGGGGCTGTTTCCTGTGTTGCCTATCTGTATCGGCATCGCCGCCTGAAAGGAGACCAAGCACGCGATGATCGCACTATATCCTGATTTTTCAGAGATTTCCGTGGATTTGCGGCCTGTCTTGCACCCCAGGTTCAAGGCCCTTGTCGAAGGCATTTCAGAGTTTACCTTTGCCAATATCTACCTCTTCCGCAAGACACACAACTACAGAATATCTCAGTTGGAAGATGGCCTGTTCGCCATCGCCGGCCGGGATGGAGAGGAGCCGTTCTTCATGCTCCCCTTTGGCCTGCCTCGTGAGGCTGTCCTGAGCGAGCTTTTCGACGGGTACCGGGCCATGAAAGCGGTCAGCGAGCGGCAAGCCGGGCAATTGGCGGCCATGGGATACTCTGTTTCGCAGGACAGAAACAACTTCGACTATCTCTATTCCCGGGCGGACCTGGTGAATCTAACAGGAAGAAAGTTCCACAAGAAAAAGAATCTGCTGAACATGTTCATCAGGAATAATGAATGTCAAGCGAAACCGCTGCTCGAAGAATACCGGGACGATGCGATGCAGATTCTGTACGAGTGGAGCCGCCGGGATGGCGGGACGAGCGATTTGGCCGCCGCAAAGGAGGCTCTGGAGAAGATGGGGCCGTTGCAACTGTGCGGCGGCATATTCTACATCGACGGGCAGCCGGTGGCGTATTGTCTCGGTGAAGAGCTGGCCCTCGGCACGAGTTTTGTGATACATTTCGAGAAAGCTGTTCTCGCGGAGGAGTTCAGGGGGATCTATCAGTTCATCAATCAGGCTTTCGCTTCGATCCTGCCGGAGAAGTACGAAACGGTCAATCGCGAACAGGACCTCGGCGATCCGGGCCTGCGACAGGCAAAAGAAAGCTATCGTCCGGTCGGCTTTGTGAAAAAGTATAGAGTGGGGCCTCGTTAGGCCCGTGTCCGGGACCGGCTTGGGCTCGCCCCGTCGCAGGAAGTATCCGGGTTGACATCCCCCGGTTCGGCGGGTTTAATTGGCCTTCATGTTCAAGAGTATTTCCATCATCGGCGACGGCGGGATGGGCACCGTCCTGGGTATCCTGCTTTGTGAGAAGGGCCTGGCTGCACGGATATGGGGTTATGACCGCGAGCAGTTAGCCCAGATTGCGACCCATCGCGAGAACAAGAAATTCTTGCCCGGCTATACCCTGCCCAAGATGCTGGCCTTCGAACCTGACGACGGGTGCATCATGTCCGGAGCCGACCTGGTTGTCTCTGCTGTGCCGTGTCAGTTTATACGCCGCGTCTGGAATCGACTTAGAGACCACGTTCCGGAAGACATTCCAATTGTCTCGGTAGCCAAAGGCATCGAGAATGATACGCTTCTGCGTCCGACTCAAATACTGGCGGAGATTCTTGACCAGGGACATGCTCTCGGTGATAGGCTGGCCGTGCTGAGTGGACCGACCATTGCTGATGAGCTGGCCAGGAGACTTCCAGCCACGGCGTGTGCAGCCGCCCGCGATGAGACATTGGCCAAACACATCCAGCGTACGTTCAGCGTCCCGTGGTTTCGTATTTATACCAACACCGACATCGTCGGGGTCGAGCTGGCCGGTGCAATGAAGAACATTATCGCCATCGCGGCGGGAATCATAGACGGCACAGGAGCCGGAGATAACGCCAAGGCGGCTCTGCTGACCAGGGGTCTCGCCGAGATCAGTCGCCTGGGAGTCGTCATGGGAGCGATGCCGCAGACATTCTCGGGACTGACCGGCCTGGGGGACTTGGTGACAACCTGCATTTCGCCATCCGGAAGAAACCGCTCCTTTGGCGAACGGGTAGGCAAAGGGCAGAGCATAGACCAGGCCCAGCGTGCCAACGAATCCGTTGTCGAAGGCATTGCCACCTGCAAATCGGTTGTTGCTCTGGCCCGGCAATACGATATTGAGATGCCGATCACGCAAGCCGTCTATGATGTGCTGTTCGAAAACAAGCCGGTGCAGAAGGCGATTGCCGACCTGATGAGACGCCGGCTCAAGTCCGAATAACAGCCCACAGAGAGTAAGAGCGTGTGTGAGAAGCTCGCAATGTCATTCTGAACGGAAAAAGCCTTTAGCCCTGAGCGCAGTCGAAGGGGTAGCGCAGTGAAGAATCTCTTTGTTACGCTCGAATCCCAGATGCTTCGCTTCGCTCAGCATGACAAGAACGAGAACGACAAGTTCTCACACACGCTCTAAGGACGGCCAATCCATTGGTCCGATAAGCTCTCTCTTGAGCATACCTGCTGCGAGAGTTTCTGCGCTGCCAATCTGTTCCGATAAGCCTAAATCGAAGATTTTGTCAAAAGTGGACCTGCTTCTGTGCATTCCTTATGGAAAACACACGACCAATATTCTCGCCGGCATTTGGCTCTTTTGGGTTCTGTTTCATATATTTTAGTTGGTGTTGCGGTTGTCGCCGCAACTGGCGGAGTGAATCATTCAGTAACGGTGGTAGCGAAGACGATGTTTGAGCTTTTGAGAAACCACGCATATTCAATCGGTGTTGACATCGGGTATGACAGCCTGAGGCTGGCGCAGCTCGGCAGTAACGGCAACGGTCTGACCCTGATCGCAGGCAACCATAAGGACCGGCCCGGGAACGTCAATCCCAGCGGCAGCGACTGGCAAAAATGGGCGATTGAGACGATGCACTTGTTGACCGCCTACGGTGACTTTCGGGGCAAAGAGGTCATCGCGGCGATGCCTACAAGTGAGGTCTTCATCGACCATATAAAAAGGCCGAAGGTGGAGGACGGCAAGCTCCAGGAGACCATCTTCACCAAGATCAAGCAGAAACTTCCGTTTGAGTCTCTTCGGGAGAACACCATGATGCAATACATCCTGATGGAAGAAGATAACGTCATGGTTTTGGCCACGGAGCGCAGAAAGGTTGACAGGCATCTGGCGATCTACGAGCAAGCCGGCCTGTCGATTAAGTCTATCGGCGTGTGGCCGGTCGCCTTGACAAACAGCTACGTCAGATTTTTCGGCCGGCGCAAATCCGACCTTAACGCCACGGTGATGCTCCTTTGCATCGAGGCCGACTGCACGAACGTCGTGGTTTGTCGCCACAGCAATTTGCTTTTGGCGCGTTCGATATCCGTCGGGTTTAAGCAGCTCGATGATGAGCAGGCCGTCACGCGGCTGGTGATGGAGCTGACCGCCTGCAAACGTCAGTTCAGCTTGATGTACCGAAACGGTCACATAGAGCGTTTGCTCTTCCTTTCGGGTCGGGCAACAGATAAAGACGTCTATGCGACCATAGCAAAGCAGTTGGATATGCCGGCCCAGGTGGGAGACTGCCTGGCCGCCGTTGAAATAGCAAAATCGTGTCGGCTGGGAGCAGCCGAAGCGGACAGACGGGAGACCCCTGCCGTCATAGACAGAAGAGATCCGCGCGTCAACTGGGCTGTAGCTTTCGGACTGAGCCTCTTGTAAAGAGCGGGCAGCCGGAAGTGACCACCAGAGAAGAGGAGGTAAATCCAAAATGGTCGATGTAAATTTTGTTCCTGAAGATTACGCCCAAAACAATGAATCCCGCAGGACAAACTTCATATACCTTGTGCTGTTCGCGGTCCTGATGACGGCCCTGGGCGGTTCATTTGCGGCTGTCAAGATACGCCAGCGTGCCTGCATCGCCCACGAAGAGCTTGTCAATAAGAAGCTCGCCGAAATGCAGGAGGCCATAAAGCAGTTCGAGGAGCTCCAGGCAAAACGCCGGGACATGATGAAGACCGCGCTGACCACCGCAGAGCTGATTGAACCGATGCCAAGAAGCATTCTATTGGCATCGCTGACGAATAACTTACCGACGGGCGTGTCGCTCTCGGATCTGAAACTGGTTCAGAGGCAGTCAAAGCAGAACACCCCCGCCGCCCCCATCAACAAGTATCAGGCAGCTCAGGCCCAGAAAACATCACAGTCGGATACCCAAACAGAAGGTTCTGAAGCGGTGAATGCGGAGAAACTGCTGGAGACGCTTATAGACATAGGAGGCATTGCTCCGAGCGATCTTCAAGTCGCGGCCTACATCAAGCGGCTGACGAATTCGAGTTTGCTGGACAACGTGGCGCTGGTGGAATCGAAAGAATACAAAGTGGAGGGGAACACCCTCAGGCAATTCAAGTTGACGGCCATGCTCCGAAAAGACGTCCATCTTACCAAGGAAGACGTCGAGAGTATCAGGAGCAAAGCGGTGAATAGCGTATGGAATTTTTAGAACCTGTGCCGCTTGGGGGCCCTGATAAGGGCCCCCAGGGCAAAATGAAATGGGTTCATCCTTAAAGCGAGGGCACAATTATGACAGGCAATCTTAGAAAAGTCGTGTTCTTCATCTTGTTGGTGGGCGTTGCTGTCATCGGCTACCAGTATATGATCAGGCCGGCGAACGCACATCTGGCCGAGGCCAAAAGTCGAGTCGATGCGAAACTGGCACAGTTGGCCAAATTCGAGGAAGCGACAGCAGCGGCAGAAGGTCTTACAAAACAGCTTGAACAATTGCAGGAGGCCATGGGATTCTTTGAAAGCAAATTGCCTCCGACCAGTCAGATCGACGAAGTGCTTGAGCAGGTCACGGTCATTGCTCAAAAGCAGGGTCTCAAGCCCAAGACCATTCGGACGCTCAACAGAAAAGACAATAGCGGTTACATCGAGCAGCCGCTGAAAATGGCGCTGGAGGGCAATTTCAGCTCGTTCTACTCCTTTCTCCTGGAACTTGAGAAGCTTCCGCGGATCATGAAAATTCGCGAGCTCGATCTGCAGAAACACAAGGACAGCGATGGACAAATAGCTGCTGATTTTACAGTGAGCATATTCTTCCAGAACGTAAACGGTTAAGAAAAGAAGAAGTGTAAATTCAATCTGACACGAGAATTAAGGGAGCTTAGCTATGTTGTCTTTCTTACGCGAGCAGCACAACGTGGATTTGCAGGGGCAGAAGCCCGATGCCCCCGCCGGAAAGCCGCGGGCAGACGGTCCGGAGCCGCCGCAGGAGCAGGAATACCTGACCGTAGCCACTCACGGAAGGCGAACCCGCAAGAGTACGATTTTGCTTACCGCTCTGTTCATTATCGGTCTGTTGTGCCTCTGGTTTATGATTAAGAAGAGCGCACCTCATGCCGCCTCAGCAACAACCGTTGACGCTGAAGAAACAAAAGTTGAGGCGGCCCTGGCCCGGCTGACCGGTGCCAAATCCGAAATGTTCAGCAGGATGGATGAGATCGTCAAGAAATTCTATGAGTTCTCAGGTGTGCTCCAGGTCCAGGTCAATGAACTCACCAGGAACCCATTTACCCTTGAATTGTTCCTTGCCGACCCCAAGAATGAGCCTGTTGTGCAAGCGACCTCCGAGACGGACCTCGATCTGGTCCGGCGACAGCAGATAAGACAAAAAACAAAGGATATGAAGCTCTTGAGCATTATGCGCTCGGATCAAGGGACTTGCTGCATGATCGGGAGCAAGATCCTCAACGAGGGGGATTCCATACAAGGTTTCACGGTTCGCGAGATCGGCGATAATTCGGTAAAGCTGCAATGGACCGGCGAGGATGACGGCGGACGGCCTGACGCACAAGCGGAGGGCGTGGAGATCGTATTGAAGCTGTCGGAGTGATTCCATCCCGGTATTGGCATTTTAGAACCTCATTCACGCGTATATTGAAGGAAGCCTGAAATGGTAAATGTGAAAACGATACTGACAAATGTGATAGAGAGCGGCGCGAGCGACTTGCATATCAACGTCGGTATGCCGCCGATCTTGCGAAGAAACACCGAATTGATCGATTTGGATTTTCCAGCCATCAGCAACGAAGACGCCAAGGAAATGGTCCTTTCCATGATTGGCCCGGACAGGTTCAAAAAATTCGAAGCGAACAAAGACCTTGATTTCTCGACCGACCTTGATGACGGCCATCGCTTCCGTGTAAACGCCCACTTCCAGCGGGACACCATTGCCATTGCATTCAGGGTCATTCCGAATCAGATTCCTGCAATAGATGACTTGCACCTGCCGCCCATCGTCAAAGAGCTGACGGACCTGCCCAGAGGCCTGGTGCTTGTAACCGGTCACACCGGCTCCGGGAAAAGTACGACGCTCGCTGCGATGGTTGACTTGATCAACACAAAGTACCGAAAACGCATCGTCACGATGGAAGACCCGATTGAGTACATGATCGAGAACAAAGGCAGCATGATCGAGCAGCGTGAGGTGGGTTCTGACTGCACGACATTTGCCTCGGGGCTCAAACACGTGCTCCGCCAGGACCCGGACATCATTATGGTCGGCGAGATGAGAGACCTGGAGACCACCGGCTCGACCATTACCGCCGCCGAAACCGGACACCTTGTCTTTAGCACGCTGCACACAATCAATGCGTCGCAGACAATCGAACGTATTATCGACATCTATCCCGCGGCTCAGCAGAACCAGATTCGAACGATGGTGGCCAATACCCTGCAGGCGGTCATCTCACAGACGTTGTTCAGGCGCGTGGACGAACCGGGGATGGTCCCCTGCACGGAAATATTGCTCTGTACCTCGGCCGTGAGGAACTGCATCCGTGAAAACAGGATCTACGAGATCCCCAATATTATCGAGACCTCCCGCAGGTTGGGGATGCAGAATCTGGACAATAGCATCTCCGACATGTATTTCAAAGGCTACATAGACAGGGACGAGGCAATCATGCGCTCAAGCAACCCCTCAAAGATGGAAAAGCTGCTCATCCCTGCCGACGAATTTGAGGTCGTTCAATCACCCGAAGAACAGGAGGAGACTTCCGTGGCATGATAGCCAGCCGCCTGCTCTTGCACGGGCAGGCATGTCTCCGCAAGAGGATGAATAGGACCGGGATGGGAACACAGAAAGACAGGACTTACCGATATGTTTGAAGAATCTTCGCAAAGTAATAAAGGTGCAACCGCCGTTGCAGAACGGCGACACCAGGACCGGGCGCCATGGGATCAGGACCAAAGCTGCCGAGAATCGACGTCCACACCGAGGTATTCCTCCAGGAAGCCGCAGCAAAACACCTGGCAAAAGGTGAGCCGGTTCAAAGTTGAATTCGGGCCCAGCAGAAGGGACATTCTTAATTTCACGAATCAGCTTGCGGTGATGGTCCGGGCTGGAATCAGCCTTCAGGATTCACTTGAGGCCATCGCCGAACAAAATGACAACCAGAAATTCAAGCTGGTCATTATGGACCTGAAGAATCGAATCGAAGCCGGACAGAGTTTCTCCCAGGCGCTTGCCGAGCATTCTCAGGTCTTCAGCGACCTCTATATCAACATGGTGGCTGCAGCGGAGATCAGCGGTTCGCTGAGCAGTATGCTCCAGAAACTGGCCGAGTACTTGGACGCCGAGGCCGAGACTCGCTCGCAGATCAAAGGCGCGATGGTCTATCCGATTATCATCGCGGTCATGGCGGTATCCGTGACGATTTTCCTGTTGTGCTTCGTTCTGCCCAGGTTCACGGCCATCTTCGCAGGCAAGGAACATCTGCTTCCCAGACCCACCAAAGCTCTCATGGCCAGCAGCGCATTTCTGCGCAGCTACTGGTACTTTATTGTCCCGGCGGTCGGAGCTTTCTTCTGGGGATTTTGGTATTTTATCGGGACGAAAGACGGCCGCCTGTGGTGGGACAAGACAAAACTGTGGTTGCCCCTGATCAAGACGCTGTGCCGGAATCTCTATATCACCAGGAGCTTGCACACCATGAGCGTGCTGGTGAAAGCGGGCGTGCCCATACTGAACACCCTGTCCATAACCGCCCAAATAGCGGGAAATGCTCTGTATAAGAATATGTGGCTCGGGGTCTATGATGAGGTTCGGCAGGGCAAGAAAATTGCCTCCAGTCTGAACCAGTACACCCTGATGCCGAGCAACGTCGTGCAAATGATACGGAGCGGCGAAGACTCAGGAACGATGAGCGATGTGCTCAGAGATGTATCGAATTACTACGCTCGAGAGCTCAAGACGGTGATCAAAATGGTCACGTCCATGATCGAGCCTATCATGATCGTGATCATGGGTGTTTTGGTCGGCTTTATCGCGATGAGTATTATCCTGCCGATCTTCAAGATGTCCAGTATTGTGATGGGCAAATAGATTCATCGCTCGGGTTCCCGCTCGCCCGGGGCGCGGGAACAGGACTGATAGTCGAGGACAAACAAAATGCGAGCTACGAAATACAACAGCGGCTTTTCGCTTATTGAGGCGCTCATCGCCGTAGTGCTGGTGGGTCTGGCGGTCGCCTCCCTGATGGCGGCCAACGGCGCCCTCACAAAGGCCAACGGCATCGGAACCGACCTATCGACGGCGGAGTTTCTTGTCGAGCAAATCCGGGAGCTTACGGCTTTGCTGCCGGTCGTTGAGCCGGGAACTCCGGAAAGTGGAGTTGACCTATTCGGCCCGGAATCCGGCGAGACACCGGCAACCTACGACGACCTGAACGATTTCGACGGCGCGACTTTCACGCCGCCCATCAATGCCGATCGAGGCCCCCTGGCGGATTTTGCCGCGTTTTCGCAGAAGGTCACGGTTCAGAACGTCAACGCGTCGAATTTCGAGCTGGTTGTAGCCGATCATGGCAGCGCTTTTGTTCGCGTGACCGTAAAGGTCTATTTGAAATCAAAGGAAATCAGTTCGGCGACTTCGCTTCGGACCCGATACTGAAAAACATGGAGCGCATATCACCAAGTGCCCAGCGAACTGTGAGAGACCAAATGCATAATACAAGACGCCAAACCGGCTTTACGCTTGTGGAACTGCTGCTTGCCCTGGCAATAGCAGGAATGCTGCTGGCCGCGGTTGCCGTCGCTTTCAATGCGTCGGCCGTAAATTGCCGGGAAAACGAGGAAATTTTCAAAACCATCAACAACGCGCGGCAGGCCATGTTCCGCATGACAACTCAACTGCGAACGGCCGATGCGGTGGATCCCAGCGCACCAAACAATGAATGTTCCCTCATTACCGCCGATGGAAAGAACATAACGTATAGATATGACAGCGGGGCCAGGAAACTTTATCTGGTCACGAATTATGACTTGTCCGACGCCGATTATGTGCTTTGTGACAACGTGACCGCTATGACATGCACAAAGAATTCGGTGGTCGAAAACATGGAGGTTAAAGTCAAGAGTGTCCAGATTTCCATGACCGTTGCCAGCGGCGACATGCACCGAACGGTTTCCACAGCGGCGGTCATCAGAAGAAATTTGAATTGATAGCTGCAAAAATACTTGCCTTCCTGGTTCTCCCCGGCCATAATACGAGCGAACGTCCATCGGGGCGGTTAGCTCAGTTGGCTAGAGCGCCTGCTCGACACGCAGGAGGTCAGAGGTTCAAGTCCTCTACCGCCCATTTTAGAATTCACAAAGCCGGGCTTAAGATAGGCGCCTCAACTGCTTATATACCGGTCGTTTGAAGCCGCGGATGCGGCCTGCCAAACCAGAAACTCATCCCTGACTACCCCTGGAACCGCAAACGTATGATCTTGCCGCCAAAGAGGCCATTCAGCCGTTCCAGCATCGTTTTCAGGCCGAATTTCCCAAGAAATCGGGCCTCCGGCGGCAAAATGGGGCGTTTCCAACAAATGAGCATCGTCCTGTCTTTGGGCAGATGGCACGGATAAATCCGCCAGACCTGCCCGACCGATGGCAGGCGGGCGTACGGCGGATAAATCATGCGATCGTCCGGATAATATCCTTGACAGCGAGAGAGCCAATCTGGTATAAATGAAATGTGGTATTGTTCGCAGATTTTAACGAACGGCTTGTATCGGGCTTTCGAAGAAAGGAGGTGGTGCCAAATCGCAAAAAGTTGTCTTTGGCAGACGGGGGGAGAGTGTAATCAAGTTGGAGATTGTGATTGGTCGTTTTCATCGTAACATCCTTTTTTGAAGGAGGATTATTATGTCCAGGAAATTAGGTTGTTTAGCTTCTTTTGTTCTTGTGCTGGCCCTGGCCGGAGCCAGCGCAGCCCAAGTTGTTGACGCCAGTCTTGTCGGCTGGTGGAAGTTCGATGAAGGGGTCGGTGCCGTTGCCGCCGATTCATCAGGTAAGAATAACAACGGCGCCCTTCATGGCCCGGTGGAGTGGACAGACGCGGGGAAGCTCGGCGGGGCGCTCAAATTCACCGGCCCATATAATTACGTACAGGTTCAGGACAGCCCTTCGATGGACCCGACCAGGGCGATTAGCATTACGGCCTGGATAAATCCGAGCTGGACGGGCAATAACAGGATACTGCAAAAAAGCTCGGGAGGAGGGGATAACCAGTATCGTCTCCTCAAAGAGTGGGGCGACAATATGGTTTTCCATCTGCCGGGTCTGAGCCCCGACAGACTTGAGTTTGTGGGCCTGCCGCCATTAGGGGAGTGGACTCACCTTGCCGCTACGTACGATGGCTCATCCATGAAAGTCTATTACAACGGGGCCGTGGCCGGTCAACAAGCCTCCAGTGGCACAATGACCACCTCTAATGGGACTCTCACGATCGGAACGAAACATGCGACCGCGCCGGCCGGCGACGAGTACAACGGTATGCTGGACGATGTCCGCATCTACGACAGGGCGCTGTCGGTCGGTGAGATACGAATACTCGGCGGCGAATCCAGAGCCAGTAATCCCTCGCCGGCGGACCGTGCCATCCATCCGGATAACTGGGCCACTCTGAGCTGGAGTCCCGGTGCCTTCGCCGTCTCACACAATGTGTACTTCAGCCACGATGTGGACGCGGTAAAAAGTAGCACCGCAGAAGCGTTCCTGGGCAACAAGACCTCTCCGTACGTCGTTGTCGGCTTCCCCGGCTTCCCTTATCCGGACGGCCTTGTTGAAGGCACAACCTACCACTGGCGGGTCGATGAGGTCAATGACCTACATCCGGACAGCCCCTGGGTGGGCACTCTCTGGAGCTTCGCGGTTCCCCCCAAGACGGCCTGGAGACCTCTTCCTCCTGACAAGGCCAGACTCGTGGATCCGGATGCCGACCTGAGCTGGACCGCCGGCAAGGGCGCGAAAATGCACACCGTTTATTTCGGCGACAACCTCGACACCGTGACCAACGCCACCGGAGGTGCGCCCCAGATCGCAACAACATACGCGCTGAACACGCTCGAAATGGGCAAGACGTATTACTGGCGGGTCGATGAGTTTGACGGCCGAGAAACCCATAAGGGCAATGTTTGGAGCTTCACGACCGGAGATGCCAGCCTTGGAGGTATAAGAGGAGAATACTTCAACAACGTGACTTTGGCCGGTACACCTGCTCTGGTCCGAGTTGATCCTGACATTAATTTCAACTGGGGCGGCAACTCGCCGGGGCCGGGGGTCCAGGCTCCTGTATTCTCGGTTAGATGGACCGGCATGTTGAACGTGCCCTTCACCGAGACCTACACCTTCTACGCGAACGTATTTGAAGCAGTACGCGTGTGGGTTGATGACAAGCTGATCATCAACAACTGGATGGCGCATCACATGGCCATCGAGTACCAGGCGAAGATCGACCTGGAGGTTGGAACCTGTCCGATCGTGATGGAAATTGCCAATGTGGCCGGCGGAGGATACGGGGGCGGCGGTAATATGCAAGCCCAGCTCTCCTGGTCCAATCCCTCTTTGCCGAAGGAGATCGTTCCTCAGACCGCATTGTTGCTGCCGGTCTGGGCTCTGCGGCCGAATCCGGCTAACGGCGCCGTGGATGTCCGGCAGCAGCCGGTTCTGCGATGGGACGCCGGCGATGAGGCTGCCTCGCACCAGGTCTATTTCGGCATTGACGAAAATGCCGTGCTCAACGCCACTACCGGCTCGCCCGAGTATAAGGGCCCCAAAGACCTTGGTTCCGAAAGCTATGACCCGGGCAAGCTGGAGTGGGACACCCTTTATTTCTGGCGCGTCGATGAGGTCAACACCGGCAATCCCAGCAGCCCGTGGAAGGGCGCCGTCTGGAGCTTTAAGACCGCCAACTTCCTGGTCGTGGACGACTTTGAGGCCTACGACGTTGGAAACAACGAGATATGGTGGGCATGGAAAGATGGGCTTGGCTACGGTGCGCACGGCAGTGAGCCGGCCTACGCTGGAAACGGGACCGGTGCCGCAGTGGGCGATGAGACCACGGCTTCCTATACGGAAGAGACCATCGTCCACGAAGGCCGCCAGGCCATGCCGGTGTCCTACGACAATAGCCTCGCCAAGCTCTCAGAGGTGGTGCTGACGCTGAGTTATCCGCGGGACTGGACCGAGAGAGGTGTCAAGACGCTGACGATTTGGTTCAGAGGCGATTCGGCCAATGCCGCCGATCCGCTGTACGTGGCTCTCAACGGCACCGCGGTGGTCACACATAGTGATCCTGCAGCAGCCCAGATAGGCGTCTGGACGAAATGGGATATCGACCTGCAAGCCTTTGCCAACCAGGGCGTCAACCTGACCAACGTTGATACCATTGCCGTCGGTCTGGGGGACAAGAAGAATCCGAAGGCTGGCGGTGCAGGTAAGGTGTACTTCGATGATATTGGTTTGTATCCACCGGCACCCTAAGCCGAGACTTGGCTAATTATCAGGATCGTGCGGTTCGTATTCCGGATTCGCGCCAATAGGGAGCCTATAGCGATTGATTCGCTATAGGCCCCTTTTTAGGTCAGGGATGGTGCGCGGTCACAGCATGGCGCCCTGAACCTTTTCGAAAGGAGGATTACTATGGGCAGGAAATTGACTTATTTGATTCTTTTTGCTGTTGTGCTGGGCACGCCGGGTCCGGCCCGTGGGGCGGAGGGTTTGCTCGGCCAGTATTATGAATGGACTGGGAGCCCTCCGACAGAGCCCTGGGGAACTCCCGTGATGGAGCGGTTGGATCCTACCGTCAACTTCAACTGGGCGGGCAATGCACCGGATCCGTCCGTAGGGGCAGACAACTTCGCCGTGCGGTGGACGGGCCAGATTGAAGTGCCGACTTCCGGGATCTACACGTTCTACACCCAGACAGATGACGGTGTGCGGCTATGGGTGAACAACGAGCTCATTATCGACAACTGGACCGACCACAGCAACACCCAGAACAACGGCCAGATTAACCTGAAAGCCGGACAGGGATACCCGATCAAATTGGAGTATTATGAGAACGGCGGCGATGCGAGATGTGAACTGTCATGGATGGGCCCGGGAATACCCCGCAGCGTGATCCCAAGCCAGTATCTGTGGGTCGGCGGCGACAGGCCCGGTCCTCGTTATCCCAACCCCGCCGATGGCGCCATACTTCGAGACACGTGGGTAACCCTGAGCTGGACGCCGGGAGATTACGCCGCTTCACATTCCGTTTTCGTCGGTGAGAATCGTAACGACGTCGAAGCCGGGATTGGCGACACGTTCCGGGGCAACCAGGTCGCGACGACTTTTGCCCTTGGCTTTCCTGGTTTCCCTTATCCGGACGGGCTTGTCTCGGGCACCACCTACTACTGGCGAATCGAGGAGGTTCAGGCCGATGGTAAGACGACGCACAGCGGTCCTGTCTGGAGCTTTTCGATTGCCCCGAAGACCGCCTACAGCCCAAGTCCCGCCGATGGCGCCCAGTTTGTAGATCCGAACGTCGTCCTAAGCTGGGAGCCGGGTTTCGGCGCGATTTTGCACACCGTCTATTTCGGCGAGGATTACGACATGGTGAACAACGCCGTCGGGGGTGTCCCCCAAGGGGCTCGAACGTATAAGCCCGGCACTCTTCAATTGGGCAAGGTCTTCTACTGGCGGGTTGACGAGTTCTACGGCTTCGAGACGGTGAAGGGCGAGGTGTGGTGCTTTACCACGCCGGGAGCCGTCGGGAGCCCGAGACCGGCCAATGGCGCCGTCGATGTGAGGCAGAACCAGATTCTTAAGTGGTTGCCGGCCGCTGATGCTGCTTCACACCAAGTGTATTTCGGCACAGACAAAGACGCCGTGCGCACTGCCGGTATAGGCTCGCCTGAGTACAAGGGTAGTAAGAACCTTGGCTCGGAGAGCTATGACCCTGGAAAACTTGAGTGGGATGCCGCCTACTATTGGCGCATCGATGAGCTCGACAATCTTGGCAATCCGTCGAAGGGTCCTCTCTGGGGGTTCACTACGGCCGATTTCCTGGTCGTGGACGATTTCGAGGACTACACCGACAATGACGCGGCCAACGAAGCCATCTGGCAAAGCTGGATCGATGGCTTTACCACTCCTGCTGTAAACGGTTCACTCGTCAGCCATGATATGCCCCCGTATGCCGAGAGGGCGATTGTCCATGGCGGTTCCCAGTCCATGCCGTATTCCTACGACACCGATCTGAAGTACGCCGAGGCAACCATGACGTTGACTTATCCGCGGGACTGGACAGAAAGAGGTGTCGAGACGCTGACGATCTGGTTCCACGGCCATCTGCTTAATGCCGCGGCGCAGATGTACGTTGCTCTCAACGGCAGTGCGGTAGTCTATCACGATGACCCAAAGGCAGCGCAGATACATGCCTGGACGGAATGGAGGATACCGCTCCAGGTCTTTGCAAGCCAGGGCGTGAATCTGGCCAACGTCAACACGATTGCCATTGGCTTCGGCGACAAGAACAAGCCGCAGCCCGGCGGCTCGGGCAGAGTGTACATTGACGACATTCGCCTGTATCCGCCAAGAACTCCTTAGGAGCACTCGTGACGGTCGGCTAAAGTGACTCAGGATATGCATCCGTTCGGGGCGTATGCGGCACGTGGCGTGGCCATCCTGGCCGCGCTTTCACGGGCTGGAAGCCCGTGCTACTCTGGCCGCATAGGCCCCTTTTCAATTGATTATCAATGCTTCTCCGCTAATCGGACCGCCGCCGACGCGCGAATTTACCTGTTAGATTTTCCTATCAGAACCAGTAATTCTACGAGGTTGACCGTAAGAGCAAGATGCTTAAGATGAATATCGTAAGTCGGGAGTGCAGTTTGTGGTCATCATAGCCTCCTCCATGCTTCGAGCCCCTGCTTCCTTCACCGCTTGCTCCCGAAAAGGCAGGGGCTTTCTCCATTTTCTCTTTACAAAGCATGGCTCTGATTTTACACTTCGATACGTAAAAAAACCGGGAATGTTCGGAGCCAGCCTCGCAAAATGCGGAGATCCCGGTTTTGAATAATGAATATCCAATAACGAATAACGAATATCGAAGGAAGAAACTGAGTTTCTCTCCTCGGGTCGCGATTACTTCATCATTGGACATTCCTTGTTCGATATTCGACATTCAATGGAGGTGCCTATGGATTACGACTGTGACCAGATAGCACAAATGATCGACCACTCACTTCTGCGACCGGAGCTGACGGCGGAAGACATTAGCGAAGGCTGCCGGATTGCCAGGAAGTATAAGGTGGCCTCCGTCTGCTGCAGCCCGTCGGATGTCGCTGTGGTCAAGGAGCTTCTGGAGGGGTCCGGGGTCAGGACAACCACGGTTGTAGGCTTCCCGCACGGCTACAACACGACCGCAACAAAGGTCTTTGAAGCTGAGCAGGCAATCAAAGACGGGGCCGTCGAGCTGGATATGGTGCTTCACATCGGCAGGCTTCGGGGCGGCGACTATGTGTACGTCAGCAATGACATCCGGGCCGTTGTTGAGGTGGCTCACCGTCACAACGTCCTTGTCAAAGTGATTTTCGAGAATTACTACCTGACGGATGAGCAAAAGAAGGTGGCCTGCCGGCTCTGCGAAGAAGCGGGGGCCGACTTTGTCAAGACCTCGACCGGCTTCGCGGCCGGCGGTGCGACGCTGGAAGACCTGCGGCTTATGCGGGACAATGTATCGCGGAAGGTGCAGGTCAAAGCGGCCGGCGGCATACGCGACCTGGAGATGGCGCTCAAGGTCAGGCAGGCCGGCTGCACGAGATTCGGGGCCACCCGGACGGAGGCGATCATGGAGCAATGCTACCAGCAGAACCCTGGTCGCAAAGCCGACCGCTGACCTCAAGCCTCAAGCTGACACGGCTTGGTCCTGCCGTCAAGCTCGGCAATGAGTTTGTCAAGCTCGTCGAGATAGGACCACTCAACGTGGCTCATTTGTGTCCAGCGCCCCTTGCCCTTTCGTAGAAGTGCCCTGATCGCTCTGGCACAGTCGCCATAGTCCGCAAGCGCCGACAGCGGCTTCAACAGGTCGGCAATCAGAGAGGCGTACGCTTCGAGGTTCTGGATGCACTCGCGATCTGTGAACGCCCAGACGGCGGAGCCGTCTTGCGGATGAGACTGCAATTTGCCGGTCGCGACATCCCAAATACTATCCAGCAGTGCTCTGTAGTTCCTGGTGCCTGTGTTCTTTATCCGGCATTCAAATTCCCCCGCTCTGTCCGCAGAGAAAGTCAATTCGTGCTCTCTGCCTCCGTGCACCGCCGCGAGTTGGCCCTTAAGGTGATCCGGCAGGTTTTCAAATTTGCATTGGCCGGGAATACTGTCCATCCGGCAAGGTCCCCGAACGTGTGCATCCCAGAGGAATTCAATGCGCAGCTCCTTCAAATACGAACATATTACCTGCAAGCGAAGGGGTACGTATTCCTCCGGCTCGTATTCGGCCAGAACGTCCAGCAAATCATAGAGCAGAAAACCGGCCAGCTTCTGACTGGCTTCTTTGAATTCGATTCTCTCATCCTGCTCTTTGGACCATCCTTTTCCTCCTCCCGCCAGAGAAGCACAGAACTTAGCCGCCCCTTTCAATCCCGCTGTCAGCTCCAGCGCCTGTCCCCAGACTTGTACGGCTCGCTTAGAGTCTGCGTCCGTTGCGGGCGATTCCAGCCCGCCGTCCGCGTGGCGGGCCAGCATCGACAGATCGTCGGCGTCGAGCTGCGGCAGGGCCTTGAGACGCCGGAATTTGCCGATGACGTCCGGGTCTATCGCAGCCAACCGGGCGATCAGAGCTGCGCCGCTTAAACACACCCCAAGAAATGCCGCGCGCGCTTCGACTCCGCCCCACGGATTAAGCTCGTCGCAGCGCGCAACGTGTTCCTCTACATCCTCAAGAAGCTGGCTTAGCTTGGATACCTTCTCTTTCTGGGTCATATTTCCTAAAACCTTGCATAACCTCAATGCCATCCGCCGGCGATTTCCTGTTTCGCCTCGTTCATCCGAGCCGCCCGGCATAACACAAACCGGGGAGTGATTATAAGGCCCCAGGCAGACCGTTACAAGCGCGAACGATGTGGAAAATACGGTCTTACGCGGCAGTTTCATAGTTGAAGAAGATATCACGCGAGACTATAATAGATTTTAGCTGAGCGGCCCGTACCACGTGTTATGGGCTTCTCAACGCACAGGAGTCTCTATCGGTCGTATAGGCTCTGGTCGTGAAGAGCCAACAAATACAAATAAGAGCATTGATTCAACGTACAAATCCTGGAAGGAGTCATTCGCATGTATGATCATGTTACGCATTTGAGAGACACAAAGTCAGGTTGCAGCCGTCGGCAGTTCATAACCAGCGCTCTGGCCGGCGTGGGTGCCGTCGTCGCCGGGCCGGCATGGTTGCGTGGGGCTGAGGCGAATAAGGCCGTGCGCGGGGGCCGGGCCACCGACATTGTGACCCTGGGCCGCACCGGTATCAAGGCCTCTCGCCTAGCTCAGGGCACCGGATTCAACGGCACCGGACGGTCCTCAGCCCACACTCGCTTAGGCGAAAAAGCCTTCGATGAGCTGATTCGTCACAGTCTGGACCAGGGGATCCGCTTCATGGACATGGCCGACCTCTATGGGTCACATAGCTACGTCCGGCATGCTCTCCAGGGGGTGCCGCGAGACAGATACATCGTCTTGAGCAAGATCTGGCCGCGGAAAGAGTACTGGGTGTCACCTTCGGGCGGGGCAAAGGAGGAAGTGGATCGCTTCCGCAAGGAGCTCGGCTCCGAGGTCATCGACATCTGCCTGATCCATTGCATGACGGACGCCGAATGGCCTCAGACATTCGAACGCGTCCGGGACGAGCTGTCCGAAATGAAGGACAAAGGTGCGGTCAGGGCCGTCGGCGTCTCTTGTCATGACTTCGGCGCTCTGAAAGTGGCGGCGGCCCATCCCTGGGTGGACGTCGTCCTGGCTCGCATCAATAACAGAGGCACAGAGGCGGCCATGGATGCTTCCGTGGAAGAAGTGACGCCGGTGCTCAAGCAAGCCCGGGCGAACGGGAAGGTCGTCCTCGGCATGAAAATCTTCGGGGCGGGCAAGTTAGTGACACCCGATGAAAAAGACGCGTCACTGAGGTATGTGTTCCAGAATGAGCTGGTGGACGCCATCACCGTAGGCATGTTGAGCCCGGAGCAGATCGACGACACCATCGAAAGAATGAACAAGGCGCTCAAGGCGTAGCGCGTCCGAGAGTCTCTCGGACGGCGCCTGATCGACAAGTGCATGATGATCACATAATCTGTAGATTTCTTGCGAAGGAGCAATTATGAAACGACAAACCAAGCATGATACGTTGACCGCATCGCAAACGGAACGCGACAAACCTTCTCGCCGACGGTTTCTGGCACAGAGTGGAAGGATCGTCGCCGGTTCGGTTCTGGCGGGCGTCGCTCTGCCTCGGATTTACGCCGCCGAGGACAGTACGATCCGGCTGGCGCTGGTCGGGTGCGGGGGCCGCGGCGGCGGCGCAGTCGGAAACGCCCTTTCCTCGACGACCGGACCGACAAAGCTCGTCGCCATGGCCGACGTGTTCGAGGATCGGCTGAACCGGTCGCACAAGGCCCTCAGCGAGCAATTCCGTAATCAAATCGACGTGCCGGAGGACCGGCGATTCCTCGGTTTCGATGCCTATCGCAAGGCCATCGACTGCCTGCGTCCGGGCGACGTCATGATCCAGGCCACCCATTCGGCCTTCCGGGCAACCCACGTCGAGTATGCCATCGAGAAAGGTGTCAATGTCTTCATGGAGAAATCATTTGCGCCTGACCCGGGAGGAACACAGCATATCCTCCGCCTGGGCGAGGCGGCGGCGAAAAAGAACCTCAAAATCGCCTGCGGGCTCATGTGCAGGCATTCGTTCTCGCGGCAGGCCCTGATCCAGAGGATCCGCGACGGTGCGATGGGCCAAATCCAACTGATCCGTGCCTACCGCATGGACCCCGGCGCCCGAATGGAGCCGTTCAAAGGCGGCCAGAGCGAGCTGCTCTGGCAGATTCGGCGGCCGTACTTCTTCCTGTGGGTCTCCTCGGCGTGGTTCATCGAGATGATGATTCACCAGGTGGACGAATGCTGCTGGATCAAGGACGCCTGGCCCGTCTCGGCGGAGGGCCTGGGCGGACGCGAGCCGAACAGTGACGATTGCAGCCAGAACCTGCACACCTACGCCATCGAGTACACCTTCGGCGACGGCACCAAGGCCATGGTCAACAGCCGTTCCTGGCAGAACTGTCACGACGAATTCGCCACGTTCGTGCACGGCACCAAGTGCGCAGCACAATTCTCCGGCAATGTCCACGCCCCGACCGTGCAGATATATAAAGATCAGCGGACGATCAAAGACAGCATCGCGTGGCAGCCGGAGAAGGAGAAGGTAAGCCCGTATCAGGTGGAGTGGGACGTATTGCTTGATGCAATCCGCAAAGACAAGCCGCATAACGAGGCCCGTCGGGCGGCGTTCGCCAATCTGGCCTCGATCATGGGACGTGCCGCGATCCACTCCGGCAAGATCATCACCTGGGACCAGATCATGGCATCGAATTTCAATTTCTGCTCGAATGTGGCTGATCTGACCTACGACAGCCCCGCGCCGGTGCAAGCCGATGCCAAAGGCTGCTACCCCGTCCCCAACCCTGGAACGTGGACGGAAATTTGACAACGAATACTTGAAAAACGGCGGATGACAGGCAAAGACGCTCACTCGCCGGGCAAGCCGCCAAGTTGAGGGACAACCTCATTTGCGAATGGCCGTGGAGACCCAGCCAGGTCGATGTTGCCTCCGATTTGCGCTGTGGTGAATTTGATTTTTGTCTTACCGATGGAGACTTCGACTTCCTCAGCGGTAACGTTTGCTGCCGCCTCCTCCACAGAGGCGGTATCGCTATCGGCGGCCGTCAGGACGTGCAGGAAATAGTCCCAGGACCGTTGCTGCGAAGGCGAGACCTCGATCCGGCATTCGGGAGCCGGCCCCGTATTGTGCGAGGGAGGGTAGTTCCGCCCACCATAACGATAGAGTGTCGCGGGCGTCCCGCCCTCGAATCGCGGGCGAGACGCCCGCGACACGTCTGAGCCGGATACGAGCCTGATGTCCGGATTCTGGGGCAGCAGCGTCTGAACAAACAGGCGGCCTTTACCATTGGTGATAACCAAGTGCTCATTTGTCCGGATGGGAACCTTCATCGCCTGCAGCAGCCAGGTCTTCTTGAAGGCCGCGTTCTTGGACTGTACGCGATCGAAGATGACGAACGTTCCCGGCCGGATAAAAACAATCTGGCGCGTGAAGCAGCCCATTTTGTCGCCGGAGTAGGCCCGCGTGCAGTCACCAGCGACATATACGTAGGGGCCCTGGTCCTCGAAAGCCACGATGTCGGCGATATCGTACAGATGGCGCCCTTCGTGCCATTGGGCCGGGTCGGTGACGGCGCCGTTGTGGTGAGGCCAATTGTGCGCCTGGCCCCCGTCGTTGCCGGTGACGGTTCCGGCACGAATGTTGGGCCACGTCTCGCAGGGGTCGTGGAGCAATATCGTGCTGTGGGCGATGGTTCGCAGATGATAGTTAACGTCGTGGCTCGATCCGAACGAATCATAGTGCCCGCCGTCGCCGGCCAGCTCTTCGTATTTATAGATGAGGAAATGCCCGACGTCCAGATGCTGATGGGCGGTGAACCGGTCGCCGCACTTGAAGAAGAAATACGTGGCGTCGTCGTCCCAGGAGCTGCGCGCATAGACGTAGCCCGGCCCCGGACTGATGTGGGACAGCTTAAAACCTGCAAGATCGCCCTTCTGTACAGTGGTATCGTGCCAGAGGAAGTCTTTATACGCATAGACTCCGACGCTTGAGCGCGGAGTCAGCTCGTTGAAGGCGTGCACGACCTGGTGGCCTGGATCCTCGCGAAAGCAGTTCACGAGAATACGTCTGGCCGACAGAACTTTGTCGCGATCGCCGCCGAATACGCGCCCCCCTCCATCCCCCATCGGGATCGGCCTGCGAGAGTTGTACGTGCTCAGGCCAGGGTACATCTCAAACATGCCGGCCACAGCGCGGTTCTCAAAGAATTTCGGCGCCTGGGTGTAATAGTCGATGCCTTCGCAGTGACGAGCGACCTCGCAGAAAAACAGCCACTCATAGAGCCAGTAGTTCACGTAATAGCCCTCGGCCCAGCCGCCGCCGTCGCCCGCCAGCTCCAGAGCCGGAGCGGCCCGCGTGCGCCAGTCCTCTTCGAGGGTCCGGAGAATCGCCGGCGCGCAATCGTTCTCGTAATAGGCGGCGTAACAGGCCAAGCCGATACCCCAGTGTTTGTAGCCGTACCAGCCGTTATGAAACACGTGGGTTTCGGAGCGAACGTTCGCGTCAACCGTTTTATTCATATACTCGTGGAACTTCGTGCGCTGCTCTTGCGTCCAGGAGTCATAGCACAAATCGTAAACAATCGCACATCGCGCCAAATCGTGCGCGAAGGGAACGTGTCCGGCCTTGATTGGACCGGTGACATATTTCATCGCCAACTGGACCGCCGCCTCGCCGACCTGCCGGTCCTGTTCGATCGCGCAGACCAGCGCCATCGATACCATTTTTGCATGGTCGTCGGCGCTGGATTCGCGGGCCACGCTCACAACTCGCTGGTAGGCTTCGGGCCGGCTGGCCGCCAAAGACTGCAAACGCTCTCGCGAGCCGAGCAGCCGGGGATGCTCCTTCGGCACGGCATGTCCGGCGCTGCCGGCCGCGGGAAGGGGGCCGCCCATCGAGAAAACAAGAAATGCCATAGTTCCAAGTATTCCGGTCCAGCCCGATGCACGTTTGCTGACCGCCATGATTGTAATCCTCCAGCTCTCTGTCGCCCCGCCGCTACCGAGGCTGCGCCTTTTCGATGAGCAGCACCGGGCGAATGATGCCCCCTAAGCAAAGCTCGGTAATCTTTCTGTGGTCCACCTTAATCGCCACCGCGTTGTTGCCCGGCATGGCCGCATCCGTGATGTCCACTTCAAACGGCTGCCGGCGGGCTTCTTTGTCCAGCGAGGCGGCTTGGCTGCCGTTGACATAAACGGTCACAGCCTGGCCGTCCACCTCGGTGAAGAACAAGCTGAGCCGGCCGTGAACAGCCGGAACGTCTGCCGATGTGCGATACCACATGATGGATTTGGTATCGGGCAGACCTTGAGCGCTCAACGTGTTACGGTATGTAGCCACATCGGTCCAGCTCGAATCGTCAAAACTGGGTTTGTGGTAGCCTTTTTCGATGCCCTCGTCCGCCGGGTCGTAGGCCAGCTTCATTCGATCCGGCAGCACTTGCAGGACCTTGTTAGGCGGCGATGTAGCCTCGGCCCCGGCCAGGATGTGCGTGCCCACAAAGCGTTTGAGGTAATTGAGGCTGTAGCGGTCGCCGTAGCCTTTGCTGTCTTCGACCTCATTGCGGGCGTATAGCTCGTCGTATGTCTTCTTTGCGGCGGCGAAATCGCCCCTGTTCATTGCATCGCGCATTTGGACATACTGCACAGCATTTTTCAAGCCCTCGGATGTCATCGCAACGCGGGCCGAGTAAGTCTCGTTTTGCTTTGCAGCATTGGATGCCTGCTTCATCAGGCCGTCGAGCTTTCTTAGGAGCTGGGGTGTGTACACCAGATGTAACGCATAAAAGCTGCCGGACTCGCATTTCATATTCGCAAAAGCCTCGTCAATACTCAGCCAGTACTGCTTCATAAACGGGCCCGCCAGGGGACCGTAGAACTTTATGAAGTAGTCCTCCATCATCGCGTCGCTATCGGCAGCGGGGTCGTAAGCCAAACGAATGCTCTGGTAAAGGTGCGGGCCGTAAATCTCCCAATTCACGAGGGACTCCAGATTGATGCCGATGCAGCCCTTCTTTTTGAGATACGGAATGTCGTGCTTCCACACCGAGAGCTTCGAGAAGGGAACCAGACATTCGGCGAGATTATAGTTGTACGTGCGATACGCAATGCGCTCGGCCACCGAAGCCCACTTGTCTATGACCTCTGCAAGCTGCGTTGTGCCGGCTGAGCTGGGACTGCCGATTCGGTGAAACCGGGAGTACCGTATCGGGGCAATCCAGGCCACCAGGTTTGGCGACAATTTGCGGTTGAGTGTGGGCGCCTGCGTGTAGTCGGCATAGCAATAGAAACTCAGCAGCCAGTCGGGATGAACCTTGGCGACCGCACGGGCAACCTCGTCCAGAAAATCCACGTATCGGTTCGTCATGCTCGGCCCGCCCGAAGACGGTTCGATACTGCCGGGGTTGTCTTGCGCACGGCAGTTTTCGCATTGACAGTATCCGGTTCCGTCCGGAGGAGAAACCGACGGATTGGAGCCGCCCCTTGAAATCACGCCTTCGGCAAATATCTTGCGAAGCTCCGGATTGGACGTGCAGTACCATCCGCCTTTTCTGCGCTGGCCGTCACGCAAAGCGAAATACTCCGGATGCGTCTCAAACAGGCTCTCATCGACGTACTGGGCCCAGGCGTGTCCGGTCGCCATTTCCAGGCCCCCGGCACCGTTCCAGACCTTCCAGAGAGTCTGGCCGGTCCACTGCGAGCCCCAGATTTTTCGCAGCGTCAGGCCCGGTTTCTCGGCGATGTCGAGCTTGCCGACCGTGACGGTTTTGCTCCGCGGACAGACTTCGCCCAGCTTGTCGTCCATAAAATACCGGCATCCAAGCTCTTCCAAAAACCGGCAGACGGCTTTGACCGTCGAGGTCTCATTCTGTCCGGCAATAAGAATCCGGGCTTTTCCATCGCCGACGATACGCAGTCCCTCCCTGGTCGGGCTGTCTATGCCGTCCAGATCCAGGCCGGCATCTATCGCCGCGGCCCCGATGTAAATGGCGGGCCCGTCTGCGTGCGGCTGATCGACAATCTCCAGTCTGACGTCGGTTACTTTCTCAAGCCAGTCCGCCAATACGTTCCCCGCCGTCCGATCGTCGCACCGGAAACCGCCTGCTCTTGCAGCCGGTGATTTCCCCCGCCGAGTCTGGTCGATGCTCTGCGAGGCTTTCTGTACGACAATGACGGCCCGCGCTTGGCCCTCCTTGACGATGTCCTGCCCGACGCTCAAGGCCGGCGCCCCGATAACTACCAGGGCTGTACCTATCGCCAATATGCGGCATATACGTCTGTCCATCGTGTATTCTCCTGAAAATGCCTTTCTCTTGCTATTGCTGCCTCATAATCAAGGCTGATTTTACACTCGTAATGATACCAGAACCAGCACATTTCTTAGAGTGGTTCTTCAAAAGCCAGGACAGGACTATTGCTCATTGGGGCCGGGTCTGGTAGTGTACCATATTGTGGTTCGTTGCGATTATTGATTAGAGACCGCAGACATGGAGAACAATCATGAAACGCATGAAACGCCGTAATTTTCTGAGAACTACTTTGGCCGGGAGCGCAGCCGCAGCGTTGGCACCGTATTCGCGCGCGCTGGGTGCAAATAATGACGTTCGCGTTGCCGTCGTGGGTTTTAGTAGCCAAGGCAGCAACCATATCAAGTACTTCAGCAACATCCCCGGCGTCCGTCTCGTGGCACTCTGCGACGTGGACCGGGACATCATTGATCGCGAAGTCGGGAAACTGAAAGAACGCAATCAAAAGGTCGATACTTATGTCGATGTCCGCAAGCTGCTCGAAGACAAGAACATCGATGCGATTATTACAGCCACGCCCAATCACTGGCACTCGCTGGTCACCATCTGGGCGTGCCAGGCCGGCAAGGACGTGTACGTTGAAAAGCCGGTCTCGCATAACATCTGGGAAGGCCGAAAGATGGTCGAGGCGGCGCGAAAATACAGCCGGATCGTGCAAGCCGGGACCCAGCGCCGTTCGGACGAGGGGCTGGCGCAGGCTTTTGAGTACATCCGGCAGGGCAACCTCGGCAAGGTGCTTCGCGCCCGCTGCTACTACTTCAGCCCGCGCGGCCCCATCGGCAAGGTCAACGGCCCTCAGCCCGTTCCCGAGAACATCAATTATGACCTCTGGACCGGCCCGGCCTCGCTGCTGCCGCTGATGCGAAAGAACCTGCACTACGACTGGCACTGGCAATGGCTTTACGGCAACGGCGACCTGGGCAATAACGGCATTCATTTCATCGACATGTGCCGATGGGCTTTGGGTTATTCGACCCTGGCCCCGCGCGTGATCAGCTTCGGCGGCAAGTTTCTCTGGGACGACGACCGGCAGACGCCCAATGCACAGGTGGCGTTCTTTGACTACGAGCCGGCCCCGATCATCTTTGAAATGCGCAACCTGCCTCGAAAACAGGGCGATTCAGCCATGGATGCGACCTACCGCAAGACGCGGGCCGATACGGTGATTGAATGTGAGGGCGGCTATTACGCGGGCGGCTGGGCCTGGGACTACGATGGCCAGAGGATCAGGCAGTTCAAGGAGAGCGGCGGCGAGGGCCACCACGCGAACTTTATCAAGGCGGTACGCAGCCGGAACGTCAGCGACCTCCATGCCGATATCCTCCAGGGACATCTTTCAACCGCCTTGTGTCACATGGGAAATATCTCGTATCAGCTCGGGCGCACGGCGGCCCGCGATGATGCCATGCAATCGATCCAGCCGGGCAAAGAGCTGCCGGATGCGTTCGAGCGCCTTGGCGAGCACCTGGTTCTCAACGCCGTGGATTTGCAGCAGACCCCGCCGATCCTCGGACCGTGGCTGACGATGGATTCCGAAGCGGAGAGGTTCGTCGGCGAGCTGAGCAATGAGGCCAACATGTATCTGTCTCGCAATTACCGCGAACCTTTCCTTGTGCCGCAGAACGTATGACCAGGGACGCCGACCGAGATCGACGTCCTAAACGGAGCTGTCATCCAATTGGCCGAAAGGCTTGACGTGGCCCCCCATACAACTCCGTTGCATACAATCCGGCCAGGTTCCTCGAAGGTGCCGGGAACAGTCAGGTATAGAACACAATGTATGCTGATATTCTTTAAGAAGCCGCTCTCATCAAAGCTCTACGTGCCGCCTATTTCTTTTCCGCAGTGAGGACAGCGCGCCGGCTTTTCACGCCGGCCCATCTCTTCAACGAAACCCGCCCCAAGAATACCCGCGGGCAGGGCGAACACACCGATTCCGAGCACGGCAATGATGGACGCCATAAACTTTCCCAGTCCCGTGGTCGGATAGATGTCACCATATCCGACCGTTGTTAAGGTACAAACGGCCCACCACATGGCGGCGGGGATGCTCGAAAAATTCTTCGGCTGGACGCCGTTTTCGGCGTAGTACAACATGGAAGCAGCAACGATCACGAGCAGCACAAGAACAAACAGCGTGCATAGCAGTTGTTCTTTTTTCGCTGCCATGACTCGCTGGAGTATTTGAAGGGACTGGGAATACCGTCCGAGCTTGGCAATACGGAATATACGCATCATTCGCAGGATTCGCAGGAAGCGCAGGTCAATCCCCATAAAAGGCAGATAGAATGGCAGAACGGCAAGCAAATCAATCACAGCCAGAGGCGTAATTAAGAACCTCAGCCGTCCGCTTACGGGCTTTTCGTACTGCGGTTTTTCCACACAGGACCAGAGGCGTGCAACGTACTCCACTGTGAATATGATGACCGAGACACACTCAAAGATGCTGAACAGCCGGGGGCAAAATGCCTTAATACTCGCGACCGATTCCAGGATCAATGCAATGACGTTCAGGGCAATCAGCGCGATGATGAAGATATCGAAGGCTTTACTTAAGTTATCGCCCGGCTTGGCGATTTCCACGATTTCGAAAACACGTTTACGCACACTCATACAAGATTTCTGTCCAGAATTGTCATTATTCGTGCGTTCTGCATTTTCTTCTCCTTAATACGGCAGTTCAAAAACAACCCGACGACAGCCGCCGAATATCGAGCACATTCTGCCTTTTGAGTCTTCACATATCAACTGAAATTCTCTATATTGCCCAGTGGCGTGTGCCTTCCCACATTCTTTTTGCTTCCGGCGGGAGCGATAGTATAATGTTGGCGATGTGCACGCCGTCCGGGTAGAGTGCAAAACGAATTATGCGGTTCTACTTTAGCAGGGAGGTATGCCATGAAACTCATTCTTTCCGTTCCCATAGCCGTCGTGATCGCGTGTGCGACTGCCGGATGTGGTCCGGAGATACGCCCCAGCCTCAGTATGGAGCGGCAGCAGCGATATGGCCGGCTCGCCATCGTCTGCGCCCCCGCGCAGCAAGCCAACCCGGCTTACGCGCCGATGATACTCAAAGAGGCTCAGAGCATGATTTCACACCTGAAGTTTCTTGAGAAAGCGGATTGCCTGTTTGACGTATCGGTTGATACGGCATCGACGCCGCCGGTCGTGGACGTCAATGCCGTGAGGCAGTACGATGCTGTGGTGTCGTTGGTCTATTCTTACGACTTAGGCCGCGTATATCTTGACTTTTATATGACGGACGCGAAAACCGGTGAGCAGATCTGGTATCATCAGTTTGACACGCCGGACCCGGCCATCAAGAAAAGATTACTTGCCGATGGCCTTTCGGCCCCGGCTATTATTAAGAAGGAATTCTACGGTTTGTAGCCTGCGATTCGCGTTCCCCTTGACTTATCCACGGAAGGCGGATATGCCGTCATCCTCATACGACGGTACGGGCACCATCCGAAGATTCAAACAAGGCGGATGGCGGCGATCACAAAAAAAGCGAATAGGAACGGCTCGGCTCCGGCATCTTATTTGAGCTTACCGGCCAGGGCCTGGCCAAATTCCTGGGCAAGTTTACTCGCGGTGTACTGCGCCTTGTTGTCATAAGAAGCCGACAGCAATATCTCGCCCTCCCTGTCTTTGGCCACCACAGAAACGCTCTCAATAGCCTCTGCGGTCTGTCTTGATGCGGGTCTTACTGTCAGGAAGGTTGTCCCCGTGATGAAAACGGTCGCCATATTGGGGTCGCACAGTTCAATTCTTCGCCTCATGAACTCTTTTTCAATAACGTCTCGGATGACTTTTCCTACGTGCGGGTCCTGACTTTCGATCGGCGCAACGTAAACACACTTGTGCTCAAGCATCTTCAAGCGGGGCGTACAAACAATGTCGGAGTTGCACCCCGCACATGCACACATCGCCACGAACCCAACAAGCCAAAATGTTCTGTTCATTTTCTGTGCTCCTAAAGCTGTTTTCTCTTTCGCCAACAACCATGTTCCACATTTCCATTTAGCGCCCCTGGAAGTACGCCTACGCTTTTCAATCCGAAATAATATCGAATACCTCTGTGAACGTCAACAAATCAAAACCGCCGGCTGCCAATTATGGCGCCCAAAGCCGCAGAGAATCCGCTCCGAAGAGTAATTTTCAGGCTGCCGCTATCAAGTGTCTCAGATATTGCCCGCCCGTAAATGGTTTATTCAAAAGGTTTTAGCACAAACACGCCTCACTGCTTGCGAGTCCTGGATAGAATCGGCTGGATAGTTCAGCTTGCACTGTGTTGGTTTCAAAAAGGGCTGTGGCGATTACCTGGTTTCTCTCGGCATCCGGAAAACAGGTATCGCGCAGACGAAATTTGCATTTTTTGGCTTGATTGACGAAACAAAAGACTGTTAGATAAACACACCAAGAGAGAAGTGGATTTCAGAAACTGAAAAAGGGTCGAAACATGTTCACCACCGTCTGAACAGAAAGGAAGGGAGTACCATGAGAGAAAAATCAAATGCCATCCTGTTACTGATCGCGTCGGTTCTGTTGTTTTGCGGGGCGGGCTGCTCGGACTCCGGCGGACTGGCGATCTCGGGTAAGGCCGGCACATTAGGATTCGGCGGAGAGCTCACCACGGGAATTACGTCGAATGTCAACGCCCGCGTCGGTTTGAATACGCTCGATTTCGATTACGACGACGAGTTTGATAATGTGGAGTACGATGTTGGATTAGACTTCTCTTCTTTTTCCGCACTGGTTGACTGGTATCTCTTTGACAGCTCTTTCCGCATCAGTGGCGGTCTGATCTCAATGGACCACACGCTTAATCTGGATGCGACACCGAGTGAAAGCGTGGACATCGGTGATGGTACGTACTTGCCCGCTGATATAGGCACACTGTCCGGCGATGTGGAAATCGACGGCATAGCTCCCTACATAGGCATCGGCTGGGGCGACCCGATGGACCGCAGCAAGAGATGGGGATTCTACTGCGATTTTGGCGTTGCTTTTACGGACTCTCCCGATGTGGCCCTGTCTGCAAGTGGTACGCTGGCATCCGACCCGGCCTTCCAGGCAAACCTGGCCAAGGAGAGGGACGAGATAGAGGATGACCTGGAGCCGTTCGAGTTCTATCCGGTCCTATCTCTGGGCATTTTCTTTAGATTTTAGAGCAGCGTTCGTGCCGCGTTCTATCACAGCCGTAATTCAAATAGAACTCCGGCTTGAACGGAGCCTGTAAGGGCTGTACACGCGCGTAATCTGGAAATGCCTTCAGCCTATTCTCAAAGACACGTGCCCACGCTGGCACCAAAACGGGGCGTGCCCGAAATCTGCCCTGCGAGTCCCGCACAGCCCTGAGGCCGAAAATTTCGCATGGGCGAAGCGTATGTCAACCGCTCGGCGGGCTCGGGCGTCTTAGCCGCTGTCGCGGCGAACAGATCAGGTCGCTGATAGGCTTGGAACCAGAGAACTGAAAGGAGCATTGACGATGTGGGCAGTGGAACAGTCGCGTGTTTGGTCGGTTGTTGTTGTCTTGACGTTTCAGGGCATATCTTCAGGAGCGACCCCTCCAGATCAGGTTTCATATAATCAGAAGACGTATCCCTGCTACCCTCAAACGCTGGAGGCCAAGCCGGATATACCTTCACCTTACACAACAAAAGACGCAATAGAGATAGTGACAGCTTTCACGAAAGACGGCAGGTACGCCCTTGTCCCCGTGACTGTCGAGAATGGCGATCCCTTGAACTACAAGCAAAAGCAATGGGGCAAAGGCCGGCAGCTTCAAGTCGATGCCGGAGATTTTCCTACGTTGGCCCGAACGGGGCTCCACTCAGAAGTGGAATTGAACCAGACGAAAATGATCACGGGTCGGTCCATCGCAGAGATTACGGAGCTTGGCCGGCCCGGAAGGTCATCCGGCGCCGGGTTCATGAGTCACGATGAAGACATTATCTCCGTTTTGAAGGCGGATAACCGGCTGGTAACGGAGTTGGGCTTGACCCATCCGCAAATAGCCAAGCCGTTATTTCACGTCTGGAACATGATTCTTAAAGACGTCGAACTGAAAAGGCTGGGCAGGTTTTGGGACCACATTGACTACATTCTGTACAACAGCAGAAAGGTGTCTTTGAAAGCCGAGGGTACGAGGGGATGGCAGGAATCCTTGTTCAATGATGAAATCCTGGGCATGTACCAGATCGAGATCGGGAGGAAGTTGGATCAGGATGAAAAAGCCTTCCTGCACAAGAAGTATTCGCGTCTCAGCGACCAGCAAATGACGGATTTCTTCAAAGCGCTTTCACGTATTCACACAGGGGAGATGGTCCCTTACTACGTGATGCGGTACGGCTTCTACGAGGGCCACACGGATTATCGCGCTGACCCGATCTCCGTTGCCTGGATCTTCGGCCTGAAAAACCTCGAGCAGACCGAAGCCGCATTTGAGGGAAAACTGTATGAGGTGCTGACGCAGCATTTCCCAAGGGAAACGGCGGATAATAATTGATCCACGCTGCCTTCCCCCCCCCGCCAACAAGCGAAATGGGGGGGTACCCTTGTATCTACAGCCTCTTTTCCCGTGCCGCACCTCATTCAAGAACAAAATCCACCTACGCTCATCGTGGCGTTTCCACCCCGCACAGGATACAGGCTCAACGGCCCGGATTTGGCTTGAAGCTCCCGCGAAAGATTCTTGACAATTCAAGCAGGGTGTATTAACCTCGTTAACGTTCCTCACATCGTCATATTGTAAATCTCAGAGAGGTTCTCTTAAGAAAGAGAGGTATATGATGAACAAGACCATAGAATCACTGGGCGTTGGGCTTCTGCGATTGCTCTGCTATTCCTACGGCGGTTTTCTCCTGGTCGTCTGTGCCGCCTGCTTTTCTCACTCGCAAATCAAAGCCGTGATCGATGCGCTGCATCCCAGCGTGGCGGTTCTGGCCATCGTTGTCATCGGGGCGGCCATCTATGTTCTGCACCGCAGTATCGTCATGCCCGTTCACCACCTGCTGCTTTGCTCGCTCTTCCGGATCGGCGACAGGGCCAGGGGCACCGGAGAACACGCCGAGTTTTCGCCGGACCCGACACGGTATCTCGGCGAGGCGATTGGAGTCCCGGCCAGAAGGAGGATTACCGCATACAATATTCTGCGGCGAAGCGACTTCTTCCCCAACAGGGATTCTCTAAACGTGGCCCACGCCGAAAACGGCCTGCTGGTGATGAGTGGCGTGGGGCTGCTCATCGCGGCCGGCTATGCCGTGAGCCAGGGCAAGTCGTTTGGACTGACCCTGACTTTGTTCGTCCTGGCGCTCGTCTTTCTTGTTGCCTCTTTCTGGGCCGAATGGATTCAACATTCGGTGGAATGCTCGATAATCAAGGACCGCCCTGTAGAAGCGATGAAGATTCTGGCAAACACGGGCATCCTTCGCACAGAGGACATCCACGCGACGATGGAACTGCAAGATCTCAAGGACAGCGAAACGCTGGAAGAAGATACCGTTGGCAGGGAGCAGACTTCCGACCCGGATACAACATGACTTGGCTTAGGCGACAAGAAGGGCTGCGAGCCTCCGCGCCCGCGGCCCTTCCTTGCTATCATATCCTAATATTATACAAAATGCGGCCTGTGCATTCCTATTGTGGTGACTGCGTATTTTCACATCAAACGGGGCCTTCCAGAGAAAATTGACTTATCGGACTATCTTAACAGCCTTTCTTTCTCCGGAAGGGGTGGACAATAAGGGCTCAACCGCCATCAAAGGAGCATAGTGAACGGTTTTATAGGGCTTTCTCAACAGCCAAGCATAGGTGGGCTTTGACAAGGCTGTAAATGCTTCCGTTGCTTAATGAAGCCTGACGGAGAAAAAATGGCTGATTAGCAGCTTTGTGGTCTTCGAAGGACGTTGCACATCTGCCCCCGCACCGTCCGCTCAACACTAAGGAACCGTTTAGAGCCAAAAGCTGAAGATAGGGAAAAGGCCGGGGGACGTGAGCCAAGGCGAAAACAAAGACCGCCCGGCTGACAGAGGCCAGCGGGTCAGCGAAAGACTCACTGACCATATCCCCCCTTGTGGCGCTCCAGAACCAGCCTATCTCGACAGCATTGATGAAACCCACAGAGCTAACAACTGCGGAGTCTTCCGAGGGGAAGGTGTGCAGTCCGGCAGAAGTACTCGCCGTGTGCAGCAAGCAAATAGCTTCAATCATGCAAATTGCCAGTAACTTCTTCATTCTACTTCTCCTTCAGGCAGCAGGACGGGACTGTTTTGGCAAATTCTGCTTTTTTTCACCTGGTTCCCTTTGAAGTTGAGAATTGTTCTGCTATATTTTAGTTAGAGGGTTGGATGTGCCGCACAGAAACCGATTCCGATAATAAACGTGAAGCAGCCCCATGCACGCCTGCTCAGGCGGAGGGAGCAGAAATGGGAATTCAGAACTTCTCAAAAAATATCGTCCTAATCACTTTGCCGGAACAGCCACAATACGGGGACGAGCTTGAAGTGGTCAACAACATGCTCTGCGAGACGGTTGACCGCGATGTGGTGATCGACTTCGCCAAAGTCCAAATGCTCACCTCCGAGACTATCTGCGGTCTGATGATCCTGGACAGACTGCTCGGAGGGACCGGACATCAGCTTGTTCTGTGCAATCTTTCCTCAGCAATCAAACAAATCTTTGTGCGAACTGGTCTTGTGACGGTGTTCCAGTTTGCCGACGACGAGCTGGCCGCACTGGGATATCTGCGGAGCAGACATCTATCGTGGGCTGAAAGTCAACCGTGATTTGCGAGCTGAGCCCGTTGTTTTCGGCTCTTTCACTTTTTCCTGATGCACGTTGTGCTTTCGAGCCGGATCCAGGAACACCTGCTGCGCTGCAAAGAATACCCTGGAAGGCCCTTCTTGGGCAGTCGCTTCGGAACCTACGGCACGGCTTTAGCCGGTGTATTGGAGACCGACGTCTCGACAGACGGGGCGTTTTCTCCGGCACTGCCCTGAGCCTGTTTTTCTTCCGTTGCCGACCGCGACGCTTGTCTCGATTCGGAAGCCGGTTCTGACTGAGCGACTCGGGGCGGATTCAACAGGACACTCTCGCCGACTTCCAAACCACTGACGATCTGAACAAAGGTGTTATTGAACGCTCCCGTTTGCACCTCGCGTTCTTCGGGACCTCGCTCGGTCGCAACATAGCAAATCTTCTTGCCGCCCCTATTTTCGACCACCTGAACCGGCACGATCTTCACGTCGTACAACCGCTCCACGAGAATCTCGATTTTCGCTGACATTCCCGGTTTGAGGACATCATGAGATCCGTCGATCGTGACCTGTGTTGTGTAAACCTTGACTCCGGGGTCGAACCAGCCGTGCTGGGGATCGGGCAACGGCGCAACCTTGAGCACCTTGCCGTAGAATGGTGTGTCCGGAAAGGCTTCCACGGTAATTGTCGCAGGCTGGCCCGGGAGAACCATATTCACCGACGACTCATGAACACGCAGCTCGGCGCCCATGACAGTGGAGTTGGGAATGGTGAAAATCTTCTGGCCCTTGTGGACCGCGTCCCCGACTTCGACAGGGTCATCTCGCCTTTGGTACCAATCGGCGCTGCTGCCATAGATCACGATGCCCGGGCTTGGCGCGCGTATTATACACGCGGCAATCTGGCGCTCCAGCTTATCGACGTGGCTCTTCTGCAAATTATAAGAGGCTTCCATGCTCGCAAGCTTTGCCTGGGCCTGGGCTAACTTGGATCGGGTGCGAGCCAGAGTTCGTTCCAATTCACGTTTGGCTTCGTGGTAATCGCTCAGAAGCTGCTTTGCCTGCTTTGGAAAATCGTAGCGCTTGTAAAGGTCCAGAGCATCTGACGCCTGCTCATGCTGGATCTTGTAGCTTTTTACGGCCAGCTCTTTTTGCCTGACCTCTATTTCGGGAGCATAATTCGCTTCGTAGAGCTTCCTGCTGGAATCCAGCTCGCTCTGGGCCTGTGTGAGTCTTTCCTCTGCAAGAATAATGCTGTCATTAAGTTGTTTCAGCTTCTGCTTGGCCCCGCCTCCCTCGCTGTTGGGATCATCGAGAAACTTTAGCATTGCGGCCATGTCGATGGTTACGTTGGGGTCTGTCATCATCTTGTCGATGAGCTTCTGCGAAGCCACCTCGCCCAGGTAGTTTCGCAGATCCATCAGGCTGAATTCAACCGCCAGCTCGGCAGTGGCAACGTCGGATTCGTTCTGTTTCTTTTGGATCAGGTACGCCTCCTGAGCCTCCAAGTAGTTCGCTTGTGCAGCCGAGAAATCTATCTGCTCTCTGTTGTAGAAGTCCTGAAGGTCGGATGCGTTCAATTGACAAAGGATTCTTCCGTTCTTAACATCCTCCGGCGTGATCACCGTGCCTTCGGGGATGATACTGGCGATTTCGACGCCGCGTCCCTCCACCTCGCACATAACATCCGTGGACTCCTGGGCCTTGATGCTGCCGCTCTCGGTCACGGTGATGACCAGGTCATCGGTACGCACGGTGAACGTGCTCATCACCTTGCCGGCATCAGCCGACGCCGGCGCCCGCATCCATCCCAACAGAGCAAGTGCCGCCGCAACGATGAACAGCACGAAAAGGGCTATCCAAAATCGCTTCCCGGTGCCTACCCCCATACGACCGCCCTGCTGCCCGCCTCGGTTGTCTATCTGGCCTTTGTTGTGTTGTGCCATTTGCTGCTCGCGAATCCCTTACATGAACTATTTGCCAGGCTATTCACACCTTTATTCTTACCAAAGTACAACATCCAATGGGAATTTTCAACCCTTTTCTGCCTCTTGGACTGATTTTGCGGCTTGGTTTGAGTCCTGAGGCCATAGAGTATTCACAAGGCGTTGTAAAAAAATGCTCACCGAGAAAGGGGGATTGAGATCCGCCGCACTCTCGTAACCAATTGTATTTCCATGAATTAGCCTTCTTCCACAACCGTCCTATAATAGAATTTTGCGAAAATCCAAAAAAAAGTGGCATTGAATGTTGACATGGTGGCGGAAAGTGGTAGAATTACCCACCTTGAATAGGTTAAGTGGGACAGATGCCATGCTATTACTAACAGGCGAATATCAGCACGTTGTCGATGGCAAGAGCAGAGTCCTCATCTCGAACAAGTTAAGAAATCAAATTGACGTCGATGAGCACGGAAGCAATTTCTATCTCATCCTCGGGGCGAATGGCGTACTTTGTCTGTACCCTGAGAAATATTTCGAGCAGATCGCCCTTGCGGTCACCCCCGGAACCACGGCACCGGACGAGGCCGTGGCGTTCGAGCGAATGAGTTTTGCTCTGGCCAGCAAGGTGGAATTGGACGGACAGGGCCGGCTGTTGCTGAACGAGAAACTGAGAAAGAGGGCCGGATTGAAAGACAACATCACGCTTGTCGGCGTCCGAGACCACATCGAACTGTGGAACAGTGAAAGCTGGGAGCAGTACCTCTGCGACCACATGGCTCAGTATCAGAAACAAATGGAGCAGGCGCGTCAGGTGGTCCTGCAGAAACAGAACGAAGAACTTTAACCTTTGCAGTGGAGACAAGACACAATGATTGGAACGGATTCGAACCATTGCCGGATTGTCGCTGAGAGTCTTGCCGGCAGAAGAGAGATTGACGAGCAGACACTTGACGCGCTGGCAGCTCTCGGTGAGAAGCTGGAACAGTTAAGGGGACTCGACGGCGTTTTTTCAGGCGTGGAATTCTCCCCTTATGTTGAGAAGCTTCGAAGTCACAAGAGCCCCATAGCCGTGGGCTGACTCTTGACCTCCGGCGCGTGCTGGGTATTGCACGAGGTCCCGATGCACAGGGACCTGAAACGATAGGCGGCGTACAATGTATGGCGCACCAGACAGGTGAATGGTTCGACAGTAGAGCATATTCCGGTTCTTGCCGGGACGTTGGCTGAGCGGATAGCCTTGCCGTCAGACGGCGTGATCGTCGATGCGACCGTAGGACAAGGAGGTCACAGCTTTCTGCTCGGCAAAGCTTTGGGCCCCGAGGCGGTTATCGTCGGTATGGATATTGATCAGAATGCCGTCCAAAGGGCCCAAGCTAAATTGAGGCCGCTGGCCTGCAAGGTCATCCTTCTTCACTCGAATTTCTCTCAAATCCGCGAGCAGCTCGACCACCAGGGCATACAGAAGGTCGATCTCATATTGGCGGATCTGGGTGTTTGCTCGGCGCAGTTGGCGGATGCCGGCTTCGGGCTCAGTTTTAAGGCAAATATGCCCCTGGACATGAGAATTGACAAAAGATTGCAGCGTACCGCTGCCGATATAGTGAATGATACAGACGAAAAATCTCTGGCTGATCTGATTTACAGGTTTGGTCAGGACCGAGCATCGCGACGGATCGCCCGTTTTATCGTTCAGGAACGCCGGGCCGAGCCAATCACGACAACGGGCCGGCTGGCCGAGATCGTCTGTAAGGCGCTGAGAAAAAGTCGAAGAAGCAGGATACACCCAGCGACCCGGACCTTCCAGGCACTGAGAATCGCAGTCAATGACGAGCTGGAGAATTTGAAGAAACTGCTGGCCTCGGCACCGGGGCTGCTGAACAAGAATGGGTACATCGCGATCATGAGCTTTCACAGCTTGGACGACGGATTGGTGAAGCGCGATTTCATACAGAACGCCAAGGCCGGCGTTTACAGGATCCTCACGAAGAAGCCGCTTGTGCCGACCCGAGGTGAAATCGAGGAAAACCGACGAGCAAGAAGTGCAAAACTGAGGATTGCACAGAAACAATAGTCGCATTGTGCAATAGTCGAAAGGAAATGGAGTCTCATTATGACCTCGGACGCAAAGATTGGATTGTTGTTAGGTCTGATATTCATATTTGTGATTGCGTTCATAATCAACGGTCTGCCGCGTTTTCAAGGCGTCAAGAACAGCAGCGAGCTGACCACCACCATGGTCAGCGCCCAGAACGGCACGCTCGGTATCGGGGGCAACGAACGCAAAGTGCAGGAAGACTTCGACCGGCCCGCCCCGGCCAACGAACAGCCACGTGCAAATGCAGAGATGCCCATCGAGAACAAAGAGGACATCCGCTTCACAATGAAACTACCCCAGGAGACTTCGGTCATCACGGAAACTGCGATTGTGGAAACGGCCGGAGAAGCGGAGCCCACGTCCACGCAATCCGTCGAGCCGGCGGCTCCGGCGACGCCGCAGGAGAAAGTGCAGGTCAACAAATCCGAGCCGGTCAAGCCGGCTCCGCCAAAAGAATACACTGTGTCCGAAGGCGATACTCTGGCCGAGATAGCCAAGAAGTTCTATGGACCCGAGGAAGGCAACAAGCGAGCAGGCGTCATGCGGATATTTGAGGCCAATCGCCAACTGCTGAAATCGCCTGACCAGATCCCCGTCGGGCAGAAGCTGACGATCCCCTCGCCCGGGGCCTCGCCGCCGGATGCGAGCAAGAATGAGAGCGTATTCTCGGGTTCAATATTTGAGAAGGCAATATCCATCGGCAGGAAGCACCTGTCGCCTGACAGCGGTTCGGCCCTCCGTAAGGAATCCCCAGGACTGATCTCGCCGCCGAAGGGCAGCAAAGGCAAGCCGGCCGCAGAGTACCTCGTCCAGGAAGGTGATAGCCTCTCGCGGATTGCCGCTCAGCAGCTCGGGGACGCCAACCGGTACCCGGAGATAGCCAAACTCAACGCCGACACTCTGACGGACGAGGATAGTCTGACGGTCGGGATGCGATTGAAAATGCCCGCTCGATAAGAACGATTGCCGATCGCCGATTGTGGATTTGCGATTTGAGTCAAGCCAATCGGCATTCGCAAATCAGCAACTGACAATCGCAAATCGAAAATGCAAATGTCCCAATTCCGTTTTGTTTTTGTTGTTTTTTGTTTTACGGCGGTCCTGATCCTGGCCGTTTATCTGCGGAGTGCCAACAACCGGGTTTTCTACGAGCTTTGCTCGTACAACGTCGAACAAGGGCGATTGAAACAGCAGTTGGGCGCCAAGCAGCTGTTGCTCGAAAGTCTAATAAATCCCGCCTCCGTGTCACAGCATCTGGACAAGTTGAAAACCGGCGACTGAAAGTTGAAAAGCGTTCGAATTACCATCATTGTCTCGCTGCTTTTGATCGGATCATTTCTGGCCCTGATCGGTCGGTGTTTCTACCTTCAGTACTATCGGGGCGACCATTATATCGATGCTTGCCGTAGACAGCAGGTGTACACGAGTCGGCAACCTCAGCGCGGTGCGATCCTTGACAGCCGGGGCAGGGTTCTCGCCGCAAGCAATAAGATCCAAGTCATTAAGGCCGAACCTCGAATCATAGATGATCCCAAGGAAGTCTCAAGCAGGCTCGCTCCCATCATTGATATGGGCGCACACGAAATCTGCAAGCTCATTGTGGACAGAAAGGATAAGCGCTACGTCAGAATCAAGACCGGTGCTGACCCGTGTGAGTGCAGTCTGGCCGAACGAATTCATCGCGGAATCGCGGTAGAGTCTGATTGGCAAAGGCATTATCCAATGGGATCTCTGGTGGCCAACATTGTCGGCTTCACGGATCCCTACAACCGCGGCCTCGAAGGCATTGAGCTGAAATACGACAAAGCCCTTAGCGGTTCGGCCGCCCAAAACGTATTCTTTGCAGACGTCCGCCGCCGGCCCATTGCCCTCAAACAGCAGGAGGGCGTTCTGACGAACGGCGTTGGAATCATCCTGACCATCGACTCGACCGTCCAGCAGTTCGTCCGGGAGGAGCTTGTAAAACAGTATGAAAGCTATGAGGCCGAGTCGGCGGTGGCCGTTGTAGCTGAGCCGAAAACGGGGGCCATTCTGGCGATGGTCTCGCTGCCCGACTTTGACCCTGCGCTGCGGAACTGCGATCCGAACAACTTCCGCAGCCGGGCGATCACGGATTGGTACGAGCCGGGCAGTATCATAAAGCCGGTCATAGTCGCGATTGCACTGGATGCCGGCGTCGTCAATAGAACCGAGAGAATATTCTGCGAAAACGGAAGCTACTCCGGCAAAGGATTCGGGCGGATCGGCGAATACCGCGAAGGCTTCGGCGATTTGAGCGTGAGCGAGATTCTCATCAAATCCAGCAATATCGGAATGGCCAAGATCGGACAGAGGCTCGGCAAAGATAAGCTTCACAACGGCCTGTCGCTCTTCGGCTTCGGCAAAAAGACGGGCATCGAGCTGCCCGGCGAGGTCGAGGGCCTTCTGAGGCCGGCCGCCCAGTGGGACGGCTTCAGCGTCACCCGCATCCCGTTCGGCCAGGAAATCTGCGTCACCAGCATGCAATTGGTCCGGGCCTTCTGCATACTCGCCAACGGCGGGCGACTCGTGCGCCCTTTTATGGTCAGGGCCATCGTTGACAATGACGGGAAGATTACGGAGCTTAACGAGCCGCCGCCTCCCGTCGGCTACATCATCAGGCCCGAGGTCGCTAAGTGGATTGTGACCGAGGCCATGGTCGGCGTTGTGACGGACGGAACCGGCAAGAGAGCCAAGCTCGACAAGTGGCAGGTGTTCGGCAAAACCGGAACGGCGAACATCGCACGAAGCGACGCAAGAGGGTATTCGGAGAACGATTTCGTCGCGTCCTTTGTCGCCGGCGCCCCGGCCGATGACCCGGCCATCGTGGTGCTGGTCTCGATCCGCAAGCCGAATCGGGCGCTCGGTAAAGGCTATACAGGCGGCACCGTGGCCGCACCCGTCGCGGCTGAGATAATCGAAAAAACGCTCAATTACTTCGGCGTTGAGTAAGGCCGGGACTCGAACCTCCGAACCCCGGCCCGGAGTCCGTTGAAAATGGCCCGAATAATCTACGGCGTCGCGGGGGAAGGATTCGGTCACAGCAGCCGGTCCCACTTGATCGGACAGCGATTCCTCGATGCCGGCCACGATGTGATGTTCGTCGGGTCACAGAAGTCACTTCTTTACCTCAAGCAGTACTTTGGCGAGCGTGTGAAAGAGATATTCGGCCTTTCCTTTGCCTTTGAAGGCCAGCGCATAGACAAATCGCAGACACTCAAGAGAAACCTGCTAAGGCTGCCCGAGGCCAACCGGCAGAACGATGAGCTTTTCAAGAAGCATTTCGAGCCGTTTGAGCCGGAGCTGGTCATATCGGACTTCGAGCCGTTCAGCGCGTGGTGGGCCTGGCGAAAGAACGTGCCGTTCGTCAGTATCGACCACGAGCACATGCTCACACTCTGCAAGCTGGAGCATCCGTCCAGGAACTGGTTCTCACGCATAACGGCCAGCGTAGTCACCGAATGTCACTATGTAGGTGCGGCGGCGTACATCATCCTGAATTTCTTCAAGGCCCCGCTGCGGATCGATTCGGCGATCCTGGCGCCGCCCATCGTCAGGCCCGTCGTCGCCGGACTGAAGGCGACGCAGGGTGAGCATATTCTGCTGTACTCCACGACTGGGACGGATCAGGACCGGCTGCGGGATGTCCTGCGCAAATTCAGCGGCCAGACATTCCACGTTTACGGCTTTAACGAAGACGCCGAATTTCGCAACTGCATTTTCAAGAAGCGTTCCACCGAAGGCTTTCTCGCGGACCTGGCGTCAGCCCGGGGCGTGGTCGCTTCAGCGGGCTTTTCGCTGATCAGCGAGTGCATGTACCTCAAGAAAAAGATGCTCCTGCTGCCTCTGGCCGGCCAGTACGAGCAAATCATCAACGCACATTATATCGAAAAGCTCGGTCTGGGACTCTCAACAGAGATGCTCGATGAACCGATCTTGGCCCGATTCCTCGACGAGCTCGACAAGCCCATGCCGGACGATGAAACAATCCTCTGGCCCGACAACGACAAATTCTTCGGTACCCTCCAGGATGAGCTGAGCAAACTTCACACACCCGTAAGTATCGAATGCCCGAAATGACTTTCTTTTCCGCATTTTGGACATTGCATTTCGGTTCTTCCGTATCTCTCGGTCCTCAGTCCGGCTTCCACCGCAAGCGGTCCAAGCCTTGTGTCTTGACGAATTCCACGTGGGAATCGACAAAGAGGACGTGGCAGCCGTCGGCTTGGTGGCTGTCGGTGGTCAGGATTTCGGGGCCACCCGCCTGGTTCCAGCCGGGATGCGTCTCGAAGAGCAGCACCATATCAGGCGGGGCGGAGGTCCCAAGCTCCAACACGTTCTTGTTCATTGCGTAATTGCAGGGGCCTTCCATCGCGCCCCGGCAACTGAACGTCATGCGGTCCACCCCGGCGTGCTCGATAAGCAGATCGCACCATTTTGAGCTTGTCGGAAACTTGTCATCGTAATCGTTGGCGTAGATCAGCATGGCCTTGCCGAGGCCGGACATATTCGTGCCGCACGTCATTCTTTGGGCAAGGTGTTTTGTCCTGACAAGGGCCGGCATCGTAATGCCCAACATCAGCGGCAATATGAACACCCCTGCAACGACCGGCACAACAATCCCCGTGACGGCAAAACCGTTGCCCCTCAATCTGCCGCCGCTGTTGGCGATCTTCACCAGCCCCACAATCCCTAAGATGATGGCCGGCAGCGCCGTGATGAACAAGGTGCATAAGCTAAGGATTCCGAGCACGAATGAAGCAATCGCCAGCCCGCTGGTCTTGGCAACCGCGGGGGGCGCTGTTGCAGAAATACTCGGCAGCAGCCAATTGCACGCGCTACACACCTGGGCGTTATCCGGATTTTCTTTGCCGCATCTTGGACAGTACATTTTGATTCTCCTTTCGACGGAAGTCTCCTTATTTCACTGGTTTCTTGTTTCTTATTTACGACTTATCTGCTATCGCGATACTCTCACCCGCGGCAGTCTTCATTGATAAATCTTGGACTACGATGTTACCTACATCTGCATTATTCTCTGCCAGGCCCAGGAGGTTCCATTACTGAGCGGCTACCCTGGCCGTCGTGTACAAGCAATGAATCCGTCCTGTCCTTTGGCTCACTCCCGATTTGCGGCGGATGGCCATATCGTATGTCTCCGCCGTCCCAGAAGGTGTAGAGATTGTCACCGTTGATACCACAAAACGAGTGTTTTTCAAACTGCACGTGGTTGTCCACGAACAAGACATTCTGTCCATCTTCCTGGTGTTGGATTGCGTTGCCGGCCTTGACTGCTCTTCTACCACCGTCCACGCGAAAACCGCCAGGAAAGTCTTTAGCCTTTGCAGATGGGGAGTCCATCCAGGGATTCCTGTCAGCCGCCGCTGCCAGACTGGGTTCGCTCGACGTGGTCAGGCGATAGAAGCTAAAAGGTATGTGATACGAGTAGCTGCAATGCTTTTGTGGCTCGGGGCCGAAATCCCAAAAATCAATCAATTCTCGACCACCCATGCCCTCGTCGGTGGGATTAAACGCCGTCACCCCAGTATCACCCCAGCAGACGAACGACTTGGGGCTCTCTTTGGCATACTTGACCAGGAGGTAGAAACAGGATGAGATGCTACCCTGACCTCCGCTGCCGTCCGCGGCCAGGCCGTATGCGACGGACCGATCGTTGGCCTTCCAGTCAGGTATCTGCATGGCCCACGGGCTTTCCTTGCCGCCGGAACGAGGCAATTGCCCGTCATAATCATTGGCGTAGGTGAGCATCGCCATTCCGATAACGGACAGGTTCGTGGCGCAGGCCAATCGAAACGCTACCTGCCTCATTCTTAACATCGCCGGCACCACGATCCCACATGATAGAACGATTGGCAACACGACCCCGAGAACGGCGAAGTTTCTTCCGGTCAGTCTGCCACCGCTCTTTTCTATGAGGATGAAGCTGATAATACCCAAGACTATGGCGGGTACGGCTGTCAGGCCGCAGGTGAAAAGACTCAGGATACCGAGCACGAATGCAGCGTTGGCCAACCGGCTTGTTCTTGGCACAATATCTCCGGAAGGCATGGGAGCTTCTAACAACTGAGCACCGCAGGATCGGCATACCTGGGCATCAGCGGGGTTTTCTGTTCCGCATTTTGGACAGTACATGATATTCTCCCATCGATTCAAAAATCCCGCAAGTCACAGAAAACTCGCGAGCCATCGCGCTTTGTCATCCTGAGCCGAAGGCGAAGGATCTGGCCAACGAATGGGATGCTCGTTAAGTACGCAGCCCAGATCCTTCATGCCGCTTCGCTCCATTCAGGATGACAACCTTTGCAGCGAAATTCCACAACTCACTTGGAACATAAGATAGACTCTCGGCGATTATTGTTCAATAGTCTTTTTGTCCTGGGGACTCCTTGCGGAGGACCGAAAGCACGTCATTGCGACCGAAGTGAGGTATTCTCCATGACGGGTTTGCCGATGTATCCGGCTTCGATGCAGAACTGGATGATGTCCCGGGCCAAGGGTGCGGCGTCGCTCGAGCCGTGCTGGCCGCCTTCGACGATGACGGCGATGGCAATCTTTTGGGCGGCGCTATCCTGGGCAAAGCCGGCGAACCAAGCGTGCTCCGGCCGTTCCGTCGAGCCGGTCTTGCCATAGACTTTCACATCCTCGGCGGCGAGGGTCCGCAGGAAAGGTTCAAACTGGGTGTAAGCCGTGCCGCCCACGTCGTTCACTACGGCGCTCATTCCGTCGTAGATGACGGCCAACGTCTCTAAGCGGACGCCCAAATCGATTGCCGATTGCCGATTGCCGGCTGCCGATTGAAGATCGAAAATCCGTGGCGCAATATAGACGCCTTCTCGCGCGAGGGCCGCCATAGCATTTGCAACCTGCAGTGGCGTGACACGCAGACTGCCCTGGCCGATACCGAACATTCGCCTCTCGCCTGGTCGCAGCGGCGGCAGGTCCGCGAAGCTTCGGATGGCCCCTCGCGGAATCGTGCTGGAGATCGTCCCGGACAACTGGTCGAAATTCCTGTCCAGCCCACTTAAATTTGAAATTTGAAACTTGAAACTTGAAACTTCCTTGAGAAAGTCGGGCACAAACAAGATGTCCCGCCCATAGCCGAACTTAAAGAGCCATTGCTGCAAAGCGTTCGGATCGACCCTATCGGCCAAGCGGGAGAAATAAATGTTACAACTGCCCTTGATGGCATTGCGAGCGTTATTTTCCCACCGATTGTCATGACCCACTCTTGCTCTTCTAAATATCAAGCACTTCGGCCATCCTTCAGGGGGCGCTTCAGGCGGACAACTAATGATTTCTTCCGGGGTTATATGACCGCTTTCGAGCCCGGCGATGAGAATCAAGGGTTTAACAACCGAGCCGGGCGGATACTCCTCGTTGATCGCCCGGTTAATCAGCGGCTTGCGCGGGTCGGCCACCAGATCGCCGTAGTCGTAGCGCACGCGGTTCAAATCATAGACGGGCAGTGAAACCAGAGCGAGTATGTCAGACGTCCCGACCTCGATTATAACGGCCGACATTCCGGGACCGCAATTCGGATCATGGGGATAGCGAGTCAGGTAGTCTTCTATTCTTTTCTGCAACTCGATGTCCAGCGTCAGCTTAACATCGTCGCCGAGCTGAGCTGGGATTTGGTTGACGAGCTGCCGGTCCAAATCTTTGACCTCTTCGCCTCGTCTGCCGCGAAGGACGCCCTCGCAGACGTACTCGACGCCGTCCTCTCGTCCGCAAAGCTCGCCCTCCAGATAGCTTAGCAATTCATCGTCCTCGAGAAGCTCTTTATCCCGCTGCTGCGTCGCCGGTCCGACCCAGCCTATGGTCTGGGCGGCCACCGTGCCGTACGGATAGAACCGGTGCTCCTGCGGCAGAATCGCAACGCCGTCGGTGTCCAGAAATTCCAATTGGGCGGCAAAGATATCGTCGTCGGTTTGCAGCTCCAGCAGGGGCCAGTTCCTGTGCATTTCCGCAATATCGACTTTGCTCGCAAGCTCACGCCGTTTGACCAGGTCGGGCTCTTTGGCCTCGAAATCAGCTATGGCCACGGAAAGCGGGACGCCGTTCCTGCTCGCGTAATGGCCAAACACTTCTGAATTCGGGAAGTTTCTTCGCCACGCTTGAAACGTCCGGCTGTCCCACACCAGATCGTTGACCTTTTGTATTTCGCCTCTGATTTGCGAGGGATCCACTGCTCCCAGCCGGGCACACTTGTTGATGATCTGCTCCAAATCTTCGAGCTTGGCGCTGATTTCTTCTTTGGTCTTCGCTATGGTCTTGTCCGGATCGGCTTGGCCGGCGGCCCTGTCAAGAAGGTTTTGCCGGACCCGTTCATCCAAATATGAGCACAGTCTGTAATTGATATGCACGGAGAACCGGGCTTCATCGATCGCCAGCACTCTGCCGTTTCTGTCAAGTATTTTGCCGCGAATGGTCTTGAGCTGTTTGGATTGGCCCCTTTGACGCTTGAGTTCGGCGATTTTCTCCTGGACGGATGAGGCGGTCAGTAATTGCATCTGTGCCAGGCGGAGCAAACACAGCCCCAGAAGCAAAACGCCGAACATCACAAGAATTTTGACTCGCTTGCTGTACATAATCAGCGCCCACGAAAGTGGCTTATTCTTATGCCCATCCACCAGGCTGACGGCGGAAACAAGAATGGCCCCACGAAGCCAGAGTACAGAGACGTTACAAAAACAACGACATATATGTTCTGCAAAAGCGGCTCGCTCTTGTTCAGAAAGGCGAGCAGGTGCGTCACGACGCCGACCAGAAGTCCCGTCACAAAGATCGCCATCGCCTGATAGGGCATTCGTCTGATGGCGATCACGCGGTGCAGGTACGCCAATAGGGTGCCGAATACGCCAAAACTGATCATGTGGGGACCCATCGGCAAGGGCGAGCCGATGAGGTCGGCGGCGAAACCGATTGAAAAAGAGCTGATGACGGCGTCCGAGGTATTGAAGTAGATTGCCGAAAACACCAAAACGATAAGCAGCAAATCAGGCTTGTTATCCCAACGGGCCAGCACGCCTTTTTGCAAAACGGTCACGGTAAGAATTAGAACTGCAAACCGAAGCCATCGCATTCTGTTTCCTCAGCCGGTTCAAACCTGACTACTTCTGCGGATTCATGATGATCACGGCTACGTCCTCGAGATTCTGTATGTCACAAGCCGGTTCGACCGTTATGTCCCAGACCGAGGCATTCCGGGTGTTCCTTTCACACCGGGACACTTTGCCCACGATAATCGGGGCGTCCAGGAATCCCCCCTCCTTCAGCTTCTTCAGCGCGAAAACGTTCTCTCCGACCTTAACTTCGTTCTTGATCTTGAGCATCTCAATCCGGGCGGTATAGTTGCCGTTGCCCGTCATGATGGTTTTTACCCCCGCAACCTCGACGGGTATCTTGGACGTCGAGTCGGTAATCAGCTTAACCTGGGCTTTGGCCAGTTGGGGAAAAACGTCGGAAATCGTCCCGACGACACTTTCGTCGCCCAAGACGTACTGGCCCTTCGCCAGGCCGTCGGGCTTGCGGCAGTCTATCGTCAGCTCGTTGATCGTCGCCGTGATGACGTCAGCCACCGCGAAATCCGCGCCTTCCCAAACATAGGTATTGTGCAGTCCGTACAGCTTCTCGAACTTGCTGACCTGTTCATTGAGCGTTTGCTGAAGGTTCGCCACATAGTTGCGATATTGGGTCTGGCCGCGATCCACAGCACCTTCCGTCGGCGGCTGCGTGCGTGCCGTCAGCGCGACGTTGCCGCCGAGACTCAAAGGCCACCGAAAAACGTGCACGAACGCGAGCTGGAATTTTCCGGTAAACTCTTGCGGGGCAAACAGCAGGATCAGCCCGGTCAACATAAACCAGGTAAACAACATTCTCCGCGAGACTTTTGTATGCTTCCTTGCCATCATCGCACGTCGTGTGTCTTCTATGCAACAGGCATCGCGCGCCGCCGGCGACGAATCATTCCCATCCGTACTCGTTGTGGTCCATGGTATCTTTCCACAGCTCCAGATTCTCCAGATAGACGCTGGTGCCGCGCGCCACACTGCTGAGCGGGTCATCCACGGTTTGGACCTTCAGGCCGGTCGCATTGGCCAGAACGGTATCCATACCTCGCAGCAGTGAGCCGCCGCCGCAGATGTGGATGCCGTTGTCAATGAGGTCCGCCGCCAGTTCCGGCTCGGCTTTTTCCAGTGTGCCGGTCACCGCGTCGATAATCGCGGCGACCGGATCGCGCAGGGCCTCGCGGATTTCCTCGCTGGTGATCACGATTTTTCTCGGCAGGCCCGATATGGTGTCCCGCCCGGCGATCTCCATCGTCAATTCCTCTTCCAGCGGAGCGGCCGAGCCGATCTGGATCTTGACCTTCTCAGCTCGTGGCTCACCGATCAGAAGGTTATAGGTTTTCTTGAGGTGGTTGATCACCGCTTCGTCCATATCGTCGCCGCCGATGCGGATGGACGTGGCGGTGGCAATGTCGGCCAGACTCATGATCGCCACTTCGGTAGTCCCCCCGCCGATATCGACAATCATCGAAGCGGTAGGGTCGGTAATGGGCAGCCCCGCTCCGATTCCCGCCGCCATCGGCTCAGCGACCAGATAGACTTTGCGGGCGCCCGCACGTTCAGCACTATCGATAACCGCCCGGCGTTCGACGGCGGTGATCCCGCTTGGCACAGCAATGACCACCCGGGGCCTGACGAGTCCGCCCCGGCCGTGGACTTTCCGGATGAAGTAGCTCAACATCGCTTCGGTGATCTCGAAGTCGCTGATCACGCCGTCCTTGAGAGGCCGGATGGCACTAATCGAGCCCGGCGTCTTGCCTAACATTTCACGCGCCACCAGCCCGACGGCTTGCCCGTTGTTCAGGACGATGTTGGTTCCTTTGCGGACGGCAACGACGGAGGGTTCATTGAGGACAATACCTTTGCCGCGGACACAAACGAGGGTCGTACACGTTCCAAGGTCGATACCCATGTCCATGCTGAACCAACCTAAGATTGTGTCCAATAGCACGTTCGACTCCTTTCTGAATATCCGATACAAACCTTTGCAGAGGTAAGGATTTCTGATCGGCTATTTCTCTATATAATTGTAGAGAGCGGTATTGTCAATAGAGATTCGGCTATTGTATCCTAAAAATCGTCTGGTACTGGGTATAGCATTGATACGCCACAAACACGGCCGTCGCAAGGACACCACAGAATGCCACGGCCAGAATGACCGTATAAATGCTATCAGGTGCGGTTATTTTCTTACCACGACTCGGCACGGCAGGACTCATATATCAACCTCGCATAGCCACGCATCGAAGCACGATGACGTTCTCACAAATTAGTGTTGACCTGGTCGTTGACTCTCGGCTGATGTTCGGGCGCATCGGCAAGCAGCTCAAGCCAGCCGACCGCCTTTTCGGGTTCGACGTCCAAAATCACAACGTCGCAAACGAACTTGTCGCTGCGGGTGGCATGGAATCGCATCCCTTCCTTGACGCCGTCCGCCTCACCAATGGATATTTCGGCCAGAAGGTTCTTCATGTCCACCACGGTGATCAACCCCTTCAAGTCGATGTTTTGGGTGGGAGGCGCCACGCGAGCGTCCTCTTTCATCGCCGTGACCGCAACGGCCGGAGCAACAACCTTACCATACTCCCGCAGAATCCCGTCGAGCTTATTCTGAAGTTCGGTCTTTTCTTCGAGCAGACGTTTCGATTTGTCCTCCAGCACGCTTATAATCGCCATTTTCTCCAGAAGAGCGGTTGAGGTCTGTTCGTGTTCGGCTCGTTCCTTGATCAGCTCAGCCGTGGTTTTCTGCTGCTCGGCGATGGCACTGTTTCTTAACTGGTCGTTTGTTTCGATAGTCTTGGAGAAATCCTTTACCACCGCTTCCCAGCCGTCTGCTTTTCGTTGAGCATCGTCTCTGGCTATTTCAGCCTGCTTGAGTTTCGCCTCCAGACTCCCAATCTCCTGCTGGAGTGCGCCAACCTTCTCGCCAAGTGCCAGCTTTTCCTCATCCGTCTTGCTTTTCAACTCGTTAAACTGCTTGTTGGCGTTGTTTTCACTCTGCTTGGCAGCCTGAAACCCGCTGTAAAGCCCGTCGTATTTCTCTTTGTAGTCAACAGCGCTGGCGACGTATGTTACCACAATACCGCAGAGAAAAATTGAGGCGATTGTAAGCAGGACTATTAGGACCTTTGTGAGAGTACTCAAAACAACCTCCTTTCACCGAACCCGTCATGTCTTTTCATTCACACCCGTTACCCAGCGGCAGAGCATCTGGGACGGACACAAGGACGTCCGAAAAAGCTCCAGCTTGCGCCGCACATATCAGGCATTTTGTTTAGCTCGTGCGAGCCGCCCGCTTGGAACCCAAGCCCTGACACGCACGTGTATATGACAATTTTACGCTTAAAACCCGGAAAGGTCAAGTTAAATCTGGCAAATAGCCTAAATTAAAATCCTGGGTTGGCGGAAGGCTTCGTATGGTCTTATAACATATCGTTTTTCAGGGTCAAACTATCTCATATCGCACTGAAAAACGGCCTTGGCAGCCGCAATACGGACGTATTTCGACTCGTTTTTCAAAAGCGGGGGCAAATATTTTGTAAGGGCAGGTGTCCGAATCTGACCGATCGCCAGCGCCGCAAGCACATTGACCCGTTCGCTGGCCTGTTTGTCAGGGCCGGCGGCGAGGTTCTTTTCAAAGACCTCGAGCACTTCCGGCTCACCGGTCTTGTCTCCAAGCTTGCCGAGCTGTTCCGCCGCAGCCAGCCGAACCTCCAGTACAGCGTCATCCAACTTGGTGACCAGGATATCTCTGGCTCGCGGCGTGCCCAGTGCTCCTATTGCCCGTATGCCCAGAATCCTGTCGTCGGCGTAAGCGCTATAAACAACGGCCCATAGTCTCTGAAGGACTTCCTCATCCCCGAGCCGGGCCCTGGCCTCCAGCACCTGGAACCGGACCTTATCGCCCGAGTATTTGTCGTCCTGTACCGATTTCAGCACGTTCAGCAATCGCCGGTCTCCGATTTTCCCGAGCAGGAAGACGGCATTGGCTCTGACCGTCTCGTCCTTGCTTTCCGCTGCTTCACGGACAACCTTGTAATACTCAGCAGCACCAAGCCTGCCCATTGCATAAGAGGCGGCGACAATGACGTTCGAATCCTCATCTTTCAGCAATGGGCCCAGCGCCCTCTGTGCGGGAGAGTACTGCAGGTCACCGACGGCCAAAGCCGCCGCAAATCGAACCGGCGAGAATTGATCCTGGACCAGCCGCTGCACCTTCGGCATCAAATCGACGCGCCCGGTGGTGCCCACCACTTCGATGGCGTTCACCCGGGCCACCGGATCACTATCAGCCAGGGCCTCCTCAATAACGTGCTTGGCCTCGCCGTAGGCGGAGGCGACGTTCGTGACGTAGAAATCTCCTAACATGGATTGCGAAGAATCCTCGCATCCGAACAGGAGCGTTGCCAGGAGAGCCGGGATCAGGATGCGATAAATACAAGCAAGTGTATTTCTGTGCTTGTTCTTCATTTGACCACCTTGCCAAACGAGTTCTTCCCCTTCCGGCGATGGAAAAACCTCACCGAAAGCGGCACTATTATGAGCAGAATAACACACAGCTCACAACAAAAATCCAGCCATTCGCCGTATTTGCTGAAAAAAGTCGCTCTCTTGTCGATAGGCACCTTGTCCATGAGCCACCCGGCCATACCCGTTCGTGCCATCGCCTCTTGCGGCAAGGTTCCGCCCACGTACCCGTCTCGAACGCGCCCGAGGCTGTCGATCACACAGCTTATGCCGGTATTCACGCTTCGCAGCACGGCAAGCCTGTTCTCCACGGCCCTGAAAGCGCAGACCGCGGCGTGCTGAGGAAGCTCCTCGCTGGGCAAGACTTGTTCATCTTTGAACCGGACAAACCAGCCGTCGTTGCTTATGTTCACAAGCCAGTCGAGCCTCTTTTGCCCATGCTCGTCCAGGGCAAATCGCCGGGCAATCGCCGGGACGGTGTCCTCATAACAAATCATGACGCCGAATCTGTGAACTCGATTATTTTCTGCCACCAAGACACCAAGACCCGAAGAATCATTTTGTTTCTTATCTATATCTAATTGGCTTTGTGACTTCGTGACTTCGTGGCTAATCTCCTCATATTCGCGCCCGGCCATTTCAAACACCGTGTATTCGCTGCCGTAGTCGAGCGAGTAATCGAAATTGTAGGGAATGAACTTGACCTTCATCAAAAGCTCATAAAACCACGCCAAGGGCCTGCGTAACGGCAGCACCTCCCCGAAGGGCACCAGGTGAATCTTGTCGTACCGCTTTGCGTCCCGCTGTCCATCGGGCCGGTAGAGAAACGCCGAGTTGTATCTGGCCAGATAGCGGTCTGCGCCGTTTTGTTGAATCTCGGCGCCGTAGGCGCCCACAAGCACATACGCATTTCCTTGTGCGTGCTCTCCAAGGGCCTTGTCAAAAACTTCATGCTCCTGGGGAGAAACCAGGAATCGCCATACCGCCGCATCCAAATAAGCCTGCACCATGGTCTCGGGCCAGACAATCAGCTCGGCTCCGGCCGCGACGGCGGCCTTGCTGTGCTCCATCAATCCGTTGAACAAATTGTCGCCCGACTCAAACGTCCTCTTCACCGACTGAGGGACGTTCGACTGCAGCGACGCAACCAACGGGCCGGCCTCGACGCAATCACCCTCCTGACCGATCCGCCAGCGCCCATAGACGACGGCGGCGACCACCGCGGAACCGACAACGGCAAATGACAATAATGAATATCGAATGTCGAATGTCAAACGACGAACCTGACGAGCCGCCAAGATCAACTCAGCTAACAGGCCGTTGACCATCGCGATCAGAAACGAGACCCCGCCGGCCCCGAATAGGTCGGCGATCTGGATGAGCGTGATGTTTTGATATTGGCTGTGCGCCAGGAACCGCCAGAAGAAGCCGCCCAAGAATAAGCCCTGCATCCGTTCGACGCCGACGATTAACACAGCCGAGGCCAGAAACAACGGAATTTTCTTTATCCGGCAATAACGCAGGCAAAGGGCCAGGATGGGCCACAGCAAAGCGGTGTACAGGCAAAAGACCAGCCAGCCGACAATCGTCACCGGAGCGACCCAGTAGAGATTACCCAGCCAGTAGAATAGCGAAACAACATAGCTCACAAAAAACAGACGCCGCGGCTTCGCTTCGGGTGAGCTGGCCAGAATAAAGGGCACGAACGACACCCACGCTAACGGCGCCCAGCCTATCGGCGCCTGGATCACCGTCAGCATCACCGCACTGACCACCAGGAAGATTTTCGATTTTCGATCGGCAATCGGCATTCGGCAATCGGCATTCGGCGAGATCTTCATTCTAAATCCTCTAAAGCCGTCGCCATTTCTTTTGTGCTATAGTGCTTGCGGTTGCTCATCCGCACCGTAAATTGACTGGTAAAAAGCCTTAAGAGATTTCTGTCGGCGGCGATTTCTCGCGGTGGTATTTGCATGTCACGTGAGAGCCGTTTGACCTCATCCAGCTCCGCTTTCGATTTGCGATTTGCGATTTGCGATTTGCGATTTTCAATCGGCAATCGGCAGTCGGCAATCGGCAGTCGCCAATCGGCCTTCAATCGGGCCAGACGTCTGTCTGAATTCTCGACGTACGTCTGCGATATTTCGACGCCGACATAGTTTCGGCCCAGTTGATACGCTGCTGCTGCGGTGGTCCCGGAGCCGCTAAAGGGATCCAGCACGCAGTCTCCCGGATTAGAGCTTGCCGCGATGATCCTCTTGAGCAGGCCCTCCGGCATCTGACAGGGATGCCAGCCGGCACGTTCCTTAAACGTCCCACAGACCCGCGAGTATCCGTCCCACACGTCATCCGGCATTTTTCCCGCGGGGTTGGCGCGTCTGTCGTTATAGATAAGCTGTCGGTCCGAAGGCACGCGCACGGCCCGGTCATTGAACGTGAAGTGCTTATGGTCATGGGCGAAGTAAAAGATGTGCGTGTGCGCTCGTGCGAATTTGTTTTTCGTCTGCTGGCCGAAGGTGTAGTGCCATATTATCCAGTTCCGCATGAAAAGGCCCAGCTCGTCGGCTATGATTTTGACATGGGCGGCGTAGTCATCGCCGATGGCTATGTAGAATGAGCCGTGCGGCTTCAAGACCTTCTTGCAGACGGCCATCCACTCTCTCGTCCAGGCAACGTATTTGTCGGTGGTGACTTCATCGTGGTACTTGTCGTATTTGTAGCCGATATTGAACGGCGGATCGGCAAAGATCAGGTCCGCAAAAGGCTCCCTGACCTCGCCCAGCACCTCGATACAATCGCCGCATATAATCCTGTTGAGAAGCTCTTGCATGGCGCTATATTAAGAGCTCGCCGCAACTTTGCAAGGGAGAATTGATTTCACTGGCGCCACCCCGAATAAAGCGCCACCCGGCTAACAATCTCATCTCTTGTGGGACAAGTCCTTCGGTGCTGCCTGAGAACAGATAGGCATACGGCCCTCCGGTCCGTGAGAAACCCTACTGACTCTGGCGAGGCTTGATGGCTTTTTGTTCGTTGAAGACCCGGCCGGTGAGGTAATCGGTGAAGGTGACCTTGACCGTCAAGGGCCCATCTCCCGATGCGTCGGGGTCGATTTTTGCGGCGACGTCGAACGTCAATCTGTAGTTGATGGTCAGCACGGTGTCAAACCAGAGCTTTCTAAGCTCACCCGAAGTCACGTGCCACTGGCCGAGCAGGGCGCCGTCTTGCGTCTTGTTCAGGTCCCAGAGCTGGACGTCCACGTCGCCGGCGGCCTTTATTTTATCGCCCTCCTCGTCCATCGGCTGGATATAGACAATCAGCTTTTCCTTCTTGCCGTCATTGTCCTTGTCGTAGAAGCCCGTGTATCTGCCGATCTTGACGCTCGTAAGACGCCGGAGGTTTTCGAGCTTGACCTGCTCGGGCAGGCCGGAGAGGACCTGCACCTGCTCTTTGAGCTGCTTGTTTTCGGCCTGGGACTGGTCGATTTGCTCCTGCTGTTGGGTCTTTTCCTGCGTCAACTGCTCAATTTGTGCAGCCAGCGCGTCTTTTTCCTGCGTGTTCTGGCAGCCCGCAAGGGACAGAACACAGAACACAAAAGGCAGGACTAAGAATATCGAATATCGAATAACGAATTTCCAAGTCAGAAGTTCTTGAATCAGCGTTCGATATTCGATATTGGACATTCGATATTGGACATTCATTGTCGTTCTTGCTCCGGCTGCTCGGGCTGCTCCGGCCGGCGGACGATTTCGGGGGCTTTTTGCAGGACCCTGTCGGCCAGTCCGTATTCAATCGCCTCGGCGGCGTCCAGCCAGAGGTTCCGGTCGCAGTCCTTTTCGACTTTCTCGGCCGCCTGGCCGGTGTGCTTGGCCACGATGTCATAGAGCCGGGCTCGCAGCCGCAATATTTCCTGGGCCTCGATGTCCAGGTCGGTCGCCGGCCCGATCAACTGCCCGGAGATGAGCGGCTGGTGCAGGAGAATTCTGTTGTTGGCCAGGAGGAACCGCTTGCCGGGCTTGCCGCCGGCCAGTAAGACGGCGGCCATGCTGGCCGCCTGCCCGACGCAGTAGGTCGCCACGTCGCATCGCAGAAACTGCATCGTATCGTAGATCGCCAGCCCCGCCGTGATCGAGCCGCCCGGGGAATGGATGTAGAATTGAATATCGGTCTTTGAGTCTTCATTGCTCAGGAAAAGCATCTGGGCGATGATCAGGTTGGCGGTGACATCGTCGATCGGCCCGCCGAGAAAGACGATTCTGTCTTTGAGCAGTCTCGAATAGATGTCGTAGGCCCGCTCGGTTCGACCGCTTTTCTCAATAACTATCGGCACCAAATTCTGATTCAAGCTCATTTGCTACTCCTGTGTGAGAAGATTTTCGATCTGCGAATGCCGATTTTCGATTTGCGATCGGCAATCGGCAAGCGGCAATCGGCAAGCGGCAATCGGCAATCGCCCCTTGGCAATCGCGTTACTTCTTTTCGTCCTTTTTCTCTTTATCTTTTTCTGCACGTTTTTCTTTGTCTTCTTCCTGCAGCACCTCGTCGATCAGGCCGTATTCGTGCGCCTCCTGGGCCGTCATGTATCTGTCTCTCTCGGTCTCAGCGATGATTCTCTCGACCGGCTGGCCCGTGTGTTTGGCGAGAATTTCATTGATCATTTTCTTGGCTTTGAGGATCTCTTCGGCCTGGATTTTGATATCGGCCGCCTGGCCGCTCACTCCGCCCCAGGGCTGGTGAAGCATCACTTTGGCGTGCGAAAGGGCGTGTCGTCTGCCCTTTGTGCCGGCCGTCAGGATGACTGCGGCCCCCGACTGTGCCCTGCCGATGCAATAGGTTGCGACCGGAGAGCCGACATAGCGTATCGTATCGTAAATCGCCATCGTGTCGTCCACGGTGCCGCCCGGGGAATTGATGTACAAGCTGATTTCGCTGTTGCGCTTCAGATTGTCCAGGTACAGCATCTTCATGATAACCTCGGCGGCCCGTTGATAGGATATTTCTCCGATCAAGAACACGATGCGGTTCTCCAGCAGCATGTCGTCGAGACTCATCTGGCGATAACGCTGATATGGGCCGTACTGATCGTACATGTTCATGTTTACTGCCTCCATTCCCCTCTTACACGGGGGCGCGAAGCCGAATCCCTTCGCAAGTTCTCGTGCTCGATGCTCAACAGACATTCATAACTCCCTTTACTCAAGTCTCAGACGCGCCAGAACCGCTATGACGGCAGCGCAAGGTTGTTTGGCGTTCTCAGGTTTGTTTTTCGTCGGGCTCGGCCGTCTTCTTCGCCGCCTTTTTCGCCGATCGTTTGGCCGTCGTCTTGGCGGCTTTCCTGGGCTTCTTGGCTTTCTTTTCGGCCTTCGTCTCGGTGATCGTGGCCGTCTCGAGCAGCTTGGCGATGCACTTGTCCTGGCGTACCTCTAAACTGAACTGGGCCAGCGAACCGTTGCGCGCCATCTCCTCTCGCATCCTTTCGGGCCGCTGTCCCCTCTGCATGGCCAACTGAGCGATATGGCCGTTGATTTCTTCGTCGCTCACACTGATCCCGAGCTTATCGGCGACCTTATCCATGATGAAGAACGTTTTGAGCTGTTGCTTGGCCTGTTGTTCGCTGCCGGCCTGAAGCTGCTCAATCTGCTCTGCAATCTGCTCGCGGGACAACCCCCGCAAAAGCAGGTTGGTGTACTGTCTTTGCAGGACGCTGCTGGCCTGTTGGGCGACCACGTCCAGCGGCAGGTCAAAGTCCGTATTGTCCAGCAGATATTTGTCAATCTGCTCGCGCATCTTCGTTCGCCCCTGCGTTTCCAGCTGGCTCTGGAGGATATCCTGGATCTTGTCCCGCAGCTCGTCCTCGTTCTCGACGCCGTGCCGCTTCAGCAGGTTCTCGTCCAGCTCAGCGGGCTTGAGCCACTTGATATCCTTCACGGCGATCTGGATGTCCACCTTCTTTCCGCGATACTCCTCTCTGAAAAAGGTCTTCGGGACCTCGACGCTGGTCTGTCTGGTGTCCCCCGCTTTGGCCCCGACCAGCAGCTTGTCGAGCCCTTCAACCGGGATGACCCCGACAAAACCGTTCTGCCTGACGTATATCTCGACGTTGTCGAGCTTCTGCTCTTCTTCAACTGCCTCGACTTTGAGGACCACCTCGGCAATGATCTGATCGTCAAGCTCGGCGGGGACGTCATCCGGCCGCGGCGTCCAAATCCCCGACCATCGTCGCTCCTGCTCGATCTGTCTGTCGATCTGCTCATCCGTCACTTCCAGCGCCGTGCGGGTGACCGGAATACCTTCAAGCCCGGGCAGCTCAAATTCGGGACGCACCTCGACCTCGAAATCGAACTTCAGCGGGCCTTCGGCCGGCAGCTCGATCTTCTCAAAGTCAATATCCGGCTCGCCGATGGTCTTCAGCTCGCTGTCCTTGACCGCCGCTTCGCTCGCGTCGGCCAGCAGCTTCAATTTAACCTGCTCCGTTGTCTCCTTGCCGAATCTTCTCTCCAGCAGCCTGCGGGGCGCCCGGCCCTTTCTAAAACCCGGCACCAGCGCCTCTTTACGCAGAGTCTCATACTGCTCGTTTGTCGCCTTCTTGATCTTCTGCTCGGGGATCTCTATGATGATTTTCTTCCTGCAGGGCCCCGCCCCTTCGATCGTCACGGTATTCTTCAGTTCGGCGGCTTCTTCCTTCGGTTCCGTGGACTGGTCCGCCCCGCCGGTGGCGGGCTGGCCTTCTTCCTTGACATCGGTGGATTGTTCTTCTTCAGCCATTTCGGTGCTCCAACGCGCTTTACGCAACCCCATAAGATAAACAAAAAAGGCATCAGGCAAACATCGCCTTTAGCCCGGTCTTCACGATTCTTTATCCCGCGCCAATCCACTCGGGCTCCCGCCCGGCAGGCGCCGGACCTGAACGTATCGGAGACCCACGCCCAGCTATACTTAGCCGGTAACTCGCCGATACTATGTTAAGAAAGTTCCGGAAAGCGGGTGATGAGATTTGAACTCACGACATTCACGTTGGCAACGTGACGCTCTACCACTGAGCTACACCCGCAAATTCGCACCCCCTGCCCTTGCAGGGGCAAGCCTGTCCCCGCAGAAGCGGGGATAACTCGTATCTCGTATTTCGAGTCTGCTTTGCGACGAACGCAATACTATTAAAAGATTATAGGATTTCTTATCGTCCATGCAAGGGCTTTTTTTGCAAAAAATTTGGTCCAAACCGACCCGGATTCCCGCCCACACGACGAAATCTTTCCGACGGCGGACTCACATTTGACGTTGAACCGCCCTTCTGTTACAATAACCGCCGCGATCGATGCGGCCCTTAGAAACGTGTACAATGAGGGTATCTTGGGACTCTGAGCAGGCCGCTCCATAGTGGAGCATCTCGGATATTCAGTCAGCGCCTGGAAATCTTCGGGCTTGGTCGCAAAATGACTGTGAAAGTCAGAGAAACAGAGTGAATTGTCAATCGCACATCGGCCGCCATGAATCGTAGATGCTAAATGCGGGACTGAGAGGATATGCTTGAGGAATACGAATATCCGGAACCGAGCAGGAAGCGGGTTTATGTGCTTCTGTTTTTCCTGGCGCTGCTCGGGGGCCTTGCGGTTGTCGTTGCCCTTCGCACAACAACGGGACTGAAGGGCGTTTTCGCCTCGCGGGATAAGCACGCCGACGCCAATCAATCGGTGGCTGAGCCGAACCAGCCTCCCGCCGAGCCGAACGAGCCGTCCGCTCAGTCCAACCCGTTGCCTGCGGGGCCGAACGAGCCGGGCAAGCAAAAGCCGGCCGAGCCAAATGACCCAAACGACAAAAAACCCCTGCATCCTGTTCACAGGCATCCGGCGTTTACCGAGCGTGTCACGGAGCGGGCCAGAATGGTGATCTGGCAAATCGAGGCGCGGGGCGTTAAAGACCCCAACGCATTAACGGCGATGCAAGTTGTACCCCGGCACGCCTTTGTCCGGGAAACCGAGGAGCGGTACGCATACGCCGACCAGCCTCTGCCCATCGGCTACGAGCAGACCATCAGCCAGCCGTACATCGTGGCCTTCATGACCGAGGCGCTGAAGCTCAAGCCCAATTCCAAAGTCTTGGAGATCGGCACCGGTTCAGGCTACCAGGCCGCGGTCTGCGCGGAGATCTGCCGGGAGGTCTATACCATCGAGATCGTCGAAGAGCTTGCCCAGGTCGCCGAAAAGCACTTGAAGGAATTGGGCTATCAGAACGTTTTTGTCAAGGCCGGCGACGGGTACTTCGGCTGGCCGGAGCACGCCCCGTTCGACGCCATCATCGGCACGGCTGCCGCTGGCCGCATCCCCGAACCTTTGATCGAGCAGCTCAAGCCGGGCGGCAGAATGATCCTGCCCTATGGCAGTCCCGACTCCTTTCAGTATCTGGTCCTGATCACAAAAGACCGTGAAGGCAAACTTCAAAAGAGCAGTGTGATGCCCGTCCGATTTGTCCCCATGACCGGCGAGGTGCAAAAGTCCGAAAGCAAATCGAATGAGTAGCCCCGCCGCAAAATGGGCGTCAGCAGGTCAAGTGCAGAGCAGCGGCGACGTTTTCGCCCTTCCCGGCCAACTCGTTGAATTTCGCAACGGCTTTGTGCGTATCAAGGGCGATCAGCCCTCTTTCAGCACAACCTCATCGTATTCGATCTCAAAACGCAGTTTGTGCTTGGCTTCCTCTTGCGCCAGGGCCAAGAACAGATCTTTCTGGTCCTCGCTCTGGACCTCGTTCGCCAGATCGAGATAGAGCCGGAATGCGGCCTTTTCCTTCTTCATCGCCAGGACAAGAGCATCCTGGTAGTTCATATCCGGAGCAAGGTCAACATCTACGACGTAGTCGGCAATCCGCAAATCCGTCACATCTTTGCCGGCCTGAATCTTCTTGCCTTGTTTGATCCCTTCCAGCTTCGCCTTATGCCCCAGCTCTTCCCTGGCAAAAGCCTCAAACACCTCACGCATGGCCGGAACCCGCATCTTCCTGGCCAGATACGTATAGAACCGGTTGGCCTCTATTTCTCTGTCAATCGCAAAGTCGAGGACATCGCTAAAGGAATCGAACGCATCCATTTGAAAGACTCCTTACCCGTCGAACCATTCTGCCGGACTCCATGAGTCGGAAGGCATCTTCGCACCGCCGGTTCCACAAACGAACGCACTTAGCGCTGCGCGCAGATAAGCATACGGCCAAAGGCCCAGCAAGGCAAGAAGAAATACGTTTGAATCCGGCGGACGAGTCAACGCAGATTGCGAGCTTCGCCCCCGCCTTCGGACATCTCACGGTGACAATCGCCGCGACGGGACGAATCCGTTCAGACGCAGGGCCGTGACGCCGGCGAACGCTCAAGGGCGTCGAGCATTCTATCCTGCTGCCTGCCGAATCTGGCCAAGGGCCCCGCACCACCCGTGTTCGAGCGCTCAACGGCCCTTCCGGCCAGCTCATGCTGGAGCTGTTCGTTGGTGGCCTTCAGGCTGGCAAGCTGTTGTTTGAAGTTCTCCTCAGCCTCTTTGTAGCGGCTGACCTCCAGCCGCTGTTGCTCGACCAGCGTCCTGAAATTCTTCCACTCTTGCACGGTTTTGCGCCACCGTTTCTTTTTTCCATCTTTTTTTGAAAGGGACGCCGGTTGCCGGTCCTCGGAACCTTTCAATTCCTGATGGTTCCCCTTGGCCGCATCCAGCCTGACGCCGATGGTCGCAGCTCGCTGCTCGATTTGCTTTGGTGCTGTCTTCGGGGCGTTTGCTTTTGGCCGCCGCCTCACAATCAGCAGCAGCAGAACCAGGGCCGTCACGGCAATCGCTCCCAGCTCCCACCCGGCCCACTGCCGTTCATGGTACAGCCACGAAACGTACTGCACAAAACTGTCTGTCAGGCTCTCTAAGGTCATGGTCACACCTCCTTATCTTAGGCTCATCGCCAATCCATTTGCTTTCGGGTTCTCGCCGACAAGACCTTATTCGAAGCGACTGTACGGCGTGCAGTCCTCGCCGCGGCCACAGTAACACTGAGGAACGAAGAGTTGTGTTTCTCGTATGGCGTTCCTTCGCAACAGAATACGGCTTCCGGTTCAAACCATCTTCTGGTTTAACTCTTGCTGCCTTTGAATTCTCAAACTGAGACTTTTCGTGGAAGAAAGCCGGATGTGAAGCGAAAAGAGGCCTTCTCACCACTTCTCCAAATACACACACGGAATTTCAGCACCTTGAGCAACCCCTGTCAAGAGAAAAGTCCGAAAAAAAGTAAGATTTTCTTGCCGAGGCTGGCGCAGGCCGGCAAGACTGCGTGTGCGAGCGGCTCAAACAATCTGGAATGATCTGGAATAGGACCGCCTCATCGGCAATATTGGCTTTGCGAGTCGTTTGGCTGAACGGAAAATGGCAACAATTATGGGCAAGCAAGCCTCTGGCCGCATGAAAAATCCACCTACAATCGTGACATGCACCCCAGCCTGATCCTAATCCTATCCGTCAGGGCTTGCTCCCATTTCCGCCAGCGTCCAACGACCGGCGGGTGTTCGGCGATATTGCAAGGCGGTTTGTATTTGAGAATTTCGTCTCGCTCGGTTTGCAAGAGGTCTTCTTCCGAAGCAAGTCCAGCAAACTGGAAAAGACAAACACCCGCTTTTAAATAGTGTTTGAGAGGACGATTGCTTTCCCGTGGGCCCAGATGCTCTAAGAGGCGGTTTTGAAGATTCTTGCTTTGACCGATATAAAAGATTCTGTTGTTGGTCAGGAGACAATAGAGGCCTGGCTGTGGGGGTGTCCACATTCGGACGTTCGTTCGGGTATAGGGATAACAAGATGACCATTGCATGCGATGAACTTCCTGCACAAACAGAGAGCTACCTTTTCATCGTTGTCGATGTCGTCCTTCACTCCACGAGCCAGGTTTTTTCGTTTGTCCCTGACCTCTGAACCAGGTACAGCCTCCATAGTAAGGTCTACTTCCGCTGTAACTTCCGGTTGCTTTCCCTTTACTGGACAATAGATAAATAAGAAAGCCAATACCCGTTGCTATCTTGATACCCTTCCAAACTCTTTTCCACCGAATTTTTCTCATCGGGCTATCCTCCAATAAAGCAAACCCCCTGTTTTTCAGACCTTCACTCCTTCTCATCCCAATAATATTGTTCCCACCATGGATACCACAAGTCGAGGGGTGCTCGCTGGGTTTCTACATCGACCCGGTAAATATTCAAAACCGTTCGTGGTTTGTCTTGTTCGCAGCAACAGCCACTGAACAGCAATCCGCAGAGGACGAGAACCAAACTAAACTTGAGCCATTTCATCTTCATCACCTCATCTTAAACCGGCCTTAAATAAAGACAAACTTCTTTATTTTTGCTTTGAGCTGTCCTGGACAGGTCGTTTCAATGTTTCAAAGTTAGGATAGCTGCCATGCCCAGAGGAAAAGCAACAAGAAACCACAAACCACAAGGACAGCAAACAGAAACGCCAGTGAACGTTTCCGCGTCTCGCGGACTCATCTCACGCTTGTTCACATACGTTTGCGTTTCTTCTTGTGCATCACGCAGAATAAAAACAAGTAGAACAACCATGAAGATGGTCCATCCAAGTAAGCAACATTGAAAAATAAAACTTCTTGTCCCACACCATGTTCGATATTTTTTGTTCATTTGAATATCCTTCCCATTCCTCAGCCCGCGATCCGGCGCATACTTCAAAGCCTCCTTAAATAAGCGTTTCAATCCATCAGAGCCCCAGTGTCTCGATTCTCTGGCAGCAAGTGTCCATACAAATTGCAGGTTAACTTTACGTCCGCATGTCCCAACTGCTTCATGACAAAGAAAATGCTCGCTCCTTCGCTTAATAAGATACTGACGAACGTGTGCCGGCAATCTTGCAAACGAATCTTTCGCACGCCCGCTTCCTCGAGCAACGCATGAAACTCCAGGCGTGCCACATCAGGGTTAAGCCGGTCTTTTGTCAGGAACCTGCTTCGAGCAGCGGCGGTTCAGGACACGGACGATAATGTACGAATTGTGATCGCAGTTCTCTTGTCCAACCAGAACACCCATATTGCCCCGCTTTTCAAAAAGCCAAACTAATCCACCCTCAAAATTAACAGATTTCCCCGCAAACTACAAGAGAAAAAGTCTCTGTCGGATAGAAAACTACTACTTCTTATTCTTACATTTTTGAGGTGATTTCAAAGCTCGACCGTCTCCTTTTGTTTTGGTGCCGATTTTCAAGGAAAACCCCTGACGGAGCAGGAGGGATTCCGGCTTTTGGCATGGCACTGAAACTTGAGCAGGAGTAAGTTGACCAGTTGAGGGCATTTGCGTAAGCTCTCCTCTTCGACTGCTCAAATGCTCTGTTTTGAGCTTCCGCTCAAAACGGAGCAGGAGGGATTCGAACCCCCGTTACCCGTAAGGGTAAAACGGTTTTCAAAACCGTCGCCTTAAGCCGCTCGGCCACTGCTCCTTGTGTTTGGCCTACTTTACATTTATCGGTCGGCTCTGGCAAGACGAATCGGCGGGCCTCTTGCACATAGGCAAAGAGATTTTCGATTTACGATTTGCGATTTGCTCCGTCCAAGAAAGGCCGGATTTGCGAGATTTATGATTTGCGATTCTTGCCGCAAAGGCACAAACAGACTTAAGATTTATGATTCTCGATCGCGGCTATCGCGGAGGCGGACGACCCACTCATAAATCGTAAATCGTCAATCGAAAATCGCAAATCCTCAGTGTCTTGGTGACTTAGCAGCCAAAAGGTCCAACCGACAAACGGCGAGCGGCTTATAGCGTCCAGCCGGAGCGGTACGGCTGTTTTATGTACTCGTTGGCGGCGTCGTTATTTGTGAATCGCACGGTCTGGCCGTCATAGTCCAGCGTCTTGCTCGTCCGAATGGCGATATTGCCCAAGAGGACGGCTTCGGTGATGAGGGTGGCCTGGTCGAAGTTGCAGCCGGCCGGCTCGCCGCCGCGGATGGCCTCGACCCATTCGCCCCACGTGCCCGATCTTCGTTGCAGCGTTTTGGGCGGCTGTGTGTAGGCCTTCATCTTCGACTCAGGGATGATTTTATCCTCTAAGATTTTGCCCTTGTCGCCGACGTACATATCTCCCTCAGTGGGCAGTTCCTGGCCCGGCTCAAGCTCCGCCGGCCGCGGCGGCTTTAATCCGCCGTCGTACCAGAACAGCCGCAGCGGCGGCATCCCCTCTCGCGACGGAAATTCGTACGTTACCATCGACGCCAGCGGCGCTGTTTCCGCCATGACCTTTGTCGAGCTGGCCTCGATTCGCGTCGGGTACCGAAGCTTCATGGCCCTGTAAACCGTGTTGAAATGGTGACAGCCCATGTCACCGAGGGCGCCCGTGCCGAATTCCCACCAGCCCCGGAAATTCCACGGGTGATACACCGCGTGAGGAGCGTCCTTGAACCAGAGCTGATCGAGCGCCAAATGCCCCGCCGGCCATTCGTTCTTGAACGGTCGCATCGCCGCCGGGCCGATCCACAGGTCCCAGTCGAGCGTTTTGGGCACCGGGTCCTCGCCTGTCGGCCGCACCATCCCCTGCGGCCACAGCGGACGATTCGACCAGCAGTGGACCTCGCGCACGTCCCCGATGGCGCCATCCCATATCATCTCGCACAGCCGGCAGGCGCCGTCGGAGGTGTTCGGGGCCGCCGTCACCTGGGTCGCCACGCCGGCCTGCCGCGCCGCCTCGGCCAGTGCCCGGTTCTCGTGAATCGTCCGCGTCAGCGGCTTGACGCAGCAGACGTGCTTGCCCCTTTTCAGGGCCGGCATAGTAACGACCGCGTGGGTATGGTCCGGCGTGCCGCAATAGACGGCGTCGATCTTGTCGCCCTCCGCCTCTAACATCTGGCGAAAGTCACGATACGTTCCGGCCTTCGGGAACAGGTCGTACGTCTTCTTGGCGTATGCGTCGTCCACGTCGCACAGAGCGACGATCTGCGTATTCGGCTGCTCGCTGATGCCGCGGATCTGCCCGTGCCCCACGCCGCCGATTCCCACTGCCGCAATCTGTATCGTCTCGCTCGGCGGGACCCGCCCCGCTTTGGCCAGAACGCGTACAGGCACAATGCTCATCGCCGCCATCGCTGCCGACGCCGAGACGAATTGCCGGCGGCTGATTCTTCTGCCTTGGTTCATAATTTCACCTCCGGAAAATCAACGGATTCTTAAGAGCCGCCTTATCCTTTACCTGCCCCGTGTGCCGTTCTGCCCTTCAGGCCGGCGCGATGCTGAGTCACAGCGCTGCTGCATCTGCCAAGTTACGCGTCCGGCAAATATCGCTTCGTCAGTTGAGCACCGTGAAAAACCGTGACAGCCCGACTACGGCTATTCCACCGTGCCGGCCAAGCCTCGTCGTCTGCCATAAAGGAACCCGCGAAGGCTCATATCGGGATCCTCGCGCTTGACGTCGAGAGGCAGATCGTCTTCCGAGACGAGCCTGTATCCTTTGCGCTGCATACAATCTTCCATGAACTTGTGTTCATAATCGCCGGGCTTTGAGTTGGTGACGCGTTTGCTTAGCTCGGACACGCAATCCGCGCAGTCGCTCTTGCACTGCTCGAAGCTCGTGCCCTCCCGGTAGTAGTACGCGGCGCAGCCGGTACAAGAGCATATTACAGCAACCAGTAGAAGAACCATCCCGCTTCTCATTGTTCAGCTCCTTTCGGATAGAAGACCTGACCCGAACTTCACACCTGTCCCTGCCCTGTAGCCGCGCCGAGCAGGGTTCTAAGCAGGATAACAAATCCGTCTTGAGAATCCAGAATTTTTCCCCCCCGAATCAAAATATCACGTATCGCTGTGAGGTTCTTTGAAAACCGGGCAAGGAACAATTGATATAGGCCGAAGGTTGGCATATAATTGAAAATGATGGGTTCAAGGCCGTAAGATGAGCCCCGGAATAAGGTAGTTCAGAAGAAAAGGAGACGATTATGAAAAGACGGTCTTTCTTGAAGATTGCAGGCGGCGTTGCCACGGGTTGTGCCATCGGCGCCCAGCCGGTCATTGCCGCTGAAAAACCTGCCTCGGCACAGAACCAAGAGAAGGTCAACGGCTTGCCGCGACGCCTGCTCGGCAGGACGGGCGAGAAGATCTCGGTCGTGGGTTTTCCGGGGCTGGCACTTAGCAATTATGACCAGGAGCAGTGCAACGCCGGGATTCGGAATGCCTTCGAGCGGGGCGTGAACTACTTCGACGTTGCGCCTGCGTACGGCAAAGACGGAGATTGCGAAAAGAAGATGGGGATTGGACTCCAGGGCCTCGACCGCAGCAAAATCTTCCTGGCCTGCAAAACGAAAATGCGGGACAAGGAAGGCGCTCTCACAGAGCTGGATCGCTCGCTCGAACGGCTCAAAACCGACCATTTCGACCTGTATCAACTGCACCATATCCGCACGCCGGAAGAGGTCAAGAAGGCGCTGGGCCCCGGCGGTGCAATGGAAACTATTCTGAAGGCGAAAGAGCAGGGTAAAGTCCGCTACATTGGCTTCTCCGCCCATACGACCAAAGGGGCGCTCGAGGCCCTGAATGGTTTCAATTTCGACACCGTCCTGTTCCCGATCAACTTCGTCGAATTCTACAAGATAGGCTTCGGCAAGGCGGTCCTTGAGCTTGCCGCCGAAAAAGGAGCAGGCGTGCTGGGTATGAAGGCGCTCTCGATGGGCCCCTGGCCGGAAGGCGTTGAGCGGACGCGAAAATGGTGGTACCGGGCAACCGAGACTCAGGAAGAGGCGAACGCCGCAGTGCGTTTTACCCTTTCGCAAAAAGGCGTCGCAGCGGGAATACCGCCGTCATTTCTCGATCTTCTCGACAAGGCCATCGAAGCGGGACGCTCGTACCGCCGCATCACCGACGCCGAAGTGCAGAAGCTGCAGGAGACGGCCCAAACGTGCCTGTCCCTCTTCGAAAGAGAAGAAAAGCAAGTCGCTCGCGGCGAGCCGTTCGAGAGGCCAATCTACCCTGACAGCCCGCACGAGTGCTGCTGCGGTGCTTACGCCTGACGAGGCGAAGCCGAACGTCTGAATTGCGTTCTTTGAAGTACAAGTTGGGTATCCGGCATTAAGCAAGTGTATCCGGCTTAAAACTGAGACGCACATTGTCCCACCTCTAAAGCCTTCAGGGCATCTGTCTCATAACACGCAAGACAGCCATGTGCCCTGCGCAGCCCAAGCGTCAATCGACTGCGAATCAATCGACAGGAAGAGACAACACAGGGCATGCACCACACCCTGTGCACGCGTATGTGCACGTGCAGCAGCCAAACTAAGGGACGGTCTCACAGACCCATTTCCCTTTGTCCGGATCGTCCGGATCCGGAGGATCTGACAGACTCGGATCTCGCCAGATATTAGCAATGTTCTGGTCATTCCACGGTCCATTCAACAGACGTGCGATCTCGCTATTCCTCCGGCGTATTTCTTGTTGAAATTGGTCGCCCGCTGATGGTATTTCGGCCATCTTTGCCTCTCCTAATTGCTCGGTTATCGGTTAACGGTAGAAATAATCGACAGCAGAACGTATGATCTCCTGATTCTGCAGAATACGCTGCAAACAAAGCCAATTTCAAAGTCCCGCAACACCGCCAAGACGACAGCGAGAGGAAAACGGCGGCAGGGTGGCTGGGTCATCTCTCAGCGGGGACGATTTTGATTTTGCATTTGGGGATCGCGGCTAAGAATCGGGGGCCGTAGGGCTTGTTGACGATTCTGCTGTCCAGCACGACCACGATGCCGGTGTCGGTCTTGCTGCGGATCAGCCGGCCAAAGCCCTGCTTGAACTTGATAATCGCTGAGGGCAATTGGTAGTCGTAGAACGGATTGCCGCCCTGTTCTTTGATGCGCTCGAGCCGGCCGGCCAGGAGCGGCTGATCGGGAACCGCAAACGGCAGTCGAACGATAATCACGTTGGAGAGGGCCTCGCCCGGCACGTCAACGCCCTGCCAGAAGCTGTCGGTCCCGAACAGCACGCTTTTGCCGTCCTCCCTAAACCGCGTCAGCAGTGCGGTTCGGTCCACGTCCGAACCCTGCTGGAGCAGCTCGATGCCGTTTTCGGCGAGCCATTGGGAAAGCCCGCCGGCCAATTCGTCCAGCATCGTGTAGCTGGTGAAAAGCACAAAGGCCCTGCCCGCCGTTTGCAGTATGTATTGCTTCAACGCCTCCGCGGCAGCGGCGGCAAAACCCGTCTCATTCGGGTTCGGCAGGTCTCTCTCGATAAAGACCGTCACCTGCTTTTCGTAATTGAAGGGCGAGCCGAGCTTGACGGCGTCGAAATCATCCAGGCCGATCCGGCCGGCAAAGAAATCGAAGCCGCCTTTCTCCGCCGCCTCGCCGGTGCTCAACGTAGCACTGGTCAGGATCACGGATTCGTATTTGTCAAACAAGCATCGTTTGACGTCCGGCCCGACGTCCACCGCCGCACTTCGCAGGCGTACGGCTCCCGCTCCGCCACCGGCCTCGACCCAATAGACGTAATCCGCTCGCTGCTGCAGCAGAAAATTCTCGATATCTTCAACGAGCGATTCGCAATGGTCGGTGAACCGCAGGATCTCAAATTCTTCATCAGCTTCTTCGGTATTCTTCGCCAGCCTGGACAATTCCGAACGGAGATTCTTCAGATGGCCCGATATCGTGTCCTCGACGAAGTTTTGATGGCATCGGCCGTTGGACTCTTGCTTCGTGCCGTCGTACCAGTCGCGGATCCGATTGAAAAAGGTCTTGGCCTCTTTATCCAGCCGGCCAGCCGCATCAATCGCCTTTTCGGCGCCCATATAGGCCAGAAGCCCTTTGCGCGTTCGCGGGTTGTAGAGGCCGTCGAGCAGAAACTTGATTCTGTGATTGCTGATGTTGATGCCGAAGTGGTCCTCCGCCACGTGCTCGATGTTGTGGGCCTCGTCGATGACCACGTACCGGTAATCCGGCAGCAGCGACACGCCCTGCTCCTTGAGGACCAGGTCGCTGAACAGAAGCGCGTGGTTCGCTACGATGACGTTAGCGGTCTCCATGCGTCTTCGGGCGCGCCAATAAAAGCAGTCGCGGAAATTGAGGCATTTGCGGCCGCGACAATTGCCATGCTCGCTCTTGACCCGGTCCCAGATAAGATTCTTCGGCAAGAACGGCATGTTGCTCAGCGAGCCGTCCTCGGCGTTCTGGGCCCAGTCGCTGATGCGCTCCAGCTCGGAGCCGAACTTGTCGAAAAGCACTTGCTGCCTTTGCAGGGCAAATTGGAGCCGGCGCTTGCAGAGATAATTGCCTCTGCCTTTAGCCAGAACGGGCGTGAATTCCTGCGGCATACACTCCGACAGCAGGGGAATATCTTTATTGATGAGCTGCTCTTGCAGCGTGATAGTGAACGTGCTGATCAACACCTTGCCGGCCCCGCGACGGACCAGATCGACGGCGGGAACAAGGTACGCAAGGCTCTTGCCGACGCCGGTTCCCGCCTCGACCGCCAGGTGCCGACCGGCCAAAAACGCTCGCTGAACCGCACAGGCCATCTGAACCTGCTCGGGACGGACCTCAAAACCGGCCAGCGACCTCGAAACGGGCCCGCCGGGAGCCAGTATCTCTCTTATATCCGAAACTGCCTTAACGTCTGCCATCGGGCCCAACAGAACCTCGTGAAATCACGCTGTCCCATCGGTTGTCGCTCCCATTGCAGTGACAACCTTCCTCGGTCAAGAAACACACGAGCTAACTTTCGAAGCTCAGAACTACTCTTGCCTGGAACCTGCCAAATAGTACACGAGACGCTGCTTTTCTTCAATCGTCAGCTTTTGATAATACTCCAGCTCGGACGTATCTTTGGGCATGGTCATGTACACTTGCACCAAATACTCTAATGTCCCGCTGCTGCGGGCGCATTCTTACATCTTCGCAGCGCTGGATCTTCCCAGCAAACCCGGCCGATCCGAAGGCAACCAGCCTGTTATTCTCCAAAGTCATAGTCTCTGCGGCCGGCTTTGTTTGCCCAAAGACGCATATCGTCAAGCTCCTCAGGCAGCAGACGTTCGACGTGCCCGTCGAAGAAGCCGGTAATCGCCCGGGTCGAATACCTGCCTTCGGGCAGTCCGAGAAATCCAGGGCCGTTGAGGACCTTGAACTTTCCATCAACAACCTGCCACTGATGCCCATTGGCTCGCGGGGGGCTGACGTAGCTGAGTCCTTCATCCGTCTCCTCCACGCCACCCCCGCGGCTCTTGCTATCGGCAAACACCAGGAGCCCAGACGGCTTTCGGACTTCCGAGGCCCGGAACACTACGTGTGCTCCCCAGTTCGGTTGATAAGTCGCCCCAGTACGAACAAAACCCTTGTACAGAAAATGGTCATGCCCTCCGACGTAAGCCGAATTTATGCCGAAGGTCGGGTGGACGCTGATGCGATAGGCCTTCAAGAACGCAGCCGATTCTGAATCCGCCGAGGCCGGCCTTGGCGGCGGTTTGGTGTGACTGTAAACGACGCCCCAGACGTCCGAAAGATACGGCGAGATCCGCCAGGGATAACGCTGGGCGGGCAGCCCCTTGAAATCGTAACCCGAAGCTTTGTCATATATCACGATGTCTTTGCCGCCGATGCTTCCCGGAGCATACCCGTACAGCACGTGACCGTCATTGTCCGTATAGTAGAGGGTGTAGGCGGTGAGCAGTTGCCGCAGATTGCTCATCCCGCGGACTTCTTTGCCAGCCGCCCTTGCTCTGCCGAGACCCGGCAGCAATACGGACATCAGCAATGCGACAATCGCCAGCACGACCAGCACTTCCATGAGTGTAAAGGCACTCGGCTTCTTGTTGGGCATATTCGTTTTCCTTCCCAGCATGTCGAACTTTTCATACCATTGCTCACTCCAGAGGCGGGCTCTGAAGAAAATATGTCATAAAACCAGCCAGATCCTCCATATTTACGGAGCCGTCCCGGTCGAAATCAGTCCCGACACACCAGTTGTTCTCCGCCGTGCAGTCTTTCTGCTGCCAGTGGTCGATGAACAAAGCCAAGTCGGCGTAATCAACGTCGCCGTCGTCGTCCAAATCGTGCGGCCCCGGAGCCGGTGTGATGGCATACGCTGAAGTCGCCAGTCTGTTGTCAATGCGAATCTGCTTAAACATACTATGGACGATGTTATCCATTCGGACGCGGAAGTCCCCGGTGTAGTCCGGCAGGAAGAACTCCCAGATCAGCTCCTGCTGACTCACGTCACCCCACGAGCTGGGAACCACACCCCGCCAAATCTCGTTTACACGCAGAGCCTCGCCAGAACTGCCGCCGCCGATAGGAGCGTCGTTGAAGTCTGTAATTTCCACCGAGTCAACCAACACGCTCGCCGGCCCGCCGGCGTTGGGGTCGTCGTTTACCGTTGCTGCGGTCTGCACGATGACGTGCGTCCCATAGGCGGCCGGCGCGCCGGCCCCTGACGAGCCGCCGTGATTGTAGATATCGACCGAAATATTATAGTCCCCGTTGAAAGAATAGAAGTTGGCACTGCTTGAGACAAACCCTGGCGGATATACGTGAAGATTGGGGTCCGGCAAAGACGCGGGATTACTCACGTGCCCCAGGTCCGGCTTGTTATTGGCCGTGCCGACAAACACATCCCACTCTTGATAGGTTGAGTCGGAGTCGCCGATATCCCAGGAGTTCGGAACAACGAAATAAAGGGCATCCTGGGCCACGGGCAGTTCCAACACGGCCTTGTCAACGTCGAAAATGCAAACCGAATCGACCCCCGCCAACACCTGCGGGACATTGACGCCAATCTGCACGTGGCCGATGTCACTGAAAACGCGGCTGAAGTCCGTCCCTTCAAAACCGATAAACTGCGAGTTATTCGGATCGATGAGGAAGGAGATTCGCGTCCAGGTGTCCGGCTGAACGGGCGCAAAATTGACTGCGGTGCCCCCCGGATAATTGGCCGGGCCGGCAAAGCGTACGAAAAAGGTCAGCGCAACAGAAGCGTTGTGTCTGACAAAAACACTGAAGCTTATCACTCCATCGCTGATCCAGTTGCCCTCGAAGAGCCCGCCGCTTGAACCGAACTCATCTTGGGCACGGAAGATCACCGGTGTCGCGCCGCCGGACGAACCGGCAAAGTTGAATGTTCCCGATGCGTACGCTCCCCCGTCCGGGCCTCCGGCTGCAACATGGTTGAGGACAGCCGCACCGGCTGAGTCGCGCCAGTCGGCGGGACCGGTATCAAAATCCTCCGTTAACCTCAAGGCTCCCCCCTGAGCTGACAGGCACTGCACCAAAACTGTGATAACCGATAGGATCACACATGAACTTATCTTGTATCTCATGATTTTCTTCTCCTGTTCTTTTTTGATTTCTACTTTGGACCACCATACGTGGCAGTCTTCCTTTGCACGCCGAAGGCACCTGCACTTTTGCCCAAGAGGTTAGTGCATGTCCAGTCTGCGTATCGCATCTGTTAACAGGGCGGCAATCTGCTCAACGTCATACGGCCAAGCGTATATGATCTCCACATCAGGATGTTGCTTTCTTGCAGCCGCAAGGCTTTTTGGAATATCAGATTCTGAATGGCCGCCACCCGGTACCAGCATTGTACTGACTGCCACGATTCGCTTGGCGCCTTGCGCCACAGCCTTATCGACCATCTGCTCGACTGTTGGATCGCAGAATTCGTTGTAGGCAACCCATACCTGGCGACTTGTTTGCCTCCTTAGATGCTCAGCAATTGCCTCGGTACCGCATTTATAAGGGTCATTTTCAGGCGTGCGAGGCCAAGCACGGATTTCCCGCTCCAATTGCTCGTATCTCAAATCGTCGTTGTCATAGCTATGCTGATGCTCTAATTTATTCTCTTGTCCTGTGTGATGCTTTGCACTCATTTGAAAGAATTCACGGAGGCGATCTTTTGGATAGTCGTTGGCAGGGATACCATGGCCGACCAAAAGGATGTGCTCGCCGCTTTTCGGCACTTCGGCAGTAGCCGCATGCACACCAATAATCGATGCTGCAACAATTAAAAGTGCTGCTACAAGCAAAACAGGCAATGATTTTTTCAGTCTGTTCATTATTGTTACTCCTTTTCGATTTTCTACATGATTAAAATTATCTTTTGACATCTACGCCAAAACCATCTTGAAGCTTTCCGCCGCGATCACAATCATGATGGTTTTGCACAACAACGCTTGGTTCCACACTGTCATGTTACTGTCTCCTTTACAACGCAAACAAACCACATTCGCAAGGCCCCGCACACCGGATGAGACAGCGGCCTTGTTGAGAGTGATAATCATTATCATCACGTCTCGAAAAAAACGGTCCTCCGGCATTTGTTATTTCACATGCTTTTCCTCCTTCCTTGCTTTGCGCATCCCGGGCACAAACCGAATATATCCAGCTTATGGCTTTCCTGAACGTAGCCATGCTTCTTCACAAGCTGATCCTGAATCTTCTCCAGCTCGGGGCTGTAAATTTCTTGGAATCTGCCGCACTTGAGGCAAATCAAGTGATCGTGATGCTGGTGACCGTACTTATGCTCGAATCGCTGCGACCCGTCTCCGAAATCAACCTGTCTGCACACGCCCGACTCGCACATCAGCTTGACCGTCCGGGCCACCGTCGCATAGCCAATGTCTCTGTGTTTTTTCCTTGCCAGGTCATACAATTCCTGAACGGTTAAATGCTTTTCTGTGCCGAGGAACACCTCCAGCACGTGCTCCCTTTGCACGGTGCGCCTCAAGCCTTTTACGGCGACAAAATGCTCGAATTTTTCTTTCGCATCCATTGTGTTCATACCCACAAACCCACGCCGTTTGTCCATGGCCCATCCAGGACAGACCGGACCGCCTGGTAACACCACAGACCTGGGTCGGTAACTGAGAATGATTCTCAATATCACGTTATGATACGCATACGCGAACAAGCCGTCAACTTTTTTTCACAATTTTTTCCGCCTTTTTACTTTGCTGATCCGGCCTGCCCTAAAATAGGCTTTTTCGACCGTTTTTCCGCTTGTTTTCACGGTTGGAAAGCGATTGGGAAGCGATCCAAAGGCTGATTCGCACCATGTAAGAGATACGAAGAAAATTCCAGAATCTCCATTTTTTTGTTGACATTGAATAGTTTGCATAACATACTATGCAAAGCACAATAAAAGGCGCCTTTGTTGGAGCTTTGAGAGCAATGATCTTACAAGGAGATTGGCATGAAGTTTGAAAGTCAGTTGTTAAAGGGCATTGCCCCGGTGGTGGTTCTGGAGATTCTGTCCCGCGGCCCGATGTACGGCTACGAATTGAGCCAGGCCATCGAGCAGCACAGCGGCGAGATCCTCACCCTCGGCAAGGGAACGCTCTACCCGCTGCTGTATAACCTGGAAGCGAAGAAACTCATCAGGGGCAAATGGCAGGACGCCCAGTCCGGCCGCAAGAGACGTTACTACTCGATCACCGGCAAAGGCGAGGGCGAGCTGGCCAGGCAGAAGGCCCAGCTCAAAGAGTTGACGGCCGGCCTGAATCTCGTCTTCGGCGGAGCACTCGCCCCGGCCTGAGCTAAGTGGTGTCTCTGTGTCATCGTGAGGCGCAGCCGAAGGATCTGGCCCATGCAACAGGGTGAGGTTCTTCGCTTTGCTCAGAATGACGAGCCGATCTGAGTTGTCTCTATCGGAGGCCTATATCATGGCAAAGGAACATGACAAAAAAGAATCAGAACACCTTCCTCTCTCGGTGAGGGACTTTCTTGATGCGCTGTTGAAGAAGATGCGGTATCGCAGGAAGGTTCGAGAGGACGTGCGGGCCGAACTGGCGGCGCATTTCGAAGATGAGATGCGAGGCTGTCCGAGCGGCGAAGAAAAAGAGAAAAGGGCCAGGCAGCTCGTTACCGAGTTCGGCGACCTGAAACTGCTGGCGAAACTTCTTCGCCGGGCCAAGAAACGCTGCCGGCCCCTCTGGCGAACGGTCATCGCGCGCACGTTCCAGGTCGCCGGCGTGTTAATTGTGTGTTTTATCCTTTACGGCGTCTGGTTCTCCCTCGGCAAGCCGACGATCCGCGTGGATTATGTCGCCCTGCTCAACCAGATGAACCAGCCGCAGGTCCGCGACGAAGACAATGCCTGGCCTCATTACGACAAGGCAATCAAGCTATACGTACCCCAAAGCCAGGTCGTCAAACAGTTTATTTCATACAGGCAAAACGGGAGAGACCGCGAAGACGCAATGCGCCTGAAAGGTCTGTTAAGAGATAACGAGCAGCAAATCCAGGCATGGCTGCGGGAGAACCAGAAACACTGGGACAACCTAAATCCTGAACAACAGAGGGTCCTGCTTAAGTGCCTTGAATGTGATTGGGTGCCTTTTCCTGAGATTGCCTATCAGTCATATAACGACTGGAAGACTACGACGCTTGGTCTAATGATGGAACATATTCTCCGATGTATTAAGGAGGATATAAAGCTTACAGCGCCTCACCCCGCAGGCACCCTCACCAGTCCGATGGATCCCGGATTTCCCAGCGACGAGCTGAGCAAATGGCTGGAGAATCACGCAATTCCGCCAAATTGTCTTGAGGCTGTATCCGTCGCCGTCCTTCACGAAGCCCTCAAACGGTTCAGAGACCTTCCGGAGCAGATCTCTGCAAGGCTCACAGACGTCGAATGTGAATATATCGGACGCTGGATCGCGCAAAACGAGCCGGCCTGGCAAGAGTTCGCAGCCGCCAGTACCAAGTCGTACTGCTACCGGCCGTATGCGTATGATCCCAATGACGAACCCAAATCGGTCGGGAGCAATCTCCTGCCGCACTTGAGCCCCTTGAAAGATTTGGCGAGGCTCGCCTTTTGGCGCTCGCGCCTGGATCAGTCTCAAGACCGCGTCCAGCAGGGTATAGAGGATTGTCTGGCCGTCGCCCGCGCCGCCGGCCATTGGCAAGGCAAGGGGACATTCATTGAACAATTGGTGGGCATGGCGATCAACGGCCTCGGGCGCGAAGAAATACTGCATATCGTAAACACACAACGTCTTTCTGCAGCCGACCTCAAGCAGCTTCAGCAGCAGTTGTCACAGATTTACTCAGAGGGCTTCCCGTTGATAAACGTGGAAGGGGAGAGAGTCGCTTTCCTGGATGTCGTTCAGCGTTCGTTCACCGATGGCGGTCCCGGCGGGGGCCATTTAATACCCGGCCTGTGGGACAAGTTCACAGACCTAACTCCTCCGGGCCTTGATGTAAGTGATAAGCGGCTCTTCATGCCGCTCGTCACGGCGGTGAGCATGGCTCATGCAGGGCGCGATGCGACGATAGCCAAGGCCAACGAAATCTATGACCGGCAGAGCAAGATCGCCAGGATGACTCCTTATGAAAGGCGCGCGTCCAATCTCAAAACGACTGACGAAATGATGTACGAATCCCGGCTCAACTTCAGGTTCTTCTTGGTTCAGATTCTTATGCCTGCAACCGAGCGAGCTTCCGAGCTGACTCATCGGGCCAAAGCATCGCACGAAGCGCTGGTGACAATTCTCGCCGTCAAGGGCTGGCGGCTGGAGAAAGACGAGTATCCGGCGGCGCTTGGCGATTTGGTTACGGCCGGCCTCCTGAAAGAATTGCCCCCCGACCCCTACAGTGACAAGCCGCTGGTTTACAAAAAAACAGAGGATGATTTCACTCTCTACAGCGTCGGCCCGAATTTCGCCGACGACGGCGGCGAGATCTTCATGAAGAATGGCCGCCCGCAAAAGTGGGGAACCGCCGAAGCCGGAGACATCGTTTTCTGGCCCGTAGTCGAAACGCAGCCCCGGTAGCTTTGGCAGGCGGAGACAATCTGCACAATGGAAGACCGAGCGCTGAATCCGCTCGGCCGGCTGCCCCCCGAAATCCTTGCAATTCTGCCGGACCCCCCGTATCATATCCTGCACAGTCTCCACGATAAGATAGGTAATCAGCTTTTACAGGAGATGACGATGAGTTCCGGAAGATGTCCCTTAAAATGCAACTGCACTCACAACCTCAGCCGGCGGCAGCTCATCCGCGGTTCAGCCGGCTTTGTGGCCGGCTCCATTCTGTTGCAGGGCTGCCATGCACTCATGAAAGAGCCGATGGTAACCCAGAATCCCATCCGCGCATGCGGCCCGGCGTCGAAGTACGTCCCGGCCATCCAAGCCGCTTTCGTCCGGCGAAAAGAGGACTACGGGATGCTCTGGCCCGGCGCCATCTATGACGGCCAGACCGCCCGAAAGATGTACAGCGAGAAAATGATGAGCACGGCCAACAAGCTCCGCGCCAAGCTCGTCCTTCGCAGCGAGCCGCTGTACAGCCTCGCCGACACGGAAAGCTGGATCGCCGAGGCCGAGGCGGAAAAGGCCGATGGGCTGATGCTGGTCATGCTGGACCGCCAGAAACACGCCTGGCCGAGCGCCGAAAAAGTCGCAAAGAGCAGAATCCCCTCGATTATCTATTCGCCCTTGGGCACATCGTTCACGACCAACACGATCGACTTGGCCGAGACGCCCGGCTGCGTCATCTATTCGACGGACGATTTCAGCCAGGCCGCGTACGGCGTGAAGATGCTCTGCGCCGCCGCCAAGATGCGCCAGACGCGCTGCGTCGCCATACAGGGGAAAGAACGCTCCGATACGGTTCTGGCCGATACGGGAATCACCATGCAGCGCGTGCCAGCGGGAACGTTCATCGAGGAATATAATCGCACAGCCGATACGAAAGACATCCTGGCGATGGCCGACGATTATCTTCGCCGGGCCCGCCGGGTCACGGGCGCGAACCGCCAGGACGTGATTAACGGCGTCAAGAGCTACTACGTAGCCGGCAGGATTCTCGAAGCCCAGCAGGCCGACGCCATCACGATGGACTGCCTCGGCGCGCTGGGCCAGCTCAAGGTGAGCCTGCCCTGCATCGCCTGGTCGCGGATGAACGATGACGGCATTCCCGCCGCCTGCGAGGCCGACTACGGCGCGGTCGCCTCGCATATCATGACGCAGTATTTGTTCGACCGGCCGGGCTTCCAGCAAGACCCCGTTGCCGACACCGCCGACGATTCGATCATCGGCGCGCACTGCTCGTGTCCCACGAGGCTCAACGGCTTCGGCTCCGGCCCTGAGCCGTTCGACCTGATGCACCATCACGGCAACCGCGACGCCGTGCCGCGCACGCTCTGGCGCAAGGGCCAGCGGGTGACAAGTATCGACCTGCTTCCGGGCAAAACGGACGGGACAGCGCCCTCGCAGGTGCTGATTTCAGCCGGGACCGTGCTTGAGAATATGGACGTGCCGCCCTCCGGCGGATGCGTCGTCTCGGTCAAGGTCAAGTTCGACGGCCGCCACGAAGTCCTCAGCTTCCCCGGCTTCCATCAGATATTCTTCTATGGAGATTACGCACACCAGATGAAAGACTTCTGCCAGCTCTGCAAATTCGACGCCCAGATCGTCTAATGCTTCTGTCTGAAAAATTCCAAAGGAATATAAGTATGACTACTACACACAAATTAAGAGTGCGAGCACCCAGAAACAGAACGGTAGTACTCGATGAGAATGATCGTATCCGCCTTAGAAAACATATAATGACAAGAATACCCCATTCGAGAACGGAACAACAGATCAGAGGCATCGCCCACGGGGATTACCGGGAATGGATTAGAGTTCTCCCTCAAAAAGACGTGGATATGTTGTTCCTTGATCCACCATACAATCTCGACAAGTCATTCAATGGAAAGAAATTTTCCCGACGTAGCGATGCTGATTATACGGATTGGTTGGATGAGATCATAAAGTCATTGAAGCCGGCTCTGAAACCTACAGCCTCAATTTATATTTGTGGAGATTGGCTAACATCTGTGTCGATTTTCGAAGCTGCTTCAAGACATTTTACTGTCCGCAACCGGATTACCTGGGAACGTGAAAAAGGGCGAGGAGCCAAAGGGAATTGGAAGAACTCATGCGAGGATATATGGTTCTGCACGGTATCTAATAAATATACGTTTAATGTCAATGCTGTGAAGATGAGACGCAAGGTTCTGGCACCTTATACACAACCTAATGGGGATCCAAAAGACTGGATAAACAGCGCATCTGGGAAGTTTCGTGACACCTATCCATCAAACTTTTGGACAGATATTACTATACCCTTCTGGTCGATGCCCGAAAACACAGATCATCCAACACAAAAGAGTGAAAAACTTGTTGCCAAATTGGTTCTTGCAAGTACGAATCCTGGCGATTTCGTACTCGATCCCTTTCTTGGCAGCGGAACGACCTGTGTTGTTGCAAGGAAATTAGCTCGTAGATTTCTCGGCATCGAAATTGACGAGGAATACTGCCTTCTCGCAGCCAAACGTCTTGAACTCGCTGAAAGCGACTGTACAATACAAGGATTCTCAGATAGTGTGTTCTGGGAGAGAAATACTCTGCTCGAACAGAGGGCAAAACAGACGGACAGAAACGGATCAAATTTATTCTCTGGTAACTTCTTTGAGTAAATTATTATCAGAACTCACGTCTTTCATACGGTCGTACCTAACGGATCATCCTGGATGTTCAAAGGCCAAAATCATTGAAGTGACGGTTTCTCGTTTCGGTTTGGAAAAATGGGGGAGGTCGGTTTATCATCGATCAGAGTTTGCAATTCGATTTTCAACTGCCAATGTCAAATCATTCTCGAATACTGTCCTTGGATTGTCCACTCTGCAAAAGTTTGACCATCTACCCTTTATCGTTTGTCTCGTGCGCACAGGAAGTATCGAGCTTTTGCTGGCAAATACGACTTTTCTTAAGAAGATTAGTCATAGTTCACACCAGCTACGAGTCGATAATATCAGGGGTAGTTTTCTCGGGCACGACATTCTGCGTCAGTATGATGACATCGAAAACAAACCGGAAAATTTTGAAGCTCTTTTCGAAATTCATAGTCAGTTCACATGGGAGCAGAACATTGTACGCCTCGTAGAACGTACCAACGCCATCACACCAACAGGAGCCAGATTTACACCATCCGAAGAACAAAAGAGAAAGATTCTCCAAAGCCCTGACATCGCCAAGTTACTTAGCGAACATCCGGAATACCGTCAACTGTACGATGAACTTGACGGCTTAGTCCGAGATAAAGAGTGTGAAATCCTGGAGGCAACTAAGATTGACAATATCAATCTTCGGGGTAATGCAATAGAGCAGATTATTACAAAAGCTGGAAATTTTCATGGCCTTGAAGACATCAGTCGGACTCTACTTCTTGGCCCTCAAGTCAAGATTGATATAAAGACAAAGATTCTGGCGTTGTCTTCAAGCCCGGCAGCCTACAATATTGATAAGTTGCTGAGAGAATTGGCAAATGGAAACACAGTAATGTCCTTCTTCTTCGTTGGCATTGACATTGAGGCAGGCAACATAAAAACCTGTCTTGTGTCAATCTTTGACAGAACCATCCTCAAAGCGACCCGCGTCCAATTTCACTGGGCTGGTCGCAACTCCCGCGGGGTGACCCAGTTGACTGGAGATTTTGTATCAATATTTAATCCTGATTTTTCGGAGGACATTGATGTGTCTTTGGTTAAAGATTTCCTCATGAAGTTGATAGACCTCAAACCATTTTCGGCACCTTAATCGTTCTTCGGAACGGCCGATGTGAACAGCCGATGGTATTCACGTAGAAACATGGAGAACGAGTAATGGGACTTCAAGGAATTGAACTTATCATGGCTTTTGAGGAAACTTTCGGCGTCGAGCTGACGGACGCCGAAGCCATTGAGAGCGTCACTCCTCGTATGATTGGCGACGTGATCTTCTCGAAACTGAAGGCCACGGACGAACGTATATGCCAGAGCCAACGGGCCTTCTACATCCTGCGAAGAGCGTTCATCAACTTGTTCAACGTTGACAGAAAATCAATCACGCCTGATACGCAATTTCGAGACTTCATCGGGAAATCTCATGAAAAAGAAATCTGGGAGCAACTCCGGCTCGCCGTGGCCGCACGAAGCTGGCCCAAGCTGGCGCTACCTTCGACGTTGTCACGATTCCTCATGGCAGTCGGCCTCGCTTTTTTGAGCATGATAGTTTACGCCGTGATACGGTCGTCGGAATTGGGTTGTATCGGAGGGGCAATCCTCCTTTTCCTTTTTCTCTGGATGGCCAACAAGATTACTCCGCCTTATCGGAACTACATTCCATCGCGATTTATGACCATCCGCGACCTGGTTCCCTATGCCATTACCTCGGACCAGATCAAATGGACCCGCGAGCAAGTTTCTGTTCTGGTGAAACAAATCGTGACGGAGGCGCTCGGCGTCAAGGAATCCGAGTACACCGAAGACTCACGTTTTGTAGAGGACCTCGGAATGAGTTCTTAGAAAGATAGAGCAGTAGGCTGGAGCTTGCCTCACCTCTAAGGATGTCGAGGTCTTTGTTCGGTGGGCTGAAGGTGGTCAAACGCGTTTGTTGCGGTCAGGGCGCGGCTGTCACGGCGAAGAATGAGAGGCGGTGAGACACGCCGACGATGACGTTATTCGCTCTATCGGTGTAGGCGGTAACGTCAATCCATTTGCTCGAGGCATCTTCATAGTACCACAGCTTCAGGGCATTTTCCTGGCTCGCGGTCAGTGCAGCATCGTCATATCGGATGGCGATTTCAATCGTGCCGCTGACTACGGCGGTGGTGGTCATCTCGTAAAGCGTCCCTGTGGGCAGCAGCTTGGTTCCCGCCGGCGGCAGCGGGCCGTGCGGCGTCCTGAATATCGCCGTGTTGCCGCCGGCCAGGACCGTTTCAAACGTGACCGTCGCGCCGGCGGCTGCGTCCGAGACTTCCACGCCGTCGCCCGCCGGCGTGTCCTCCTGCGAATACTTCACGGTGGCATAATCATAGCGGGAGCCGTTGCCGAAGCTGCCCCCGGTGACATAGACGTTCCCCCGACCGTCCAGGGCCACGGCGTATGCGTAGTCACAATCATTATCGGGATCGTCCCCGGGCGCCGGCAGGCCGCCGCCCAACCGTTCCGCCGGGCCGTCATACGTCGCCGCCCACAGCTCGTTGCCCGCTGCATCGTACTTCACGGTGGCGCAGTCATACTGGCTGCCGTAGCTGTACGTGTATCCGGTGACGTAAACGTGTCCCCTGCCATCGGCCTTGATGTCGCGGGCGCGGTCGTTGCGATATCCCGGGCCATTGAAGACCGCCGCCCAGAGCTCGTTGCCGGCCGGACCATACTTGACCGTAGCATAGTCCTGGCCGGTCCAGACGTTCTGACTGTATCCGGTGACGTAAACGTTCCCCGAATGGTCCAGGGCAATCGCCCGGGCGTAATCATAGTTGTTTCCCGATCCGTTGTACCGTGCCACCCACTGCTCGGCGCCCTGCGAATCATACTTGATGGTGGCGTAGTCATAGCTGGTCCCGGCGCCGTCGCTGTACCCGGTGACGCAAACGTGGCCCGAGGCGTCCACCGCGATCGCTTCGGCGACGTCGTACGCGGAATTCGGCGGACCGGACGGCCCGGCGTAGCGCGCCACCCAGAGCTGCCGGCCGGCCGAATCGTACTTGACGGTCGCATAGTCTTCGCGCGCGAAGCCGTCGCTGTAACTGTACCCGGTAACATAGACGCTGCCGGAGGCATCCACGGCGATGGCCCTGGCGCTGTCGTGATAATTTCCGGGGCCGTTGTACCTGGCCACCCAGAGCTGGCGACCGGCCGGGTCATACTTGATCGTGGTATAGTCCCGGCGGAAATCGCCCCCTTCGCTTTCGCCCGTGACATAGACATGACCCGAAGCGTCCAGGGCTATAGCAAAGATCAGATCGTTTCCGTTCCCCGGGCCGTTATACCGCGCCACCCACTGCTCGACGCCGTCCGAATTATACTTTACTGTGGTGTAGTCCGAAGTGGCTCCGCCGCCGTAACTGTGTCCGGCGACGTACACGCTGCCTTCGGTGTCCACCGCCATCGCGACGGCCTGGTCGTGATAGCCGCCCGGTCCGTCGTACCGCGCCACCCACAGCAGGCTGCCGGCCGGGTCATACTTGGCCGTCGCATAGTCATAGTGGCTGCCCGCGCCGTAACTGTACCCGGTGACATAGACGTTGCCCCACTCATCCACGGCCATCGCCTTGGCGTAATCGTCGGAGTTGCCCGGCCCATTATAGCGCGCAACCCATTGCTCGGTCACGACCGCCGCTGACAATCCGACGGGGGAAAATCCCAAAAGCGCACCCAAGCCGATGAGAACCAGCCTTGTCATCACCACCCCCAGCTCCGGTACGTCTTGCGTCACTTCTGCCTCCTTCGTAAGGACGCGGTCATGCACTGCGGCCCCCGGAACGGACAAAGCAACCTTCACATCGTCTTTCGACTCTGCGAGAATTGCTTCGCGCTGCACTGCCGGAAACGGATCACTTATCGACCGTGTGACCGGACCGGGGCAAAACCGCCCCGCCCTGCTACCTTCACCGCTCAATCGAAAAGCTCTTTGCGCGTCCTTAGCATTACAAATCGGCTACCTACCATTATATGATATGGCGCAAAGCGGTTTTGCCAAGAAAAATCTTCCAAAACACCCTAACTTTCCCATTTTCACGCAGCTTTGGCGTGGGCAATAGTCCTAAAACACGCTGAATAATAGGCCAAGAATTGCGATTTTCGCCTCAAGGAAGCATATTTCACGATTTGTCGGGTGAGAATCCAAACGAGGGCCCAGTGAATCAGCGATTAGCCTGGATTCTGTGGCCGCGGACTCCGAGAATCAGGCCTCCAGTATCAAGAGCACACAACGTGATACGTACCCGACGAACAAGATTTGCCTTTTCCGTTCATTTCTGCTACTTTACGCCGTGAGATAGAAGAACCTATGCAGGAGAAAGAAAATGAAATTATGTCTCAAGGCAAATGCAATTCTCTGGGTGATCGGGCTATTGCTGGGCGGTTGTGGCACAGAAGCTACCCCTGAACGAGGCAGCCCGGCTGTCAAAGGAAACGTCATTCTTCGCATCTACGTGGTCAGGCACGGCGAGGCGTACAGGAATGTCCCACACCCGGCGGACACTCCCGACGAGAAGCTGGATTCGCTGACACCCAAGGGTTTGCAGCAGGCGGCTTCGGTCGGGAATTTTCTGAGGGATAAAGAGGTTGTTGCCGTGATCGCCTCGCCGACCGGCCGGACGCGGCAGACCGCCGATGCGATAGGCGAAGCCCTCGGGCTGGCAAGACACTATTCGCAAGACAAATCGTTTGCATCGTTAAGGGAGGGCAAAACGCCCGATGGAAAACCCGTCTCGTGGTCCTGGCGGCAAGAGCAATGGAAAGCAGGTCGTGACCCGCGCCCGGCCGGAGGTGAATCTCTTGAAGATGGTACTGCTCGGGCAGTAAATGCGATTCATCAACTCACGCACAGATACCCCGGCGACGCGATAGCGATCGTCTCCCACGGTGAGATCTGTGCCGCTCTGCTCGGCCAGGCCGAGAATACCCCAATCTCCGAGCGTTATCAATTACATGATGTCCCAACCGGATCGGTCAGCGAGATCGTTATTACGGACGCGGGCTGGCATTTGGTGAGGCAGGGCATCAATCCATCTGAAGAAAAATAACAGCTTCGAACAAACCAGAGGCAAACCACATAATCAGGAACCAGACGAGATGATCTCAAAAAGCCCCAAACTGATGACCCGGGGTAAGTTTACCCTGTGCTTGATAGCCGTCGCCGCCGCCTCGATTCTGCAGCCGATCCGCGAGTACTGGGCGACAAGAACGGTCAGCGCTCTGACGGCCGTTATCTCCGTGATCGTGTTTTTCGTAGGACTGGTGATAGTTCTGGCCGTTGGCTGGTGGGCCAACCGTCCTGAATCTGGAGGCTCGAATGAGTAATTGGAACTGGGGTAATCTGCAAGGCTTGATCCCGCTCTTGGGCGGCATATACGGCTACCTGCTGGCAATCGGCACGCTGCCCAGAAAGCCAAAAGACCCCGAAAAGATGGCGCTATGGCGGCGGAAGTTCGGCCCGATGATGAAAATCTTAGCTCCCATCCTGGTCGTCTTTGGCATCCTCGAGCTCTTAGGCGTGCTGTGACGCCGTCTGACAAACCGCGATTACCGATTTGTCGTCCAGGATTAGGCCGGCCATAGTGCAAGCGAGAGTGCATGTTGTCTTGTGTTGTGCGCATTGCGTCTTGCGTGGCGGCGGACGATGCGCCGCCGGAGGGCTGGGAGAAGGCGAGAATTTCGGGACAGAATGTCCTCCTTGCCGAGGAATAATGGGCGCGACGAGAGGGTCTGCCGTGTAACGAATCGTTGAGTAATGTCTGCTGCGAAATTGCTGCTGACTCAAAAATAAAAGCCGAGCAGGTTGGTGCTGCCTGCTCGGGCGAAATGCGACCGAAGAAAGTCACGCGTCAGAGGCGTTCAGTAGCGGGTTATGTTGCGCTGAGCTTTGCGCATTCGCCGCCGGTTTTTCTCTGAAGGTTTTTCGTAGTACGCGCTTCGTTTCATGTCCCTGATGAGGCCCTCCTTTTCACAGAGCTTCTTGAAGCGCCGTATCATCTGCTGCACTGATTCGCCTGCCCGTGACTTCACTTTCAACATACAAAAATTACCCTTCCTCTGCTTCCCGCCTCGGAAGCAGCCATAAAAATCATTCTCTATCTTCAACTCGTCAAAAATCGTTCGACCCATTACTGTAAACCAGAGGCAATTCCTTTTCAAGCCAAAAAATCTTTCGCCGGAGGTTTTTGCCGAAAAAAGCACTTTTTGTCCTATAATATTCCGTTAGACGCACGAAAAAGCCCCCATTTCGCCAAATTTTCAGGATTTCTTGATTTCCGCCCTCGTATATGGTAAAATAGTAGTGCAATTTTGGAGGTTCTTGGTACTTGGAGAAATTGCGTGAGACGCTGAAAGTCGCAAAAGAGCGGGCCATTTTGGTCGGAGCGGCCCTCCGCAGCCTCGCTGGCGGCGACGACCTGGCCGAGTTGACGGCCCTGGCCGAGAGCGCCGGCGCCGTCGTCGTGGACAAATTCCAGCAGAAACTCCGCCGGGTAAACCCTTCGACATACGTGGGCAAGGGCAAGGCCGAGCAGCTTGCCGACCGCGTGCGGCGTTTCAAGGCCCACGTCATCATCTTCGATAACGACCTCTCGCCCGGCCAGATTCGCGAGTTGGAGAAGATGGCCGGCGCCAAAGTCCTCGACCGCAGCGAGCTGATTCTCGACATCTTCGCCACCCGAGCCAAGACCAAGCAGGCCAAGCTCCAGGTCGAGCTGGCCCAGCTCGAATATACCTACCCCCGCCTGACCCGCATGTGGTCGCACCTGGACACCGTCGCGGGCGCCGGCGGAGCCACCGCCGCCGGGACGGTCGGCGCCATCGGAACCAGAGGGCCGGGCGAACAGCAGCTCGAAATCGACCGCCGGCTGGTCAGCAAGCGAATCATCAATCTAAAACGCGAGCTTGAAGATATCGACCATCGCCGGATTCGCGAGATCGACGGCCGCAAGGGCCTGTTCAAAATCTGCATCGTCGGCTATACCAACGCCGGCAAGAGCACGTTGCTCAACGCGCTGACCGACGCCGGCGTCCTGGTCGAGGACCGGCTCTTCGCCACGCTGGACACGCGCACCCGGCGATGGGCCCCGGCCAAAGGCGTCGAAGTGCTCATCAGCGACACGGTCGGCTTCGTCAAAGATCTGCCGCACCAACTGGTCGCCTCGTTCAAGGCGACGCTTGAAGAGGCCATCAACGCCGATCTGCTCATCCACGTCGTCGATGTCGCCAATCCCGACGCCCTCAAGCAAATCGAATCGGTCAATCACGTTCTGGCCGAGATCGGCTGCGGCGAAAAACCGATCCTGGTCGTGCTGAATAAAGTCGATGCCGTCCAGAAAATCGGCGACGTCGAGATGTTCGAAACGCTCTACCCCGACGCGGTCTCAATCTCGGCCAAAACCGGCTTCGGCCTGGACCGGCTCAGCGAGGCCGTCACAGTCAGGTATAGGGGCAATGAGCTTCTGCTGCGCGTCGTCAGCAGTCAATCGAACGGCAAGGTCCAGAGCTTCCTCCGCGCGCACGGCCGGATTCTCAACGAGCACTACGCCGGCAATTCCATCGTGATCGACGCCCGATTAGGCCAAAACCATCTGCCCGACCTCAAACACCTCCATCCCGAAGCCATCGAAATCTTAGATGAGTGAAACGCAGCTCGATGCTCGATGCTTGCGTTACGCCAGAGTTCGGCCGAGATCGGGAAATTCAGAGAGAATACCTCAGATCGTTGTATTCAACAGCCGGGCTTGGTATATTGATGAGGTAGAAGCTCGGCAATGCGGCCGAGCGGCTCCGAATGAGAAATCTCTGCTTGTATTGCAGAAGAAGGAGGCATTATCATGCGCAGGCCAACAGGATTCACACTGATAGAACTGTTAGTTGTAATCGCCATTATTGCCGTACTGCTGGCGATATTGATGCCGGCACTGCATCGCGTCAGGGAACAGGGCCGACGCGCGGTTTGCCTTAACCACATGAAGACACTGACGCTTTGCTGGATTATGTATGCAGATGAGAACGACGACAGGATTGTTAACGGCGAAGCCTATTGGGCCCCTACCGCCGCCCCGGCTGCACCCGTGCCCACATCTGGTCCTCATAGGGGCGAACGCTATTGGGTAGGCAACGATTGCGCCAATAACTACATGCAGGGAGAACAGCGTCCGCTCGACATACAAATACAAGCCATCCGACTCGGAGCGCTTTTTCCATACTGCAAAACCGAAAAGGTTTACCGGTGCCCGACCGGTATTCGGGGGGAGATGCGCACGTACTCCACAGCCTATGGCATGAATGGCTGTTTCGATGCAGCGGGGACCTACAGTGGTAATCAGGGAGTGAGAGTGGGCCCGACAGTGCTGATGGTTAAGAGGAGAGCAGAGATTGCCGTCCCCGCTCCCGCATTTAGACTGGTTTTTCTGGACGAAGGCCGGATCACCCCGGATAGTTATGCGATTCATTACGTCAAGCCCAGTTGGTGGGACCCGCCGTTTGTTCGACATGGGGACGGCACGAACGTCGCTTTCGCGGATGGCCACAGCGATTACTGGAAGTACAGAGGAGCAGAGACGATAAGGATAGGCAAGATGTTAAATCCGCCCCACCATTATACGCCTACTACCGATGAAGGCCTGGCGGATTTGCAGAAGATGCAAAAGGCTACCTGGGGCAGATTGGGATATTAACGCCGAGTCATCCGTAGCCCGCGTTGCGCGTGGCGCGGCCGCCCGAACGGCGTCGCGATAGATGACATCGGAGAGGCACAGACAGTGGAACCTCTGGTTATCGTTGGCTTTATTGCGATCGCCGCCGTCGTGGTGGTGCTGGGTTATCTTAGCTCGCTAAAACGGCGGGAGGCGATGGCCGCCGTGGCGGCCAAGCTCGGCCTGCAGTTTGCCCCGCACAAGGATCGAGTCCTGGCCAGGCGCTACGAGTTTCTGGACAAGCTGCGGGCCGGCGCGGACCGCTACGCCTACAATATCCTCTCCGGCGACTACCAGGGGCACGGTGTGACCCTGTTCGACTACCATTACAGAACCGGCTCCGGCAAAGATACCCACCACCACTACATCTCGTTCTTCATCCTGCACCTGTCGGCGTCGTTCCCGGAACTGGTCATCGGCCCGGAGGGATTCTTCTCGAAGATCGCCCAGGCCGTAGGCTATGACGACATCGATTTTGAGTCGCACGAATTCTCCCGCAGGTTCTGCGTCCGATGCCCGGACAAGAAATTCGCGTATGATGTGTGCAACGCCCGCATGATCGAGTATCTGTTATCGAACGCGGACCTGGCCATCGAAATCGAGGGCGGCGCGCTGGCCATCTCGTTCAGCTCGCGCCTGGCGCTCGATCGCATCGAGCCGAACATCAATCGGCTCATCACCGTCCGCTCCCTGCTGCCGGACTATCTATTTACACGGAGGTGACAATGGCGCCAGTGTTGATATTTCTCGCGATTATCTTTCTGCTGCCGGTCGTTTACGTCATTCTGACGTACAATAGCCTTGTGGCTCTGCGAAACCACATTCGCGACGCCTGGAGCAATATCGACACCGAGCTGAAACGCCGCTACGACATGATTCCCAACCTGGTCGCCACCGTCAAAGGCTACGCCGCCCACGAAAGGGAAGTTTTGGAGCGCGTCACTCAACTGCGCGTTCAGTGCATGGCCAGCCAGGGTGCGCCGCACGAGCAGGCCGTGGACGAGAATTTGCTGGTCGATGCCCTGCAGCAGCTTCTGGCCATCGTGGAGAATTACCCGCAGCTCAAGGCGGACCAGCATTTCCTCAAGCTCCAGGCCGAGCTGGTCAATACCGAGGACCGCATCCAGGCGGCCCGGCGGTTCTTCAACGGCAACGTCCGCGACTACCGCAACAAGTGCCAGAGCTTCCCCAGCAACCTCATCGCAGGCGCGTTCGGCTTCGAACCACAGGACTACTTCAACGTCCCCCCCTCCGTCCGCGAAGTCCCCAGCGCCGATTTCAGCTAAGTTAGGTTAGCCACGAATGAACACGCCCTGCCCTGAGCTTGTCGAACGGGAGTGAACACAAAATTCAAACCGCGGATGGCGCGGATTACGCGGATTCGTAGGGTGGCGGCTTGCCCCACCGTTTTCATTTTATTGAGCAAGGGAAATTGGCCGCGAGATGTTTTTAGCCTGCCCCGAAAGTAGTTGAAGGGAAATATGAACGCTAATTAAGTGTGGTGACAAGAAGATAAGCTGTGCCTAATACTCCTATTGCTCCTCTATCACATCAAACATTGTTTTCGCATCGAAAAAATCATTGGGATTAACGCTTGTACCCTTAAATATTCTTGCGTAATTACTAATAGCTTGCTTTAACTCATATAAATTTACTTGTGTATCAGCTAATTTGACTTTAATAACACCACTTTCTTGATAAATATTAAGGTGTTGTCCCACGCTGTCCCAACCTGCGTATTCATCAACAATTATATCATTGATCTCTAACTCGCTTTGTAGTTCATCCTCTTTAGAGACTTTGTACATATAGCCATCTGTACCTTGTAAAAATATTGGATATTGAATCATAAACTTAACTAGGGTTAGTCCTTAGTTCTCCTATATAATATCCCCAGATTACTCCCAATTACTAATCTCCCCAGTCAAATACGAATGATTTAACTGCAAGGGAGTGTTGCTGCAAACAGATCTTCCGTGGTTTATCCATCCAGTCCCCCATATAAAACCTGTCGCCCGTACTTTCTGTCAATTTGACTTTAATCGATCGCGTGAGGTCGTACGGACACACGATAAAGTGGAAACCCATGAAGAACACATGAAACGTACCGTATTCATCCTGTTTGCACGAACCCCCGGAAAAGTTGGCGTACGAGACTCGTTGCTGATAGCCGAGAACATCATCGGACTGCACGCGCAGATAGAAGCGCGGGGCCGGGGTGGTATGCTCTCCAAAAGCATATCGCACGTAGTACTCTGGCGAATTGATACCTCCTAATGTCAGGAAATTGCAGTGAAGCTTGCAGAGCCAACGCCCGAAGAGTAAAGCGTTGATTTTGTACTGTTCAGGTGTCCAAAGACTGTTGCCACTCAAGAGGACTTCCTTCTCCTGGCGCTGGAACAAACTCCGCAGTCTCTCATGAAAATGGATTACCTCCTCGTCTACCACAGACAGGCGATTATTGTGTTTCTTACAAAGAATGTTGGCTTTGAGATTGGATACAGGCAAGCTGCGTCCATCCAGGCTTGAATGTAGACCGTGAGTCGTCACGCTTTCGAAAAGTCCTTTTCCGACATAGTGTTCACTACTCGGCTGTTTGCTACATCCGCCCAGGATTTCAGCCCAACACCGCTTCATCGCAAGCCTTTGTCACCTCATTAAATTTCGCAAACGCTGGGACTCAACTTGGGTACACAGTGCAAAGTTTTTCCCGCTATGTTTCGTCCAACTTGATCGTTATTGCTTGTTCTTTTCCATTTCTTATTAAGGTAAACACCGCGCTGCTTGCGGCAGAACTGACTGCCTGCATCAATTCGTGAGCATGTTTCACGTCCCTGACATCCGAATCATTCACCTTGATCAAAATGTCTCCCGGAAGAACATTGGAGCAAAAAGCTGGCGAGCCTTCCACAACAACGTCGATTGTTGCGCCCGTATTTCGTTGCAACACCCGTCGCTGCTCGTCAGAAAGATTATCAAAGAAAACACCGAATCTCAGTTTCTTCGTTGATTTCACGAAAAACATTGCCCTGTGGTCGTATCTCATCTGATTGGTTGTTATAGGGACTACGGTACATCCATATGTTGTACTGGTCCCGCTGTATGCACCGTATGCGTCCCCAGCATACACAGAGCCAGAATGATATGTTGTAGATGAGGTAGGCACGTACAGGGGTGACGTGGTGGTTACCGTATCCGTGTATTCGGTATTTACCAGAACTACGGTTGCGCCAACGCGCTTCGCCTGAACCTTAACGTTACCCTCGTCTTCTTCGTATGCACCGTTGAACGCCGAATAACCAAGAGGAACATACTGTTTTGACCTCAATACCTTGATGTCCCGATCAAAGTCCTTCGTGCTTGATACTCTTGGCTCTTCGCCCGGTTTCAGTAGCTCCACTTCATCCAGGGTCCTTGCGTCGACGTACGGCTTATAAAACTCCTGATAGCCGCTTGCACAGCCCCCCAGGAGGACAGCCACCGTTAGGACAAAAAGTGTACGCATATCGCCTCCTTTGATAACCTAACAATAGTTGTTAACTCTGTACAAAGACGGCGTATAGTCCGTCAGTTCGACTTTAGACGCCGTGGAAAATACCGGAGGTATCACACTTAGCTCCACCCGATGTGGGAGCCCCTACCCCCCGATTCAGTACGAGCACCCCATTCTATCTGAAACCATTATTAGGAAGCGTAAATCCAAGGTGCATAGCGTTCTGGGTAACTCGGTTCAGATCCAGCCCGGAAACATCAAGCCCATTTGAAGTCCTTTGGCCGCGAGTAGAACCATTCCTGCGTTTTCCTAATCATTACTAACGGCGTTTCTGGGCAGCTTGATAAGGCAAATTCTGACAAATTTCGCCTAGGAGCCTGTCTGAGTAATACTTGAACGACCTTCAGGCGATATTATAATC
>CAYWZW010000002.1:0-181401 GCA_964462945.1 uncultured Pirellulales bacterium
TAACTCTCCTCCAGCAACGTCCTCTCAAACTCTTTCTTACACTTTCCATCATCCATCCCCTCAAAAAAAGTAACAATTGCTATCTTGCACTCCTCCATGAACTATGCGTCAGTCCATGTATTGTATATTCCTCCCCAACAGTATTGTCTTGGGTGAAACACTTACCACCGCAGCATCGCGCTGGCGTTCAATCGACCTTTACCCTCTCGGGTGTCGTCGGTCTCCTTCAGCGGATGGCCGTAGTACAGCGCTCCGCTGAAATTGTTCCCAATCTCGAAGATCAGACCGGCGCCCGCCGAGTAAAGCGTCTGATTCTCTCTCTCACCCGGTACGGGATCTTCCACCTGGCTCCGGCCAAAATCGAAGAACGCCAAAGGCGCCAGCTTTCTGAGATCATTGTTTGTCGCCGTTTTCTGCTCAACGGTCCGGCTGTGTCTGACCAGATCATATTCATATTGAACCGATGCCAATGCTCCACCATCGGCGACAATTTCATATTCGTCATATCCTCTGACCGTGTACATGCCGCCGAAGGAAGTCATTTTCGCGGGGACCAGTCTCTCGGTAGGCACCACCCACCTGACGGTGCCCCTGAGTTGCTGGACCTTATCTCGATCGAGGTACTGACTGTGACTGGCGCCCGTTGTATAAATGGCAAAATCCCGCTCGGCGTTCGTGCGAGCCCCTGTATTTGTGGCAGAATCCCAGAACGATTCCTGGTCGGAGCCGCCCATACTCTGGACCCTGGTGAATGTCACGGCCGTCGTTGACATATCATCCCTGTGATGGACGTCTGCTCCCACTCCCCATAAATCCATCTTGACGTTGCTGGCAAAGAACTCAGGGAACAATGAAGGCGTGATGTCACTTTCCTCGTGGCTCAAGGAGCCGGTCACATCGAAGAACCATTTGTCCTGCTGGAACAGGTTATAACGCAGCACGCCCCCGTAAAAGGTACCGCTGCCGAGGAAATCAATCGGCCCGGACTCCGGATTGATGTCAAACTCGCTGTATCCTGCATAAAGATTGAGGCGAAGTCGAGGCCCCGCGACGGGAAAGTCATAGCTTCCGAAAACCGAATAGTTCTCGGTGATCTCATCCAGCGCAGCCTGGTAAAGAGCAGTAAATCTGTCATCAATGCCCAGAAGGTTGGTGTTGATCAGGCCGACTCTCGGAGCCCATTGTCTCTCACTGGTGCCGGAGTTATCCGCCTGGATGAAAAAATGCCAGGGATTTGTCTCGTAAACATCATATTGTATCGCCAGCGTATTCGGCTCGGCGCCTCTGGAGACAACCGCAGAGACATGTCTGTCCGGGTTAAGATTCAGAAGGTTGACCAGGTAATCCAGCGATCGCTGACTGGCCACCTTGTCACGTTCGATCGGTGACCACTGCTCAAGAGCGGAGCGCCTCAGATAGCCTTTTTCCACCTCATTTCGCTCGACGTCGTAGAATTTCACTCTGACTTCGGTCACGGGGGCCTCAAGAATGTTTATGGGCAGAATGCCATCTACCAGCTCTGTGCCGTCCTTGATCGCCCCTTCGGGCACATAGACATAGATACCCGAGTAATCGTTCCGCTGGTACACAGACAGTATATATTGCGTTAGGCCCTGGATCGTCCTGAGTGAAACCTCACGGGGCTGGCCCGGCGCTGATACTATTTCGCGAATGACCCGGAGGTCATAAAGGGACTCGCTTGCGGCTTCGGACAGCCGCTGGTCGGAGGCATTGTAAACAGCCGGCATGGACTCCAACAATTGTGACGTTGATATCAGGCTGTTGCCCCTGATACGTAACTCCCTTACAGTCAGGCGCGTGGTCGTATCTTCGGGCAGCTTCAGCCCCTCTGTCAGGGCGGCTTGCCCGGCCTGAGCCACACAAGCAACCAGGCTCATGTAGATAAGAACAACGCACATTTTCCTTAATGTACCCATTTCGCAACCTTTCGAAATTAGTGAAATCCTTCCTGAATCCCCTAAACACGGTCTCCCATGAACCACCATCATAGCAAAAATGGACGTGAAGTTCAAGAGAATAATCCTTCTGTCCCGATTTTCTGGCGAGCTGTCAGCACTTGACAGGGGGCCGCCACGACTTTTTTCGGACTTATCAGTGCTGATAACTGCATCTTTTGGAGCGCTTCAACCCAGAAGAGCGATTGGCGTCAAAATGGACACGAGACGCTCTGGAAACTCCATTTTATATGAAATTACTCCAATATCACTATCTTGAGACTTGCCGAAGTCACCTGTCAGTGGTTGTCACTCGATCCGGATTTCCCAGTGCAAAATCGTTGTTTTATATCAATTTGTCAGTGTTCTTGGCGACCTTTACAAAGGCTTCCACAATGTCGTCTATGTCGTTTTTAGGCCCAAGAAAAGCTGTTTTGCCTTCCATGGAAAGCTTCTGCTTTCCACTGGGCTTGACATTATCTATAATCGGCAAGTGTAAAGATTCTCTGTACATTTTGAGCCGGGCTTTCGAAAACGATGCTTGAAACGCCTGAGAATTGAGGTGCTCTTCCAACATTCCCTCTTCGTGGCAGCCTTGTGAGTATCTTCTTTCTCCGCCGGAGGCCGGAATCCCTTCAGCCCGAAGTGCCTCGGCAAACTTTGATGCGGAGACATTGTTGAAATGCTGTTTGTCGTAATCCAGCTCAAAAGTGACGTATGTGAATCTCGTTTTTTCATTGTATGTTTTTCGAGGTTGCAGGCCGGGAATCTTGGCCAGCTCCTGCTCCAGGTATTTCCCATTCTTCTGTCGAATCTTGTCTTGCTCCTTGAAGCGCTTGAATTGCTCTGTGAGAACGGCCGCCTGGAACTCGGTCATTCGATGATTCGACCCGGGGAACGGATAGCCGCTTTTGACTCTCTTGGGGTCTCTGCCGTTGTTGACAAATGCCGCGCATCTTCGCATCAGCTCGTCATCGCTTCCGAGGATGGCCCCGCCTTCGCCGCAGACAAGAGATTTCCACTCCTGAAAGCTGATGGAGCCTGTTATGCCGAACGTGCCGACCTTCCTGCCATTCACTTCGGCGAATACGGACTGGCACGCATCCTCGACCACCGGAATCTTATGCTTGTCGGCCACGGCCATGATTTTCTCAATGTCCGCCGGGAAGCCGGACAGATGAACCGGCAGAATGACTTTCGTATGTTCCGTTATCGCACCTTCTATCAGCTCGGCATTGATCGAGCCGGTGTCCGGGTCAATGTCAACAAAAACGGGCAACGCGTGCGCATTGCATATCACGTTGATCGTGGCGATGAACGTGTTCGGCGTGGTAATCACTTCGTCACCGGGCCCTACGCCGAGGCAGTGCAGAGACGCACTCAGTGCGGTCGTGCCTCCGTTCGACAGAACGCAGTGCGGCACGCCCATCGCCTGCGCGAACTCTTTCTCGAAGTCGTAAACCGCGCTGCCTTTCAAACAGCACCAGTTCCGGCTGCGAAGAGCCTTGAGCAGGGCCTTCTCTTCGTTCTGGTCGAAAATAGGCCAGGTGGAATCAAACGCCTTCGTCCGCACGGGAGTCCCGCCAAGAAGCGCCAGTGTGCTGCTCTTGCCCCCGACATTCGCGTAGAGAGCGCTTGTCCCCGCCGCGGCCAAGGCCGCCCCGGTTAATCCTGCTGACGCCTTCTTCATGAACGACCGACGTGTTAATAGCGACCTCATGATTAGCACCTCCAAATTCATCATTCTTCTTTTCGTGAACCAGGAACTATCATAGCGCGCAGCGTTTCTTAACTCAAGCCTAACCTGGACTCACGGCGATGTATTTTTCCCAAGAGCACGGCGACACAATACGGACTTCAGCGCAAGCAGATTGTGCAAAGAAAATTAGTCGCATCCACAAGACAGATTTGATGTCTTGCTTCGGGCCGGCTCAGCAGAGCTTTTCCACGCCGGAAGAAAAGGGAAATATTTGTGCCTTTTGAAGAATTTTGTGAAAAAATTTTCGGCCGAGGCATTCTTTGTTATCGGGTTTAAGCGGGAGAATTCGATGAGTACCAGAGAAGATGGTAAAGCTGTCAAACTGGAGCTTTGGGTTGTGGAAAAAGGGCGAGCGGCCTTCTTCTCTTATGCCTTCTTACCTGTATTCAACCAAGCTGCAGCACCGTTCGTGCCGGCATCAAGAAAGGCTCAAGGTTGGCAAGCGAATCTGCCGATTCACTCTGAAAGATTGAAAAGTGAATAGCCGTGACAATTAGAAGATTTTCGATTTTCGACTGCCGATTGCCGATTGAACTCGCAAATCGAAAATCGTCAATCGTCAATGGAAACGGGCCCCTGTGCAGCAGAAGGCGAGTATTTCAGACATTGCAAAAAAATTTGAAATTAAAGGAATACACTCGCTCTTATCACACAGGGGCTTTTTTTAATCTGCCGAACTGATTCTCAGGACGCACAGTTCGCGGGGCGGCAGCTCCAAATCGACGCGGGGCCTCCGGAAGGAATCCCCAGGACCGCGGCTTTCCACCACGAACTCACGCGTTCCTAACAGTTTCGGCTCTGCGCCGTCCCCGGCTGTGATTGTCAGCTCGTATCTGCCCGGGTCGAGTAAATAGATCTCAGCAGCCATCTGGCGTTTTGTCCGCCCGAAGCTGAAGAGTTCAGCCGTAAATCGGCGGCTTGCCGACTCGGTGACCAGCACCGCGATGTCACGGGGCGGCGTCAGCCACCGGACCGCGTTGAGCGGGAAATATCCGGCATCGCCCGGATCGCCGGTAACCATGGAATAGAGCAGCGAAGGGTCCGGCGAATGGATGGTTTCAACGGGCCTGCCCAGAATACCATCGTCTGCAAACAACGCCGGGAACCGCAGGACGCGGTCGGTATAACGGACCTCGCCGGTATAGCCTTCGAAGTTTATCCCCAGGGCCTCGGCATTCTGCCGCAGAGCCGAGACGAGCGGGCTCATGTCACCATGCAGTCGCAAACACATATAGGGTGACATTTCCTTGGCCAGAAACTCATCAAACTCAGTGTTGCCCGTCAGAAACCTGTACTTGATGATGACGCTCGCCAGATCGCCCAGTCTCGACGCACACCATGACTCGGTGCCGGCCGCGGGCTGCTCTTGAGGCGGCGCGCTGAGATACTTCAGACGGATGTTGGCCATCGAGCGGATGGGCTCGAGGTATTTGGCCTGGCCGGTCATGTAATGGGTCAGCAGCAGCGTATGGGTCATCAGGCTCATCGCGCTGGGATAGAGATACAAGGTGTATTCACCGTGGTTCCTGGGGTCCCACCAGTCGGGTCCGAGGCCGCCGATTTTCCCGTCGGGCCAATGGATTGCCGTGGGGATAATGCCGGTGGGCTTGCCGCGCTCGGTTCGTGCGGCGGCATCGACCCACGTATCCATCCAGGCCGCAAAGAGCCTGGTTAGCCGCTCGTCACCCGTCCGCTGCCAGTAAAGCAGTGTCGGCTGAACCACGCGCGGGTGATAGACCGTGTCGCAGGCTCGCTGCGGACTCGTATCGACCGTCTGGGCCGTGAAATAGGTGCTCTTAAACTGCAGGTACCCGCGTTCGTTTCGAGCGGTCCAGAGTCTCTCCATGAACTCAGCTAAGCGAAGCGCATATTGGCGCCAGAGGTCGTTCTGCGGGTCAAGGTGCATCATGGGCGTGATGGCATCGGCGGAATCCTCCGCCGTGTGTTCGACGTCCGACATGCGCGTGGTGTAGCCCGCGGTCATGTGCGGCTGATTCATCATCGCTTTTGAAAAGCGGGCTTGTGCCTCAGCAATCTTGGGGCTGTCGAATCCAATGAGGACCGGCACCCACCATCGCCACATCTCGCAGTCGTCGCCCCAGCCTCCGCCGTATTGGGCATCGCCCTGCATACGATTGTCGATCCACCACTCGATGACGTCGGCCAGGCGTTCCAGCCCCTCGCGCTGATAAACCGCCCACGCAGGTGCACCCGGCGCCGCCTCGTAGTGCTTATACGGCCCGGTGGGACGGCCGAGGTACATCCGGGCGATGGTGTTTTCGGGAAAGGCCCCGGCGTATTTCTCAAAAAACCCACGCGCTACAACGAAGAATTCATGCCGCTTTTCCGGAATACTCCAGATGCTGCCGGACTCCATCGCGTACCAGATGACCATCCTGCCCCGATAAAGCCACGTCAGCGGGTAGAGCACGGAACTCTCAGGGATCTGGAAATCAAAGTCCTTATTGCTACTCACCTCGCCGCCGAAATAGTCGAGGCGTTTTTCGTGCAGCCAGCGGTCAATCTGGGCGATGAGCTTAGCAAGGTCCTCCTGGAGAGACGCGCCCAGGTCCGGTTGTTCCTGAAGTCTTCTCAAATATTGCAGGCGCAGCTCGTCACTGTCGGCGTTGCCGGCCCGTTCGACAACCGCCCGAATTGAATCATCCTCGGCTGCGGCCTGTGCCGCAGCAGGTTTTGTGTTCCCGGCAGCCGAGTGACTCCGGCCGGCAAGGGCGCCAGCAACGGTACCGGCAGCCGCCAGAGAAGAGCTGCGAATGAAATCGCGTCGCGACAATTCAGCTTCTTTCATGAACCGTCTCCTGCCCGAAATCGAGTGCGCCGTCTCTGTCTTCTCTACATATCTGCCGACCAAAAAGCAACCGAAAACTCCCATGCCGCATCGCGGCAAGGACGACACAAATGGCTCAGGATAACTCGGCACGCTATTGACGGTAGAAGCTGCGACAGGCAAAATGCACCGCGGCAAAAATAGGACTTGGGTTTTTCTTTCTATGAAGATTTATGTGAAACTGATCTTGACCGCATTGTTCTGGGGAGGCACCTTCGTTGCAGGCAGGCTTGTTTCCCAAAACGTCGCGCCCTTCTCGATCGCATTCCTCCGGTTTGCCATTGCCTCGGTATTCCTGCTGCTGCTCACATGGAAGCTGGAGGGTAAGTTTCCCAGGCCGAACAATCGCCAGATCGTTCTGGTTATCCTGCTGGGAATGACGGGCATTTTCTCCTACAATGTACTGTTCTTCAAAGGGCTGAAGCTCATTGAGGCCGGCCGGGCATCCCTTATTGTTGCCACGTGTCCCGTATTCATCACAATCTGCTCGGTGTTCTTTCTGAAAGAGAAAATCAACCTGATCAGAGGTCTCGGAATCCTCCTGTCGGTATGCGGAGCCGCCGTCGTCATCTCACGAGGAAAGATAGACCAGATCTTTGCAGGCGGCCTGGGCCTGGGGGAGCTCTGCATTTTAGGTTGTGTCCTGTGCTGGGTCGCATACTCTCTGGTGGGCAAAGCTGCGATGAAGAGTCTGTCCCCGCTGGTCTGCGTATCGTATTCGGCGGCCATCGGAGCCATCGCCTTGTTTGTTCCCGCGTGCTTTGAAGGATTGATCGGGAATATCGCAAACCCGTCTCTTGCAGACTGGTTATGTATTTCTTACCTGGGCGTTTTTGGAACGGTCATCGGATTTGTCTGGTATTACGAGGGTGTGGAACGCCTCGGTCCAACCAAAGCCGGTTTGTTCATCAATTTCGTTCCCATATTTGCGGTCTTGTCGGCTTTCCTGATCCTCCACGAGCCCATTACCCTGTCACTTGCCGTGGGCGCCGCACTGGTCATCTCCGGTGTTTATCTGACCAATAGAGGCCCACGCCATCAGTGAATCCCTTACTGAGCACTGGAGAATCATAAAGCGGCGTGAAGTTTCTTGTTGCCTTCGTGCCAAGATTATGGTAAATGATTGCCGATTGGCGATTTCCGATTGCCGATTTCAAATCGTAAATCGAAAATTGTTCACGGCTGCCCGGTAAAAGATAAGGCTGAATAATCATGTATTTAGGAGTACTTGTATGATGAGCGACTATCCGAAGATCACGTACAGGAGACACACGTTTTTGTCGGCCCTCGCTCTGGGAGTAAGTGCCATCGTCATTGCGTTGATAGTCAGTTGCACGGTGGTGATTATCTACGGAATACACTTTGCCGGTGAAAAATCCGAAAAGCTTGTTTCATTGGTTGAAGATGCCATCCAAGGATTGCCGGCCCTGCAGAAGTCTCTGCCGCCGGTCTTTGCCGACATGCTCGACGATCATCGTCAGCCGGATTACAGCGCCCAGCTTGAGATTACGGCCAAGACGGTGCCCGTGCCGGAGCAAAATGGAAGGATGCGGACGTCGGTCAGGGTCGTCAACAACGGCCCGGAGGTTGTTTCTCTTCTTTCGCTGCGAGTCGTCATTCTCAATGCCCAGGACCAAATTGTTGCAGAGTCGAATGAATGGGCGGCGACACCGTTTGCAGCCGACGACGACTGGCCCGGCCCGTTGATGCCCGGCTCACGCCGGAATTTTGCCGCCTCCCACGGCGGGCTTTCTGCCTCGTCCCCAGAGGACCTAAAGACAGAGGTGGAAATCACGGACATCCGGATCTGGAGTGGTAAGAAAGACGCCTCTCCGGCGGGCAGCCAGGGACCATCTGAAACAAAGAAATCTGATTCTCAGGCGACAGAGCCGGCAGCGAATATGTAAACCTCTGCCCTTCACGTTGCTCGTCGCCCGTCCCCCTGCTTCCACAGGGGCAAGTCTGTCCCCGCGAAGGCGGGGATCGCTCGGGTCACAGGTCACGGGGCACGAGTAACCGGGTCAGCACCCGTCCACAGGATGGACATCGGCAGCGCCAGATCATGGGAATCGGGATCAAACAGAGAAATTCGCTGGGCCTGATCACTGCCCTTGAGGATCTTTGCCACATAAGGGTAGTAAAACGCCGACCGGGTCGGATCCGGATATTGCGGGATACTGTACATATTGAAGCCGGCGGCCCAGAGCGTTCCCGTCTGCGGATCTTCAGTGATACAGGTTATGTGGTGCATCCCATCAATGGTTATCCGTCTGTCAAGAGTCAGGGCACCTTTCGTGGAAAAGCCATGGATCACAGTCGAGTCGGAATCCGCCGGGTCGTACGCAGCAGACGTAAGATAAAGCATCTCGCTGGTTCTTGACGCAAACATGGCCACGGGAGCGGGCACATAGCTGCCGCCCGGTCGGCCCAGGTCTATGCGCTCGACGCTCTCGTCCGGAGCATATCTCCAGAGAATGTCGCTCTCATTAAGCGCGTGGGCGTTGAGGACGTACAGATTGCCCGCTGCGTCGAGCTCGATCTCGCGCAGACTGTCCCGGTATTGATTATCGTTCGGCAGCGGAGGATCGTCGTAGAGCCTGACGACCTCATAAGGCGGGTTCCCTGTGTCCAGCAGCCTGAGCTTTGCCGCCGCCGTGTACGGGGCCCCGCCCTCGGGATCAATCACCACCGGAACAACATAAGCATAACCGGCCTCCAGGGCGGCATCGAGAATTGGACGACCGAATGAATCCTCGCCTTTATCCTGAATGCCCACGTAAACCGTCGCCGCTGTGTTGTAGCGAGGCTCGTTGACGTCGGTCAGCTTGCCGGGTGGGATGACGATTTCGTTTGTGCTGTCAAGCCGGAGCAGACCTGTCTCAGCGCTGAGCTGGTAAATGTCACCGGCAGGTCCCTGCAGAAGTCTGATATTGCAGCGATCCGATGCCGGCTCAAACGACCCGCCATAAGAGCCGTTGCTGTCAAAGACATAAAGGCCGTCTTTCAGCTTGCTGGGCGCGCCCGCTGCTCCTCTTTTGCCGGTGATCAGCAGGTCGCTCAGGTTCGTGGGAAGGTTTGCGATCGCCGACGGCGTGCCGGAACCTTCACCGCCGGCTGTAGCAGCGCTCATCAGGCCCACACTTGCGCCTGGGCTGACCAGAGGCACTCCACAGTAATTGAGCAGACGCTGCTGCGAGTTCAGCGCCCAATCCCACGAGACGACGTCGTAAGAATCCACGTAGCCATCGGCACTTAGGGCGCCGTCCAGGCAGGCCATCTCACCTGTAGCCGAGCGTCCACACCCCCCGATGACCATCAGGAAGTCCGCTTCATCGACAAAGTTATCCCAGTTGATGTCCAGGCAGATCCCGTAACACTGCACCGCCGGGCTCCAACTGTCGATATATGCGGAGCTGTCCGCAGCGTTGGTCACTTCCTTCTTCAGCTCACCGGCCAGCAACATGCCATTCTGCTGCGGCTCAACCAGCTCCAGCTCCATATAGACTCCTGAGCTAAAATCCAGATGTCCCGTCCAGACGATCTTCTGGAACAAAGCGAATCGGCCGCTGCCTGCTGAGCCGGGCCGCGGGAAAGGCGGAGCCGGAACGCGGGCTGCTTCCAGGTAGTGCTGCTGACGCCGGGGATCGTCCGGAGCCAGAAGCTCCGGTGAATCCGACAGATAGACCACTAATTCAAAACCGGGGCCGGACGTTGCGAACAAATACTTGAACCGGACCAGGATTGTATCGGCACCGATCTTGATGAACACGCCCTTCACGCGGGCGTGGACGATCCGCCCGTAGTTCGGCGACGATGGGTCAAAATCCTTCAGATTGTGCATCGCCATCACTCCGCCGGGATCCGGTCCGACGCCCACAACCCGCTCGACGTGAATTCGGGACTGCTCAGGCTGGTCCGGGTCAATCACGTTATTATTGACAGTACGAGTGTCGAATTCCTCATCGTCGTCGAATTCAATGTCATCAAGAGAATACGCCAGCGCTTTCCTGAACGTGACATGAAGCGTGTGATCGGCATCGATCAGACCGACCGTGCAGGTCGTGCCGCCGTCCTGGGCGACGATGCCGTCCAGAGACCAGGTAGCAACCTCGTAACTGAAATCGGCAGTGGCGGTGAACGTGACGTTGCCGTGGAAACTGACGGTAACGCTGGTGGGACTGACCGAGCCGTTCGGGCCGGCCGTAGCGGTAATGGTGTACTGAAGCTGTCTGAATGTGACGTGAACTGTGTGATTGGCGCGAATATTGCCGAGCGTGTAGGCCTCGCCGCCTATCTGGACCTCGTCGCCGTCCAGATACCACGTCGCCACTTGGTAGCCGACGCTGGGAGTGGCTGTAAATGCCACATCGGCGCCGGGATCGACCGTGGCGCTCCCGGGACTGACCGAGCCATTCGGACCGGCCGTAGCGGTAATCGTGTACTGAATCTTTATGGGTGTGATGCGAATCGTGCTATTAGCTGGGCCGGCATAGACCAGCCCGTCCGGGAACGCCAGATGCAGCACGGCCACAACACACAACGCGAACAAACAGGAGAAGATTTTCATAATCCTGCCTCCTTTCCGTCATTGGCTTGAACTGACACGCCGAATTATCATCTTAAAACAATAATAGGTCGAACGTCAACCAAAATCCCACCGACACAAGGTTTTTGAACATGCAAACTCGGAAGCTCACGCATCCGGGCCCGCTCCATGTACCTACTGTTCCTGAATTCCTCGAGCCATCGCAAAGAGATCCTCGAATGGCACGATACTATATTCGTCGGTGACATAGAAACCCTTGCGGATATTCAGGAGCTTCACGTGGCCGTCCAGGAAAGCCATGTTGTGACAGTCCGCCCGACCGTGCCATTCCGCCAGTTGCTTCCAATCTTCACGAGGGTGCGGGAGCGGCTTGCATTGATTGTACCATCCGTAGTCGCCGATAAGCAGCAAGCGAGAATGATGGTCCACGCTGTCGCGTTTCAGATGCTTCAGGCGTTTGTTGATTTCCCCGTGGAGAGCCTGGAACTTGTCCGCCAGAATCAGGAGCTGATCCGGTCCGATCAGCATGATATTCGTCTGATAGCTGGTTCCAAGATAGTGGTACGCCTTCTCTCGAACGGCGTAGCCGGGCACACCGCCGCGGTCGGCGGGGCAGCAGAAAATCCTGGCGTTATTCTCAATGTCAAAATCCTCCGGCAACTGCTCCGGCAAGTTGAAGTATTTGTTGAGCGGGCGAGCAGACCAGCCCTGTATTCCCTGCCACCCGCCGTAGTCCAGGTTCGCATTGCGGCCCTGATAAAATCGGCCCTCGTTGTCGTCCAGGTACATGTTCCAGGCCACCGCGATTTGCTTGAGATTGCTCTGGCAAGCGACGCGCTTGGTCAGCGTCCTGGCCCTGCGAAGCGCGGGCAAAAGAACAGCCAGGAGCACGGCAATCACCGCGATCACGACAAGCAGCTCGATCAAAGTAAAACCGCTGCGCCGGTTGTCATTTATGACGTGGCCGAGTTGCATGGGTCTGCCTTCTCCGCCTACAAGTTTTCGTTTTCTGTCATCGGCTTATTGACGGTATTGAGCTCATCCAGTCTGGTCTTGAGCTGTCCGAGCAGCCAACCGTCGGCGCCCACGCCGTTGCCCGGCGCCGACTGCGGGACAGCCTCGGAGCTTCGTTTGAACGCTTCGAGCGCGTCATTGCGACTGCCGTTCTTCAGGTGGTTCTCTCCGACAATGAATTCTGTGAACCAGTCATTCTCATCCCCCAGAGCCTGGCGAAAAGCCGCCTCCTTCCGGGCAACCGGGCTGGGATCGAACAGGAACCGGGCCGCCTTTTGCTCCCTGGAGCCGTCGGACAAGAAGCTCAGCACCAGGGCCGCCTGTGGATTGCGGCTCTGCCGCCAGGCTTCCAGGAAGAAGGTAAACACGAATGGCCGGGTCAACGCAATGCGCCGGGCCGTCTCCGCCGTCAATTGCCCGGCATAATCTTCCGATTCACGCTGAGCCTTCCTTGCCGTGATATACAGGTCAAAACTCACGTAGGCAAAGCCCAAAATAATCAGCAGCAGCAGCGCCGCAACAGTGCTGGTATAACGGTGCCGGCAGATAATCTTGCGGAGCAGGTAGGTCGTGCTGACGCACTTGACGCGAATCGGACGGCCGTCAAGCCAGTGCTCGATGTCGCTTTTCAGATCAGCCGCAGAATGGTACCGCTGGGCGGGGTCTTTGGCCAGGGCCGTGAGCAGAATGGCCTCAACATCAGAATCGAATTTGCGAATAATCTGTCGGGGTCGAACCGGCTCGGCCTTCTGGATATTCTGCAGTACCTCCAGAGTCGAGCCGGTCACTTCGTATGGGTATTGGCCCGTCAGCATGCGGTAGAGGATGACGCCCAGGGAATAAACATCCGTGCGCACGTCAATCAAATTGGGCCGGCCCGCCGCCTGCTCCGGTGACATGGTAGAAAGCGTTCCGGCCAGTTGACCGGTCATCGTGGCCACGGCCCTGTCCGGAGCCTGCTCGCTGAGACCTATCGCCTTGGCCAGTCCGAAATCCAGCACGTGCGGCTCGCCCCGCTTATCGACGAGAATGTTGGCGAATTTCAAGTCCCGGTGCATCACCCCCTGCTGGTGGGCGTATGTTATGGCCGTGCAGATCTTATGGAATAACAACACCTTCTCCCGGAATGATAGCTTCTCGCAGCGCACGTACTGGTCCAGCGGCTGACCCTCAATATACTGCATCACAAAGTAATATTGATGGTGGATAATTCCACTGTCGCGGATACCGACGATGTTGGGGTGGTCGAGACTCGCTATAAGCTCGGCCTCCCTCTCGAAATAGTAGCGGGCTCTGGCCGACGCGAGTAACGTCGGCAGCAATATCTTGACGGCCACGTACGTTTTTGTCGCGGTGTGAACGGCCTTATACACGACGGCCTGGCCGCCCCGCGGCATCTCCTCGACGATCTCGTAGCCTTCGATCATTGATTCCAGCGATTTCGAAAAATCCCGCTGGCCCGACGGGACGGCCGTTGGCTCCGCCAGGGATTTGGTCGGAAGCTCATCGGGAAGGACGCGCGTGACCAGGCCTTCGGCCCGAAATTTCGAATTTCCAGAGGACCGGGTAGAGTCGGCTTGATGCCGACAGCTCTTGCACTCGGCCAGATGAGCCTCTATCACATACCGCTCATCGGCTGAACACTCTCCAACTGCATACCGTTCGACCAGTTCGTGAGTCGGACAAGCGCCCATGCTTTCGAAGTCCCGAAGTAATCCTTTGCACGCCTTGGTAATATGAATGCCTCTTGAGGATGGTACTATAAACCCCCGTCCCATGTCAAGCAGTAATTATGAAAAACCGCCGACGAATCGGGTGACAACAATTTCACAAAAGCCTTGCCCGTGTTCTTCGTTCGATGTACTCTTGAGAATATGGCCAAGACAAAATTGATCATATCCGGGCCGGTCGAGACCAAGGAGGTGCCGCTCGACCCCAAAGGCACAACCCTGGGACGCGGTTCGAGCTGTGACGTCATACTCGATGACGACGCGGTGTCGCGCCTTCACACCAGGATTTCGCAGGACCCGTTCGGCCGCTGGATCGTCGAAGACCTCGACAGCCAAAACGGTGTATTCATCGAAGGACACCGAATCCAGGCACAGGCTGTACTGCCCGGTCAGAAGATCAACATACGTCCGTTTACGATATCGGTGTTGCAGGAATCCGACCGGCAGACAGCACCAGGCACCGCCGTGCGAAGCACAATTCTGATTCTGGACAAAGACCTGGAGGAGGACATCGTATCCTACAAAGCGGACCAGGTTTCGGCCTTATCTCCGGTCCTGATCCACGATCTCAATGAGCTCACAGGTCACTTGCTGAAATTGTCCAGCCCCGCTGAATTATATTCACAGGCGTGCTCGTGTCTGGCCAAAATGCTGGATGCGCTTGTCGCCATTGTACGATTGCCCCGCAACCCGGAACCTCTGCCAACATCCCCCGACGTTCTTGCCTTTGGTTTTGGGGCGAGCGAAACCAGTGTGGCTCAGACGTCTTACCTGCATTTTTCGAGGCGCGTGCTTGACGCCGTTCGATCAGCAGAGGCCCCGGTCATGGCAAGCAGCGGAAAGTCTTCCGGCCGGAATATCGCACTGACCATTGTTGACGAGCACAAACCTCACGTGGTCTTCTCCGCTCGCGTGCACGACATGGGTGAAAGCATCGATGCTTTGTACATAGACACTCTGGAGGTCAAGTTGTCGAAGGACATGTTCGACTTCGTGGAGGCGGCCGCGCGCCAGATCAATTTTGTGCAGAAGAACCTGTTCTTCATTGAGCTCAAGAAACAGCAGGAGGCGCTGCGAGAGGCCAATCTCAAACTCCAGGAAAAGGACCACATCAAGGACGAGTACGTTTCTCGCGTCACACACGATATCAAGGGTCATCTGGCCGCCGTACAAAGCTGCCTTTACATCGCCTCGAACGAGTCTTTCGGTCCGCTGAACGAGAAACAGTCCGATTTCATGGGCCGAGCGATGAGACGGACCGGCCAGCTGACCGGCTTCGTCAAGGAATTGCTGAACCTGACGCAGATGCGACTCAGTGGGCGGTTAGAAATGCAAGCGTTCTCTCTACCCGACTGCATAGCCAAGGCATTGGCCGGCGTCGCCAGCAGGGCCCAGGAGAAATCGATCACGTTGACCTCCAATGTCGGGTCTTCGGTCGGCCAGGTCGTTGGCAATGAATTTTCGATTAATGAGATGATCACGAATCTGCTGTTCAACGCCGTCAAGTACACGCCTGAGAACAGAACCGTCCATCTCGAGGCCCAGGGCTTCGATAATCGCGTCCAAATAGATGTCATCGACACGGGAATCGGCATACCGGCGGACGAGCTGGCAAATGTGTTTGACGAATTTTTCAGGGCTACCAATGCCCGGAAAAGCGAAAAAGACGGCACCGGGCTGGGCCTTTCAATCGTAAAGCAGATTGTGGAACGACATCGCGGCCAAATCTCCGTGGAAAGCCAGGAGGGCCGGGGAACCAAATTCACCGTCACCCTGCCAAAAGATTGTTCCACGCCTATCTGCTCGTGAAATGAGGTTCCCGCGTGAAGCTCTTGCCAAGAGAACCGTACGGATGCCCAATGAGCTGGCAGGATAAGTCGGGCAAGGCTGTGCCTTGACGGATTGGGAGATCCATACGCAAGATACGAAAGGGCCTCAATGAAAGCGAGAAATAAGTAAGGTGTCCCCGCATTTTTCCCCAAGGACCAGCAGGAACTCGCCAGGCTCATGGACCGCTTGATGGAGGGCACGCAATGATCCGTGGCTCTTCGTTACACTGACTGCTTTTGAAGGATCATGGCGAGATATAGGCCATAGAGAACAAGCAGGAGGACCCCGCGCCTGCGCCCAATGAACCCGCTCCCTATCGGGAACGTACAGGCCACTGCCAGCAGCCCGAACACCAGCGCAACCGCGACCTCGCGCCAGTCGATTGAAATGGGGCATATCATTGCGACAACCGCAACGATGAGAAGGCCGTTGAAGATATTGCTTCCCAGGATCGTTCCCAGGCCCACCTCGTCGTGTCCTCGCAGCTTGGCAATGATGGTTGTTGCAAGTTCGGGCATGGAGGTTCCCACCGCTACGACTGTAGCTCCGATGACAAACTCGCCGACCCCATAAGACCTGGCGATCCCTCTGGCCCCGGCAACCACAAAGTGGCCGGCCCCGATCAGGAACGCAAGACCGGCCACGCAGAGCACAATCGCCAAGCCGATACGCTGCCGGGTCGGGTCGGCCTCCGTGGACCTTCGCTGCTTGCGCGCGTCAGCCACCGTGGCGATGAGCCAGCCTGTGAAACCACCAAAGAGCAGAAAGCCATCCAGCCGCGACAGCCAGCCGTCCAGAGAAAGAAGACCGATGGCTATTGGAACGATGATCGCTACCGGAAAATCACGCTTGATGCTTTGGCGAGGAGTCACGATGCCAGAGATGCACAGGGCCAGAGCAAGTATCAATGCCACATTTACGACGTTGCTGCCAAGCACATCTCCCAGAGATATTTGCGGCGCACCAGCCAGCGACGCACGCACGCCGACTGCCAATTCGGGGCTGGACGTGGCGAACGCCGCCACAGTGGCGCCAATGATAGCGGGAGAGACGCGAGTCGAACGAGCGATAGCCACAGCGCCGCGAATGAAAGCCTCTCCCCCGACACCGGCACAAACCACACCCAGAATCAAAGCAGAATAATCATTCATTTGCAGATCTCAACAATGCAGAGAAGACTGTGACCACATCCCAGGCCCTCGGGAAGACTGAGTTCGAGATTCCGAAGAACGCACGCGACCTGAGGCCCCATCACGCTCGCCCAGAAATCAAGAACGGGGAACCGGTCGGCGTTCCTGTAGAGCCACGCGAGCATCTTCAAATCCTCTGCAAGAGCTTCCGGGCTCGACTCGATCAACTGGCGCACGGGCGCATTGTCGGTGCGCATGAGAGCATCAAGAGTGCGGATAACAACGGACCATGACGAATAATAATCACGAATGCGCAGGTCAGCTTCCTGCGACAAGCTCCGGCAACCGTCGAGGTAGTCCATATCGAGCGTCAATCCCGCCGTATCTCCCCGGTAGTCCCTGTCGAAAAGGTGGTTGACCTGGCTCCTCACCGCAAAACGCATAGGCTTGAAGAAACAAGTGTCCATGTGCCGGCCCACCAGAATCGACCGATCTTTGAGCGCGAGCACCCTGACTTGAGTCCCGGACGCCAAGCTTGCCCGCCGAATGGTTTCGATGAGCTCCTGCGAGGTCCAGTACGTTACGCTGAACCAATCGACGGTTTGGGTATCCTGCTCTTGCGGCGGCAGCAGGTACCCCATATTGTATGGGAGTTGTTCGCGCGCGCTTCTGCCCCAATACATTGGCCACTCCGGCGAATAGCGTCCGTGTACGTCGTAGATCACAATGCTGCCGTTCTCCGCATGCGTGAAGATCTGCAAGGAGAGATCTTCCAGCTCGCGAACCGTCAGATGGGACAGCGAGCAATACGAGGAGAAATAGATGTGGAACGGCGGCTCATTCATTAAGGGGAGGCCGTCGGACAGGTCTGCCTCCATAAAATTAACATATTTTCGACCAGCATAGTTCACTTTACCTTGTACCACCATGGCCGGAGACAGGTCGACGCCCTCATAGACCCCAATCTGTTCCTCGTTGAGCAAGAAGGGATTTGCCGACTCGACCGGACGCGACGGGGGGACATGGGTCAGCAACTCCAATCCTTCCCCGCTGCCCGCGCCAAGATCGATGATGCGCAGCTTGGGCGTCCTCGCGAGGAGAGACTCGAGCGCGGGGCGAATCGTGGTCTTGATGAACACGTCCTCCCAATACTTGCGGACGTTGTCCTTCTTTCCAAACACGCCGCTCCTCTCGATGCCGTAGAAGCCAGCCTTGACGGCGGTCTCGTAGAGTTCCGTACGTCTCATCGTCTGCCTTTCTTTGACGACTGCTCATATGGTATCCAGAGGGCACCTCATTGAGGACATCCTCCCGTGCAGCCGGAAGGATCGTACCACAGGCCCACGGCGTGTCAATGATTTGCAGGAGTCGCCTGCACGTTTTTTTTGAACGGCTATGTGCAGAATGCTCAGCTTCGCTCGAGAAACGGCTCAACGCCGCGGAAAGGACCTTGACATCGAGGGCCGGCCCCGCTATAGTAGCCAGTTAAAGGGTGTGAGGTATAGAACGACCTTGCAGGCATGTCAAGGTGGTCGGGCCGCCACCTAATCGATCCAATGTTGCGATTCGTTAGGAGGCCTTTATGTCCGGGCACGACCATCAAACCATCGGCACGCAAAGCTCAGGGCTGGGAATCATGGCCAGACTCTGGTGGATGTTTCTGGGCAATATGATCCTTTTCGTCTGCCTCGTATTAATTTACGACAATACGGGGGGGTTCCTTCACGCTGCGGATATGGTCTTTTGGGTGACCGTAGCAAGCCTGGTGCTGGTCAGATATCTCGACATCAGGTTCCTCAATGGGCGCACTGCTACCGATGCGCCCGCATCGATCACTCATTGGGTTAGGTACGCTGTCCTGATAGTTGCCTGTTCGGCGGCCGTATGGGCACTCGCGCACGCGGTGAACTACCTATTCGTCGCAGGAACCGCTCAAGGCTAAGAATATCCTGTAGCAGGAAAGGCGTCCATGGAGACTGGTCTTGCGGCCAAACCAAGGCAACCATCTCTGGAAAGGAAATGACTATGAGAACAGTTCAGAGTCAGCCACAGAACGAAGACCTTAGAAATGCAGTGGAAAGAATCGTTCATGATCTTGAGGATTCCCACGCGTACAAAGGAAAGCTCTCCATAGAAAGAGTACTTCCACCCCCCAACACTTCTACAAATACACCTGCCGGCTATCCTCATCTAACGGTCGAGGTAGAGGAGCGAATAAAGTTCCTGGGGCTGATCCCGCACACCAGAAAAAGGGTAATACTCATTGTAAAAGAGGGGTTTTATGATATCGAGGATAAGGGAAGGAAAGACATGTTCGTTCTTCTAAAGTCGAAGAGTTGTGAAGTAGTTGCCAGAAAACACTTTGAAGAGTACGGCACAAGAAACCAAGCGACGGAGATTGTCTACAAATCCTGAGGTGTTATCCGTTGCTGAAGTGCATACTGACGTTTGGTGCTTTCTTGATGTTTGAACACCTGTTGAACGATAGACTGGCGCGATGTGTTTACCGCTGATTGTGAAAAGCAAAATGATTCTCCTTAACTGTTATTTCTGACGCTTCTGGAAAACGCGCTGCTATACTCCTTTTTCTGAATCAGGCTTTGGCAAAGCCGCCGCCTGCTCGCTGCCCGGCGCTATTACCCCGCCGCTGACGGTAAATCTAAATGCTTCTTCGATCGTCATATCCAAGTCAATCGCGTGCTTTTTGGGAATCGTTATCACAAACCCGGTAAGCGGAGTCGGCGAAGTCGGTATAAAAATCGTAAGGAATTCCCCTCTGACAAGGTTGATGACTTTCTCAAACCCCGAGCCGGTCACAAAGCCTAAAGACCATATTCCCTTCCGCGGGTACTCAACGGCAACGACCCTTGAGAACATCTTTTTCTGCCCGTCCCGCGTCAGCAAAAAATCGGTCACCTGCTTGACGTATGGAAAGACCTTTCGCAGGAGGGGTATGTTCAGGATGAATGTTTCAGTTGCACGCCACAAGCGTTTTCCGACGAAGCTTGCCAGCAGTGCACCCAAGACGCAGACTGCGACCAGTGCGATCAGAAAACCGGCGATAGAACCGGGGCCATCGATCCACGTCTTGGCAAGCGTCTTTTCGAACTGTTCGATTCGGGCTCCGCGCCAGATTTCAGGTCTTCGCAGGTGGATCTCCAATTCCTTTTCGTTGTCACTCAATTCAGGCTTGACATTCAAGAGATACGCCTTGACCTGCTGCTCGGAGATCTCGACCCCCTCGTGGCCGACCAAGGCGATGATGCGGACCAAACCTCGATTTATGTAGATACTGATTTTTTCCTGGACAAACGTATAGGCCCAAACGAACAGCCAGATCGTCAGGATGCTCGGCAATAGTACCGCCAATCCGTGCAGGAAATAGCTCTTAAAGCGTCTGGCAAGACTCATGTCCTCAACACCAAGTCCTTTGCCTTTATCAACTTATGAATTCTTCTTTTGCTAAGGCCGCTTAATAAGCGGCCATCGTATCCGGAACATTATAGATTAAGCGACCGGCTCACGATAGTCAACAAAAAAGTCTCTTGGCAAATGAACGGGGGCAAATCCGGGGACACCATAGAATGGCGGTCCCTTAAGCGAGAAAATCCTTGAAACTAGCTTGGAAATCAGGTCCAAACCCTCTTAACGGACCGCCATTCGGGACACCATACATATTTTTCTCTTGAGCTTGTGTGCGAGGTAAATCGGGATAGCAGAGAATCAGGTGTCGAAAAGCCGCGTCCATCGGTGTTAATCCGCCATACGGCGGGCGGATGAATCCGCGTCTAATCCAAAATTTACTTGACGCTGAACCTTTTGTGGTGTATAATACCTATTTAACGAATGGATTCGTTAAACAGTTTATAGTTTATAGTTCGTAGTTCATAGACCGTATCGAAGGCAAGGGCGGGAATCAGCTTATCAGCGCCGCAAGGCGTCCTGCGGAGGAATCAGATGGTGGAACGGAATATCCAATATCGAACAAGGAATATCGAAGTACGAATTCGTGGCTTCGTGGCTTCGTGGTGAACCCAAAACCGTGTTCATCCGCGTTCATCGGCGGTTAATGCAAAACAAAGCCAATTTTAGAAAGGCCAAAATTGACGTAAGCTCATTTATCAGAAAGGATTATGAGAATAAACCAGGTCGGCCGCGCCGGGAAAACAAAGCCAATTTCGAGCACAGAAAGAGCTTACCGAGTTTGCCAAAGGAGAGATTGCCGCGGCCCTTCGGGCCTCGCAATGACATGAGTACCTCTGCTCCTTTATGCCTTAGTGCCTTTGTGGCTGTGAGGCAATTGTGAAAAACAAAGCCAATCCGTCAGGAACGAATTGCCGGACGGGTTTGCCAGCCGGTGGCTGGAAATCCGAAGCACCAAGCTCTAAACCCTAAACATGACGAATGGATGCCAAATGACAGATCCGAAAGGACGTTTGATAGAGCATCGTTTTAAAAAACAAAGCCAATTTGTGTTATTGGCCACTATGAACGCTGAGTTTGACCAGATTTTGCAAAACAAACCCAATCCGTCAGGAACAAATTGCCGGACAGGTTTGCTGGAGGTCGTTGGTATTCATTCGCGTTTATTCGTGGTTAATTTCAAAAAACAAAGCCAATTTGCCGGATGCCAAAGTGAACACAAACATCTATGTAACAAAGGCTTATGAAAACACATGCCGTCGGCGGCTGCGGCAGTCCAAAAAAACAAACCCAATTTTGTCCCGCTCGAAGGACCAGTAAGGTAAGAAAAGGTGTCGGGAAGGCTGGTCCCGTAAGGCATGTCTCGCAGCGGGGACCAAATTCACCGCCACTCTTGCAGAAGATGGATGTAGAGTACGAGTCACAAGTGCACTCCCTTGGGGATGCCTTCCGGCAAAGGCTTGCGCTCTGCTGCTCTCTTGCTCCTGAGCTCTTATGCCCTTAGCAAGGCTGGACAGAAAGAGGCAAGTCGTATATAATCATCTACCTGGATTCTCGATATCCTTTGACCCGGCTCAAGACGGGCCAGATGTGTGCTGCTCGTCGGGAATCCGGAATCGGGAATCGAGTATCCAGTGTGAGGTGAACTATGTCGCAAAACCTGAACCGCCGCAGTTTCTTGAAGAAATCTTTCATTGTGCCTTCCACCGCCGCATTGGCTTTGAGTTTGGAAGAGAAAGCTCTGTTAGCCGCGACAGCGCGAAAACCGGCTGCGGCCATGCCGGGGGACTCTATCCGCGGCCTGCCGACCGGCAAAATCGGCAACGTTACAATCAGCAGAATATTCTGCGGCGGCAATCTGATCAGCGGCTTTGCCCACAGCCGAGACCTGATTTACGTTTCTTCGCTGCTGCAGCAATACTTCACCGACGACAAAGTGATGGAGACCTTCGAGATCTGCGAAGAGACCGGCATCAATACCGCGATACTGCGCTTGGATGAGCAATGCATTAGAATCATGACCAAGTACTGGAACGACCGAGGCGGCAAGCTGCAATGGATCGCCCAGGTCAAGATGACGTCAAGTGACGCGACAAGCGAGGCCAAAGCGGCCATCGACAACGGAGCCATCGGCGCCTTTATTCACGGCGGCGTCGCAGATACATTTGTCGAAAATGGCCGCGTTGACCTCCTCGCAAAGGCCGTCGAATTCATCAAGCAAAACGGAGCCCTTGCAGGGATTGGAGGTCACACCGTGGAAGTGCCGATGGCGTTTGAAGAAGCGGGAATAGACGTCGATTTCTATATGAAAACCCTTCACAGCAGCAACTACTGGTCCGCGGACAGACAGCCCGAGAATGACAATATCTGGTGCAAGACTCCGGAGAAAACCATTGAATTTATGAAGAATGTGACCAAGCCCTGGATCGCTTATAAGGTGATGGCTGCAGGGGCCATCCATCCGAAAGAAGCTTTCAAATATGCTTACGAAAACGGGGCTGATTTCATCTGTGCGGGTATGTTTGACTTTCAGGTCAGAGAGGACGTGCTTATTGCCAAGGACGTCTTGTCCGGCCAGATGAACAGGCAGCGTCCCTGGCGCGCGTGATGGTGGACGAGAGACGATAGACGAAAGGACGATGGACGAATCGTCCCTCATCCGTCGTTGGAGCGCCCGTGTCACGTTGGAATATCGAAATCCGAATGACAGGAATTCAAAACCGCAAATCCGTCTGCTTTGTACTCAGGTCGGGGGTGATGCTCGCTCTGTTGCTTGCCGGGTGCAAGGGCAAGCCCGTTGACCACTTGGCCCAGGGAGTGGCTCACGCTCACAAAGGCGAATACGACAAGGCCATCTCGGAGTTCACCAAAGCCATCAAAGCCAACGCCACCTCAGCCGAGGCCTACGGCAACCGTGGACTGGCCTACTATCACAAAGGCGAGCACGACCGGGCCATCTCAGATTACAGCAGGGCCATCGAAATAAACGCACGGTACGCCGAAGCCTACAACAATCGAGGTAATACCTACGCCGTCGGCGGGCAGTACGACAAGGCGATCACAGACTTCGGCAAAGCTCTTGAGATCCATCCGGCGTATGCCGACGCCTATTACAATCGCGGGGTCACGTACAACCACACAGGCCAGTACGACGCGGCAATCTCAGACTTCACCCAGGCGATTGCGATAAACCAGACTTATGCCGGCGCGTACTGCAATCGGGGGCTGGCATACGGCAAAAAAGGACAGTACGACCAAGCCATCGCCGACCTGAGCAAGGCCATCGAGATAGACCCCACAATGCCCGAGGCCTACAACAATCGTGCGGTTGCCTACGTGGGTAGGAGGGAATATGACAAGGCACGCGACGATGTGCTCAAGGCACAGAATCTGGGCTTTGAAGTTCCCCCGCCACTTCTGAAGGCTGTTGGTGGAACCTCGGGTACGGAGCCGTGACCTACCGAGGGGCGTTGTCATCGTAAGGCGTCCCCCAGGGGGAATTGTGGATTTGGGTGCGGGGTGCCTGCGGCTATGCCGATGGAGGCGCCTGGAACGTCTTGCCCGCAGTGGAAATATCCGCACAGGTCTTCAGCAGCATTTGAAAGATCTCAAATACTGTCACCAAGCCCCGTACTTTGCCCTGTTCGTCCACCACAGGCAAGGCACGTCCGCCGAACCGACTCATGTTTTCCATGATGGCCGCCAGCGGCGTTTTGGGCTTTATCGTGCGGACAGGCCGGCTCATGATCCACTTGACTCTGATTTTGAGCGTAGCATCGTCCAGAGGCCGACGCCACTTCGCAAAGAGGGATCTCAGGTAGGGACTGAGTGCTCCTGTTATGTCGGATTTTGATATGATGCCTTCCAGCGCTCCGTCCTGACCCACCATGATATAGCCTGCATCGTGCTGCTGCATTTTCGCCAGAGCCTGTTGCACGGTCTCGTCCGGACCTGCCCAGATGACCTGACTGTGCATGATGTCTTCAGCGCATATCGACCAGAGTCCGCCGGATGCGCAGAGGGCTGCACTGTCCGCGATTGTGGGCCGGGTGGACTCGCCCGGCTCCGCCTGGGCAAAGCCCCGCTCCGCTGAGTCGCCGCCCGGCAGAATAGCCGGCGACTGAGCCATCTTTCGGATCGTTTCAGAAATCTTGCCTTCTGCGGGCCCGTCACTGTTCTGCGACGACGGCCTTTGCTCCTGGGCAATGGGATCGGCAACCTCCACCTCCGGAACCCCATTCTCTCGCTCAACAACCGCATCGGACTGCTCCGGCTCAGGTTCTTCGCCTCCATCGGTCTGAACTTCATCGGCCTGTTCAGAACGGACCTCGGTTCCCGCGGCCTCTTCAGTTTGAATTCCCTGTGCCGCCTCTTCCACGTCCGTTTTCTCAGTGGGTGCCTCGTCGGCGGCACGCTGTTGCGGTTCGGATTTCTCGCGGTCACTTTCTTCAGCCGTATCGGACTTTTCGCAGATGGCTTTCTCGGGCGCCGTTTGCGTATCTTGAGCATTCTCCTCGGTCGGTGCGGCTTCCTGGGGTACAGCGTCTGAATTTTCACCAAAGACTGTCTTTGGGAAAATGACGGCGTAGTTGAACGCCGGGTAGGAGCCAATGGTCATTTCGTAGGGAATGTAGATAAGTTCTTCGTCGCCGGCCAATCCTATCTTTTCTTGCGGTTGGTCCCACGGCTTGCCGACGAAAGCCGGCAGTCGTTGCTGGAAGTGACCATGCCCCGGGAGTCCTTCCCGGAAGACCTTGTCCCAGGAAGCGACCAGCAGATTGCCCGCTTGCCCCACGGCGTCAACCATGGTGGCGGCAAGTTGCGGCGAGGCGTCTTTTCTATTAGTCAGAATCCGCTGTTCGGGCTGCATGGCGATAACGCCGCCAAGAGTAAATAATCCCTCGCGATCAAATACAAATTGAAAAGTCCCATCCAACAAACCTTGAGAATCCACGACATGGACGGCTACCAGCTTCTTGAAGCGTTTCTTCAGACCCGCCACAGTCTCGGCACAGACTTGCTGCTGTTCACACTGCACGTCCATACCGAACATGCCGGAGATGTCCTCGCAGAAGGTCTTGAATGCCTCTGTCGCCAGCTCTATGGCTTGTGATTCGACCGTCGTTTGGGATGTCTCCATCTGTCCCGTCCGTTCGTTCAATTGGCTCAAAGGCTATCCGGGACCACGCCTGTGCAGCAGCGAAAGCCCGGCCCCGTATTCATCTTCGCTGTTGAGTTTCGTCAACCAGTTGCACTCACAGCCTTCATGCCCTCTTTTTCGATGTATTCCCGGGAGCACTTTAGTAAAAAAGCACGAAACTCAGACGACAACCTTCCGTCAGGACAGAGGCGCTCCGACCATTCCATTCCCGCGATTCTCAAGCAGCTTGACCCTTACAAGGTCGTTGCTCCCGAGCACTTTGGTGTGCGTTGTTTGGTTCAGATAGACTCTGAAGTATCGTTCGCTCCGCCCACAGAGTCGTCCATCACCGTTCTCGATTAAGACCTCAGCCGTTTCGTCAAGGAATTGACGCCGATACTTCAGCCCCAGCTCAACGTCCAGCTCCCGCAACCTTTCGGACCGTTCTCTCGTAACCTTATTGTCCACAGCTTCTTGCATTTTGGCGGCGGCAGTTCCGCGTCGAGGCGAAAAGCCAAAAACGTGCATCTTCGCAAAACCCACAGACCTTGCCAAATCGACGGTTTTTTCAAAATCGGCGTCGGTCTCACCAGGGAAACCAACGATTATATCGGTCGTTATGGCGGGTCGGTCGAGCCTGGCCTTAATTGATTCAACTTTCTCTCTGAATTCACCAACTTCGTATTGTCTGCACATCCTTTTTAGAACGGCATCCGATCCCGACTGCAGCGGCAAGTGCAGATGTGGCATAATGTTACGGTGCTTGCACAAAGTATCCAGTAATCGTTGAGTAACATCGGCAGGCTCCAGCGAACTGAGCCTTATCCGTGCAAGACTTGGTATCTCCGCCATTTTGTCAAGCAAGTCGGCCAGATTATCGTTGCGATGATCGGGCCAATTCCTTCGTCTGACACTTTTCCGGCCGTATGCTCCAAGAAATACTCCGGTTAAAACGATTTCCTTATGTCCTGATTTTACAAGGGCTTGTGCCTCTAATAGAACCTCATCGGCAGGCTTGCTGTGAACAACGGGTCGAGTTTCAGGTACAATACAATAGCTGCATGATCCGTCGCAGCCATCTTGAACCTTTAGAAATGCTCTGGTTTGCTCCTTGAACGAAGAAAGCAGCGGCAGCTTGGATTGACTTTCTGACTCATTTTTGTGCTTGATTTCGAGGCCGTTTCTTGCTTTAATGATAATGTTCGGGCAGAATTGAGCGCTTTGGGAGACCGGGGTGGCGGCTTTGTTTTCGGCCCAGTGTGTAAGCATAGCCGCAAGATCGCTCCGATTTCTGACAAGATGAACATTCTCGGCTGGGGCGCTCAATTCATCGATTTGCACCGTTGGCAAACATCCGGAGACGAGCACGACACCGTCAGGACTTTGCCTTCGGACTCTTCGGATGCATTGCCGGCTCTTGGCTGAGGCAGCATGAGTTACACAACAGGTATGGACGACGGCCAAGTCGGGTTTTTCCGGCCATTCGGCTTTGCGAAGCCCGCGCTGCTCGAGCAGCTCTCGGATTTGCTGGCTTTCATATTGATTAACTTTGCAGCCAAGAGTATTTATGGAAAAAGTCCTCATAATGTGATATAATGTATAAATGTCCGAATGGATTTACAAGGCTCATTAGAAACTGAGCGGGAGGCGCGTTATGGTTGGGGAAACCGGTGCGGTTTGGGCGATCGACATAGGCAGCAATTCCCTCAAAGCATTATACTTGAGCGCGGAGCGCGGCGTTGTTGAGGTTTTGGGCTTTGACAACATCCGGCACGGCAAGACTCTCGGCGGAGGGGACGTGACAGCCGCCGAGAAAGAAGAGCTTGTCGCACTGAGTCTGCGTACGTTTGTCAACAAGTACGACCTGAGCGCAGACGAGATCGCCGTCTCTGTGCCGAGCCAGAACAGTTTTGCCCGGTTCGTGACGCTGCCGCCGGTTGAACAGAAGCGCATTCCTGAAATGGTCAAGTTCGAAGCCGTCCAGCAGATTCCCTTCGGCATTAACGACGTCCAGTGGGACTGGCAGTTGATGACCGAGCCGGACAGTCCTGAAATCAGAGTGGGCATTTTTGCCATCAAGAACGAAGTGGTTAACTCGGCGTTAGAGCATTTCAGCAGAGAGGACGTGCAGGTCGGCTACGTGCAAATGGCGCCTATGGCTTTGTACAACTACTTGCTGCACGACCGTCCGGAGCTGGTCACTTCCGACACTCAGGCCACGGTTGTCCTCAACATAGGGGCCGAAAATACCGATTTGGTCGTCTGCACGAAATCAGCCGTGTGGCAACGGTGCATTCTCATCGGGGGTAACGCCTTTACCAAGGCGATAGCAGACACGTTCAGGCTCAATTTTGAAAAGGCCGAGAAACTCAAACGCACGGCCCCTGTGAGCAAATACGCCCGCCAGATATTCCAGGCGATGAGACCGGTCTTTACGGATTTAGCGTCTGAGATACAGCGATCCCTGGGCTTTTACAACAGCTCCAATCCGAATACCAAAATAGCAAGAATCGTCGCACTGGGAGGCGGGACAAAGCTGCGAGGTCTGCTCAAGTATCTGCAGCAGACGTTACAGATTCCTGTGGAAAAGCCCGACACGTTCAAGAGACTCGGGATGGGGCCGGGTGTTTCGCCGGCGAAATTTCACGAAAACGTCGGCGATTTCGGCATCGTTTACGGTCTTGCCCTGCAGGGTCTGGGTCTGGCCAGGATAGAGAGCAATCTGCTGCCTCGCACGATGGCCAGATCTATGGCCTGGGCGAGCAAGAGCAAGTACTTCGTCGCTGCGGCGTGTATGCTGCTCGCAGTCTCACTGCTGGCTTTTGGAAGGACCGGCTGGGACAAGATGAATTACACTAAGAACAGTCAGATCCGACAAAGAACGGCCGTGATTCTCAATGAAGCCGATGATGCCGTAACGAAGTTCGAGGCGGAGCAGAGCAAAGGCACCCAATACGACGAGAAAATACAAAAGCAGTTCGAACCCTTCAAACACCGTGAAATCGTTCCCCTCTTGCACCAGACCATAATTTCAGCATTGCCAAACAACAAGACCAATCCGGAACAAGCCAAACTCTACAAGGCTTTTGCCGATGGTGACGTACAAGGGGTTAAGGAGATTCCCCGCAAGCAGCGAAAGCAGATATTTCTCACGAGCATGTCTGCTTACTATACAAATGACCTGGCCAAGGGACAGTTTGGCGGCGCGGATTTGTGGAGGAGAAGCCGGGGCGCTCCCGGGGCCGGAGGCGGCGAATTTGAGGGCGAGACCTCGGAGTACGAATACCAAATGATGATGGAATCCGAGTATGGGGCGGAGATGATGGGAATGTATGCGCCGGGCTTCATGCCCGGTGCCCAGACTACGGAGGAAAAGAAGCAAGGTTTTGTGGTGACGATAGTCGGCTACAGCCCCTACGGTGACAGCATAACGCAATTGGGTGAATTGATGGACCCGCACGGAGTCGAAGACCGGTCGGACAAATGGGGATTCGTGACCCGGCTGGCCCACCTTGATGCTATGGTCGAAGACGGCAATAGTCCCTTCGTGCTGTACGAGAAAACCAATCCCGAGCAGTTCAAGCTGGAAATCAAGGAAGTCACCCTGGATGGCGAGATGCCTGAGGGAATCGGCGTATGGCAGGAACAAACGCCCAAGACACCCTTGGCCGGCCCGCGTTCGGCGGCGACTATCGAATGGGCTCTGGCTGACCCAATGACAAACGAGATCATCAACAAGGTTGCCGAGCTGGACGAGAACAGAAAGCAGAGGATCTACCGGGGCACGCCGGTTTTCAAAGGCAGTGACCATTGGTTCGTACTAAACGTCAAATTCGTCTGGAAAGATGCACCCGAGCCGCCGAAGCAGACCGTGATGTCTCCCTACGGAATGCCGATGCCGACGGCGCAGCCGAGCAGCCCGAGCGCCGCGCCTGCGTCGCCGCCGAGCTCCAGGCCCAGCGGCCGCAAGTCGTCAGTACCTGATATGGATATGTGAGCGAAAAAATGAATCTACCGAATTTCAAAAATGTCGCACAGAAATTAGCCGTCTTTACGAACAACTTGCCGCTTCTGGTGGCGGTCATCATAGGGCTGGTCAGCGGGCTTCTTTTTATTCCCACCCAGCTTATGAGCAGCGGGTTGAAAGAGCGCGTGCGCCAAGAGAGTATCAGCAAGGCAGGCCAGACAATTAAGCGTCTGACCGAGAAGCCGGTTTCCCCCGAGCAGGTCCAACAGGAAGCGGAGCGTCAGAAGGCTCATGCAAACGATGCTAACGAGGTGGCACTCTTGGCCGAACAAACCACTAAGCGCGAGCTGCTAAGCTATGACATTTTTCCCGGACCCGATCCTAATGCCGGTTTCTCCGCGTTGGTTTTCCAGATCTTCGGCCAGGGGTTTCGCAATGGGATCGACCAGCTCCTGACTCGCGTAGGCGGCCGTGATTGTCCCACGGACGCCGAGTTACAAAGAGGTCTGGAGAATTCGGCATCAGGCGCGCGTTCCTCGATGAGAGGAGGCTTCCCGATGATGGATTCTGCCAGAGGTCTGTCCAGCGCTCTTTACGGAGGCTACGATGGCTACGGGGGCTCGATGATGAATGTTCAGCGTATGATCATTGATGAGATGTGCCAGGACCGGGCCAAATCCATTTCCGTTTACGTCAATCCGCTCGACATAAGCGGCTACGAATACTGGGCAAACTACACGTACGATGTTAATATGGTGGATGCCGTCAAGGACTGCTGGTATCACCAGTTGGCATACTGGGTGATTGGGGACGTTTTCGACACGATAGGCGCCATGAATTCGGGCCACGAAAGCGTGTTGACGGCTCCGGTCAAACGGTTTCTACGGATCACTTTCACGATGGGTCTGAAACGGGCGGGAGCCAGCGGCGGCCGGTTCAGAGGATTCAGGAGCAGGACGGCGACGCCGGGACAGAAAAGGGAGGAGGCGGACAGACCCCCGTACGTTCTTTCGACTTCCGACGGGCTGACCGAATCCTGCACGGGCAGGTACTCCCAGAAAGAGGGTGACATTGACGTTATTCATTTCAACGCTGCCTTTGTGGTCGGCGCCAAGGAAGTCTTGCCGTTCATGAAAGAGCTTTGCAGCGCCAAGCAGCACCAGTTCAAGGGCTATCCCGATGCAAACGAGCCGCCGCAAACCTTCAAGCACAACCAGATCACGATTTTGGAAAGCAGCATGAAATCGGCCGGCCTCAATGACATGTCTCACAGATACTATCGCTACGGGCAGGACAACGTCGTGGAATTGAATTTGATCTGCGAATATATCTTCAACAAGAAAGGCTATGAGAAGATCGTGCCGGAATCGGTCAAGAAGACTCTGGCCGGAGCGGACCAAACGGCAAAGCCATGAGACTGTCAGGAAATGGCGTGAAAAAGGATACCAGATATGATGATACCAAATTTGACCAAGATAGGGAGCTTTTTCGAAGAACATATTGAGAAAATGATCCTGACTGTTGTAGGGCTGGCGTGCGCGTGGCTTTTGATTACGCGCGTCATTTTGAGTCCCAATGAGGTGGCCTACGAGGGCAAGAATCTCAGCCCCGCCGCGATCGATGAACAAATCTACAAAGCGGCCGAGGCCCTGCGACAAAAGCTCAACGAGCCGCCTGAGCAGATGGAGGTCTATAAGCCCAAAGTCAATGAATTCGTGGCCCTGCTGGATTCCTCCATAACTGGTGTTGACACTCGGCTGTGGCCGGTGGCGCCGTCCGTACCCGGAGCCCAAACGAGTGTTGCCGTCTATAGTCTTCCTCGCATCCCCGACGTGAACAATGTGGCCGTCGAGCACATCAGAGCGGTGGCGTATGTGCCGCTTGGCCCTGTTACCGAGGAGACTCCTTATGACAAAGCCGGGAACGAGCCGAACGACCTCGACCTTGTGACCGTGTCGGCCAAGTTTGATATTGCGAGCTTATTCGAGAACTTCAAGGAGTGCTTTGTCGAGGACGTGGAACAAGAGTGGGCGGACCCCTGCCTCGCCAAGCCGGTTTTCGCCGCCGTGCAGTTGCAGAGACAGGAGCTGAACGGCGATGGGGCCTGGAGTGATTGGCAGAACGTTCCTCGGACCAGGATTGATCCGTACAAAAGATTGTTTGCAATTGTGGAAGACATCAAAGACCTGCCGCCGGGCGGGTTGAAAGTGCAGATGCTTCAACTGGACTACAAGCAGGTACAGATAGATTTGCTGCAGCCTGAAGCGTATCAGATCGCATCGGCCGACGAAGAGTGGCTTCCTCCCGAGCTGCATCGCGAGTTCCTGGACTTCCAAAGGAAAACGGCGATGGAAGAGAGGCGTGACGCCAAGGAAGCAGAAAAAGAGGAACGTGCGAGAGACAGCACATCCACTGCCGCTAACAGACGGCCCCAGACGCGAACACGTGGAGGAGCCGGCGGTGACACCTATGGCGGGTACGGCGCGGGCGGTGATACCACGTACGGCGGCGGAACCGATGCCAGGTCAAGAAGAGGTCGCGATCGCACCGGCGGCACGACGGGGCTCTCGGGGGACACGGGGCGCTTGTCGGGGCGGCGTACGGGTACGGGTACCAGAGGCACCAGAACGCCAACAGACACGCCGGAGCTCTACGATCTCGGACCGGACGGTCTGGGGACGGGGACAACGGGCCGAAGGACCGTGAGGAGGCCGTCGGTCAACGACGTTTATTTCAAGTTTGATGCGCTTCGACTTACAAGGCTGACCGAATTCGAGAAGCTGCGCGAGCCCATGTTATTTTGGGCGCACGATGACACCGTCGAGCCGGGAAAGACCTATCGGTACAGGATTCGATTGGGTGTTTTAAACCCGGTGGCCGGAACGAACCGGCTGAGTGAGCGGGACAAATCGCGAGCGAATGAAGTCATTCTCTGGAGTAGTTATTCCGGCATAACAGAACCGGCAGAGATCATGGGCAGGCTGTATTTCTTTGCAAACAATGTGCGAGAGACGGACAAGGCGGTCACGGTGCAGGTTTCCAGACTGGCGCTGGGCCGTTGGTACAGCCACGACTTCCTGGTCCGGCACGGAGAGCTCATAGGGGAGGCTCTTGAGCCGGAGCCCGAAAAGCCCGAACGCAGCCTGCGGGGCGGCGGTCCGTTAGGCAGCCCAATCGGCAGTCCGGCAGGCAGTCCAATGGGCACACCGGGCAGTCCAATGGGACCTTATGCCGGCCTACCCAGGCCCCAGGAGAAGACCAACGTGCCTGAGACGATTGATTATGCCACCGGAGCCGTCATGGTTGATGCCGTGGCGGTGAACGATTGGTCGGGCCAGCCGACTCTGAGAACCAGGCATTACTATGACATGCTTTACAGTTTTGATGGGATCACGATCGAGCACATGCCTGCCGGCGCGACGTACTGGGAGCCGGACGTGCAGGCGGTGTTCAGTCACATCGGAAGACTGCAAAGGGAGCCTCGGCAGCCTTTCAAGGCATTTGGAACCACCGGACGCAGGCAGCGCATGGGGGGAGAGTACGATCAAATGGGCGAATATGACGAGTATCAGATGGAGGAGATGTATATGGACGATATGATGGGTGGAGGCGGCCGTCCCCTTTATTAGCCCCGGCCTTCATTTCTCGTCGCCGCGGCAGCGCATCTGACCAAGCGCTGCCGAATGCCGATTCAATCGGAAACATCTGCTGCCGCAGGTCTATTGTTGCTTGCGATTCATCCGTCATCGTAAATGCTCTTGCTGTGCGCAGGCGGTACTTGCACTTCACGTCAAAGATCGGGACTTGCTCCGCGGAATCCTGGTGAAATGCTCCAGGAGATCGTCGGCGTGCAGGCGCGTGAGCGGCCGGCTGCTCAATTTGCAGCCTTCGGCGAATTTCCCTATTCGTCCTATAAAAACTAAAGAGTCCAGGCTGATTGTGTCGATAGATTTAAGGTTGGTAAGTCTCTTCCAGGGAATATCGGACGCGTTTGCAAAAGAAAGGAATCAGAAATGAAAAAGCGAAAAGGAATCGGAGCAGGTGGACCCGCCACGAAGGCTATTCTGGCTGCGGCAATAGTCGCAATCGGATTCGGTGTAGCCGGATGCGGTGAGCAAATGGCAAGGATTGAAGACCGGCAGCTCAAATTGCAGGCCATGGTGGAGGCCAACGCTGAACAAATCGCCGCCATAGCGACACGCATCGAACAGAGCCAGGAGGCGTTGCAGGCCGGTCTTGAAGGCGTCCGCAACGATATCCGGAAGGTGGCGGCCGATACTGCCGCCGTCGGCCAGGAGCAGCTCAAACTGCGCGAGGCCGTTCAGAACAGCAGCCGGCAGGCAACCGCCAAGATGACCGTGATTGAGCAGAACCAGCAAGAGCTGCGGGCGGGCATTGAAAAGGTACAAAACGATACCCGGACCGTCGCTGCGGACATCGCTTCAGATATAACCGCCGTCGCACAGGAGCAGGCAAGGCTGCACGAGACGATGCAGAACAGCAGCCGACAGGTGGCGAACAACGTGGCCGTGATCGAGCAGAACCAGCAAGAGTGGCAAGCTGCGATTGAGGGCCTGCACGAGAATATTCAGCAAGTAGCCGCCAACATGGACGCTCTCGGGAAGGACCTATCGAAATTGCAGGAAACTCTGCAACAGAACGTTCGGGAGCTGGTTAGCATGATGGAGGCGGCCGGCCAGGAACAGGTTAAGTTTCGAGAGAAGACTCAGACTAGCCTGCGGGCGTTGGATGACACCGTGAGTGCTGCCAAGCAGAGCCAGAGTGCGCTGCAAAAGCAGATTGAAGATGTGCAGAATAGTGCCCGGTCCATAAGTCGCGATGTCCCGGAGGCCCTTGCGGAACTCGCGGACAAATTGTCCCGCATGGGTACCGCCGAGCGAGCACAGATAATGGATGTCGAACCCAAGTCTTCCCCACCACCTTCGGAGGCAAACAGCGTCGAGTGACCTGTGACAAGGACGCTTCGCGAGGGGAGACGGTTCGCTAAGCGCTCTTTTTCATAGTCATTGCAGGCAGTCCCGCACCCGTTGGGTCCTGATCCAAGCTCAATTGGTGCGGGACAAGCCCTGCATCTCTGGACTCACCACTTCGTTCTGCTGCTATCAAGAAACAACTCAGACCCGATGGTTTTGTCTTCAGATCTGCATCAACATAAACACCTCTCGCACCGTATTCGACCTAACCTTGCGCGACGAGAGGCCGGGGACCGCGTGTGAAGGCCCATCGTACCAGGCTCGGTTTGTCGGTCTTGGTGCTGATTTGTGATTAGCCGGCGGGCAGCAGGGAGGAGAAGGCGGTTTCGTTGCCGTAGAGGTCGCGTGCCTTGACGCGGAAACGGTGGGCCTGTCCGCGCCTGCCCACTTTCACTTTGTATGTGCGTGCGCTTTGCCAGCCGCTGCTAAAACCCGAGTCCGTCGTGCATTCGAAGTTGTACTCGACGCTGCCGCTTGGGTCTGTGGCGGCGGCGGCTGTCATCTGGGCCCAGTAATCGAACGTCCCGCCTCCGCCGTAGGTTTCACGCGGCACCGACTCCCACTGCATTGGGTCCGGCGTCGGAGGCTGCAGATCGACGGCGACCTCGGTCGAGTCCGCCGTGGTGTTGTGATTGGACGATTTATCCCGGACTCGTACAACGAAGCGGTACGTACCTTTCGGCAGAGAATTCGCCTGATAAACGGGGCTGTCCTGCCACGTGCTGCTGTACGCCGGGTTCGATGTACAAGCGAAATAATACTCCACGCCGCTGTCGTCCGATGCCGCCGCCGCGACCATGCGAATGGACCCCGGCGGAATCGCATAAGGCGGGGTTTGCCACGCAGCCGGATTCGGGCTCGGCGGCGCGGTGTCCTCGGGCGGGGTGGTCGCGGAACGCGCGTTTGAGTAGGCGGTTTCCACAAGGTTAGCGACATTGCGGGCCTTGACCCGGTAAGAATATTGAGTGCCGGCGGCCAGGCCCGTGTCCGTGTAGGTCGTTTGATTCTGCCAGCCGCTGTCGTGCCCGCCGGCGGTCAGGCAGGCGAAATGGTATTCCACGCCGCTACCGTCCGTCGAGGCGGCCGCTGTGGCGGCCATTGCGATAGTCGTTCTTGAGGTCGCATGAGGTTCCGTGGCCCAGGTCATGGGGTTGGGATTGGGCGGCTGCGGAGGAGGCGGCTGCGGCTGCCAATTATTGACCAGAATCGAAAAATCGGCGAAATCGACAAGGCCGTTTCTGTCGAGGTCTTCGGCCAACAGGACTTCATGGCACAACCATTTATTTGCGAACAACGCCATGTCCCTGAAGTCCACCCAGTCGTTCGCATCGTTGAGGTGCGGGTTCAGGTCAGCCACATTGCCGACCTGCAGCAGTGACATACTGGCCTGGGCCGTTCCGCCGTACACACCGATGTTAACGCGCTTGCCGTGGGGCCACAATTCGCCCGTCCAGTCGGAGTTCGGGTCGCCGGCGTCGATGCACGGACTGGTTTGGGCGTCTTTGACCCAGCGCTTGTCACCGGGACTCCACCGGCCCGCCTCGGATTTGAGGTGGTAGTCCCCATCGACCCAGAAGTCATCGCTTTCATCAGGCGTCGCGTTAGGGTCCCAGAAACCGTCGCCTGCAAAAAGCGGGTTGGCAACAATATCGCCGAAGCCGACCGTGGCGCCGCCTCCGAAGTTGCCGCCTTCGTTCGACCACAGGGCATTGTAAGAGCTAATAGAAGCTCCATAAATGCCGCCAACCGAGCCGGCCCTGTTAAACGCTATGATGTTGCTATTGATATAACCCGGGCACTGGCTCAAGCCGCCTCCGTTTTCTCTGGCGGCGTTACCAATGATGGTGTTGTTGTATATCCTGATGCAACTGAACAGGCCGCCCCCGTTGTCGGATCTGTTGCCGGCAATGATATTGTTCGCAATCCTGCCCTGCGAATTGCACAGCCCGCCCCCTGCGATAACGCTCTTGTTCCCGATGATGATGTTGTTCGTAATTTCGCCCGTGCACTCGTAGCATGCGCCGCCTTTGTACGTGGCATAATTGTACGTGATTACGTTGCCCGTTATTGGGCCCTTGCAGAAAGACAGACCGGCCCCGCGGCCAAAATCCCTGTCGATGTTGTTTGAGATAATATTGTTGCTTATAGGCCCATCGCAAAAAGCGATGCCGCCTTTGTTCTCTGAAATGCTGTTGCCCGTGATTGGTCCGTTACAATAATAAATGCCCGGAAAAACGTTGGAGCGTATCACATTGCCGGAGATAACAGGTTTGGCGTTGTTTTCCCCCTCGATGCCATAATTGGTGCAATCTCTGATGATGTTCTTCCAAATGGTTGGCGAAGTGCCGTAACAGTGAATGCCCCGGCCGGTGATCGTGAACCCGGCAAGGACCGAGCCGCTCCCTTCCTCAAGGTCAAAACTGACGCTGTGCCCTGTGGTGGCGGCAATAGCAATAATCGTCGCGCCGACGATATTGGGGTCATCCGGATCTTCGCTGGTCAGCGTGACAGCCTTGTTGTTGAAAGAGACCCTCCGGTCGTACGTTCCGGGCTTGACAACAATCGTATCACCGTGGCCGGAGGCGTTGATCGCATCGGGGATATTGCGGAAGTCCGCAGGCCCATCGTCGTCAACGGTGATAATTTTCGCCTGAGACGTCAGAAGCGGCAACAAGCACACGAGGGCAAAAACCAGCTTCTTCATCCCCAAACCCATCCACCAAACACGTTCAGTTTCATTTGAATTATTGTACTACAAAAACAGCCCTGATTCAAGCAAAAAGCGTTGCGCTTGTACCTGCTGGGCATTCTTGGGGCTATTGGGAAAGTGTGGCCGCTTACCCCCAAAAGCGTTAGCTTGTATTCCCCGCAAAAGGGCCCGCCAGCCCTTACTTTTTCGGACCAATTCTCTTGCTGTAGAGCCAGGGAGCATCTGACAGCTCGTAATCGACTATCTCATCGGGCGTGAAGAACAATTTGATTTCCTTTTGAGCCGATTCCGGGCTGTCGGAGCCGTGCACGAGGTTAAATCTTTGGGAACAGCCGAAGTCTCCGCGAATAGTGCCCGGCTGGGCGTCATAGCCGAAGGTGCTGCCGATTATCTTGCGGACCATATCGACGACGCCGTCGGCTTCCCAGACCATCAAGAGCGACGGCGCCGAAGCCATGAACGTCACCGCGGGCTCAAAAAACGGCTGATCCTGATGAGCGGCGTAGTGTCGGCGGGCCAGCTCCTCAGAGATGTGCACAAGTTTCGCCGCGACGAGCTTGAGACCTTTTCTTTCAAACCGCGCGATTATCCGGCCGGCCAAGTGTCGCTGTATGCCGTCAGGCTTGATAATGATTAACGTGCGCTCTGCCATTCAAAAGAGATTTTCGCTTTTCGATTTGCGATTGCCGAGTTCAAATCGAAAATCGCAAATCGGCAATCGGGTGTCATACCCCTTCAGCGACAATATAGATTTCGACTCGTCTGTTCTGAGGATTGCCCCCTCTGTTGGGCTTATTTTCAGCGACGGGCCTATATTCACCAAATCCTCGCGCGCTCAGCCGTTTCGGCTCCATGCTGTTGCTTTCCATAACGTTCAGCACGGCGATCGCCCGGTGAACGGATAAGTGCCAGTTGGTCGGATGCTTCTCGCGGGTCTCTGCCCTGAGAATAGGAATGTCGTCGGTGTGTCCGGCAATGATGACGTCAAATTTCTTGCCTTGTTCGGAGTTTAAAATGGCACACAGTGCTTTGACGGCCTCGATGGCCGAGGCCGCCACCGTGTCGCTGCCCTTTTCAAAAAGTAAATCGCTCTTGAATTTCACGATGCCTCGGCTCGCATCATACGTAACCAGGTCGGGCTGCTTCCTGGCAAAGTCCTCCAGCATCGTGCTGAGCTCAACCGGCAGCGCCGCCCCGCCCAAAAGCAGCTTTTGCTGCATCGAGGCAATCAACTCCTGCTTCTTGGCGATGTCTTCCTTGAGTGCCGCAATCTCCTGCTTCAGCGCATCGACTTCGATGCTGTCCTTCTGTTGAGCGGCGGCCAGTTGCTTCTTCATCTGCTCGAGCTGCAAGGTGCTCGCCGCCAGCTCGGCCTGAAGCTCGTCTATACGCCTCTGCTGAGTCTCGTTTTGGATTCGCAGGTCCTGCATCTGCGAGTCACAGCCGTTCACCAAAAGCACGCCGGCACACACAACAAAAATCGCTGAAAGTCTGATGGTCCGCATCATTCAATCCTTTCCAAGAAGACCAAAATATTCCTTTGGCTATCTCTCAGATACACAAGCCCATTTACGAACTATTATAACCCTGCCAAACTCTGCATTCTCCACCCTTGCCCCCAAGTAAAACCCATTTATGTTTACTCGTCAAGAACAAACTTTGCAAAATATCAGGCGCTTTTTGCCGGTTTTCCCCCGGATGGACAAGTTTTGATGGATTCTGCTGGAATTATCGTATAGACTATTGCCCAGAGCCTTTAGGTCCCGATTCGATGTGTTCGTCTGGTCTTATGAAAGTTTTGGTTGCGGAAAAGTGCGGATTTTGCCACGGCGTCAGAAACGCTATCAGTGTCGCTGAAAAGATTCTGGCCGAAGAAAATGAGGTTTACTGTCTGGGCCCCATCATTCATAACAAGGACGTGGTGGAGCGTCTGGCCAAGGACGGGCTGAGAACCGTAAACAAAGTCGAAGAGATTCGGTCAGGGACCGTTCTGATCCGTTCTCATGGAGCCGCCCCTGCACAGATCGAGAGACTGAAGGAAAGAGGACTGAAAATCGTCGATGCCACGTGCATCCTGGTCAAAAGGGTTCAGCATATAGCCGGCGAGCTGGAAAAGGATGGGTACAAGGTTGTCATCATCGGCGAGGAGAATCACCCGGAGGTCCAGGCGGTGGTGGGCTGTGCCCGAGACGTTATCGTCATTGCTGATGAGTCGGATTTGCACAAACTGCCCCAAAATGCCAAGCTGGGCGTGGTCTGCCAGACGACACAAGACCCGGAGCGCTTCAGCAGGATGCTTGGGGCGATGGCACGGGGCAGCTTTAGCGAGTTGAAAGTGATTAATACCCTGTGCCGGGAGGCCATAAGGAGACAGGAATCGGCCGTGCAGTTGTGCAAGCAGGTGGACATCATGTTCGTTCTCGGCGGCCTGGAAAGTGCAAACACGCGCCGGCTGGCGGAGCTTTGCACCAAAGTCAACAAGCAGACGTTCCACCTGCAAAACTGGAGTGAACTGGACACAAGTGTGCTTTCCGGCAAAAACACGGCGGGGGTTACGGCGGGAGCCTCGACACCGGACTGGATAATAAGCGAGTTTGTCCAGAATCTGGAATTCTTCGACCGTCGCGGCCCATGGCTTGGCGCTTCCGGAAAAAATTGCTCAGGAGATACTTGAAAAGGCAGCGCCTTTCGGCTAAACTTTGGTGTTTCGCAGAATATGCCCTGATGTGAATAACCTTTGCTGCGTAGGCAAATGGTTTTTTGTTAATGGTCAATCGAAACCTGAGATGTGTGCTTCGTTGCACAGAAACCTCTCGGCGTGAATGTGGGGCGCCGACAGGTGATGAACATAGACTCCACAGAGGGATAGAGTTTTATGGTAGATAGAAACATAATCAACAAATTGGGTTTGTCGGAAGAGAAGCTCGACCAGCAGGTCAGCGAGATTTTCGGTGAGCAGGAAAAACAATTCCTGGAAGAGGCCCTGCAGACGAAGGTGGATTCACGTCTGCCGGGGACCATTCTCAAGGGAACAATCGTATCACAGATAGGCAACGACGTGATCGTAGAAGTAGGCCTGAAAAGCGAAGGGATTGTGGATGCAGGCGAGTTCGACAGTCCCGACCAGATTGAGCCGGGCAGGGAGATCGAAGTTCTTCTGGAAGACACGGACTCTGAGAGCGGCCTTGTCCTGCTGAACAAGCGCAAGGCCGACATGATCAAAGGCTGGGAGTCCATTCTCGACACGAAAAAAGAGGGGGACGTTGTTAAGGGCAGAGTGATAAGGCGAATCAAGGGCGGTTTGCTTGTGGACATTGGAGTGCCCGTGTTCCTGCCGGCTTCCCAGGTGGACATCCGCAAACCGGGCGATATCAGCAGGTTCATAGGCAGGGAAGTGGACTGCAAAATCCTCAAGATCGACGTGGACGGTCGAAACATCGTCATATCGAGGCGAAAGCTCATTGAAGAAGAACGGCACAGCAGCAAGGAAAAAATTCTGGCCGAAATCGAGGTGGGTCAAATCCGCAAAGGTATCGTCAAGAACATCGCCGACTTCGGCGTATTTGTCGATCTGGGCGGTCTGGACGGCCTGCTGCATATCTCCGATTTGAGCTGGGGCAGAATATCACATCCGTCGGAAGTCGTCGAGCTTGACCAGGAAATAGAGTGCGTGGTCGTCGGTGTTGATAAAGAGCAGGAGAAGATTTCCCTGGGCTTGAAGCAAAAGACCTCCAGCCCCTGGGCAGATGTCGAGGTGCGTTATCCGGTCGGAGCAAAAGTAAAAGGCAAAGTTGTCAATGTGATGAGCTACGGCGTGTTTGTCCGGCTTGAAGACGGCATCGAAGGGCTGGTGCACATCAGCGAAATGAGCTGGACCAAGCGCCTGGCGCATCCGGGCGAGATGGTCAATCTCGGGGACGAGATAGAGGTCGTCGTGCTCAACGTCAACAAGGAAAAACAGGAGATCTCGTTGGGTCTCAAACAGACGCAAACGAACCCGTGGGCGATTGCTTCCCAGAAATATCCGGCCGGAGCGGTCGTCACCGCGAAGGTCCGCAGCGTGACCAACTTCGGTGCGTTTGTCGAAGTGGAGCCCGGCATCGACGGCATGATCCACATCTCGGACTTGAGCTGGACAAGGAAGCACAGCCATCCCGGTGAGGCTCTGAAAAAAGGCCAGGAAGTCAAGTGCATTGTCCTGGAAGTCAACGAAGAGAAGCGGCGGGTGTCACTGGGCATCAAACAGATGACGGAGGACCCGTGGATACGCGCTATCCCCGACAAGTACATCCCGGGCCATATCATCAGGGGCAAAGTGGCAAAGCTGACGAACTTCGGCGCGTTCGTGGAGCTTGAGCCGGAGCTGGAGGGACTGCTGCACATTTCCGAGCTTGCCGATCACAAGATCGATAAGCCTCAGGATATCGTTAAGGTGGGTGACGAGGTTGAAGTTAAGATCCTCAAAGTCGATACGGATGCCCGCAAGATCGGTTTGAGCTTGCGAAGGGTCCAATGGGCGGCCGAGGAACAGCAGACAGCCGGGTCCGGGCGCCAGCGAACGCCGTCGGGTCCCGAGAGAGTTCTCTCGGATGCTGATATGGGACAACTGAGAAGACTGACAAAGAAAGCAGATGGGGCGAAAGCCCACGATGCCGAGCCGGGCCAGCGGTCCGAGGCCCAGGCCGCAGATGCTCCGCAGACGGAGGCGACTGAGAATTTAGGGCAAACAGAATCTCAGGACGCAAACGCCTAAAAAGACCGAGAAAACGTGAATAATCGCACCGCTTATGGGCCTAAACGGGTATTCTGAAGGCAGCAAGCAGCTCCGGCGTCAAGTTTCGGGTCAACATTGCGTTGGGAAGCATCCGTAAGAGCTTCTGAATACACAGGTTATGTGTATTCCCTAAATCCGGCCGGAAATTTGTTGCATTTTGCCACATTTTTCTTGACTAAAGTGCAACGCATGTGGTACAAATAAACGTGTGAAGTCAGGTAGCTCTTATGGAGTTTGGCTTTCTGGCGTGGAAAATATCCATAGTTCCTGGGCAACCACCTAAGCGTTTTAGGTGATGGGACAGAGTTGGAGTGAGGTTTGTGCTTCCTGTGTGAAGTGTCTTCATATCAACTTGCGGCTCAAACACGGTTTCCGCACGGAGGGGGAAAAGCCAAGTCCTACAATAGAGTCTTTTTTTCTGACAGGCACAGGGTTGATGGAGATTCTTTGTCGCTTGTTTGAAAATTGCCTGAGGCAGGCACAGCCGAACGTGAACGGTCTATATGCCTGTCGCAGACGATGAGCGTCTTGGCTCGTCGCCACGACGCGGTCAAGTTTCTTAACAAAACTTAAGGTAAGGAGAACCATTATGTACAAGAGATTGTTTCTTTCAACCGCCCTCATTGCGCTGCTCATCGGAGTATCGAGCTTCGCGGATCCTGTCGGCGTCTTTGAAAATGCACAAGACGTCGGCGCGCCTGCGGGCATCGGCAGCACGGTATATGAGGGTTATGTCTGGAAAGGCGATGCGCTGACCGAGCAGTACCTGATTACCGGCGGCGGCGCCGACATCTGGGACAGCTCGGACCAGTTCCACTTTGCCTACAACACGGTCAGTGGTGACATCCGCCTCTCGGCGAATTTCAGTTGGGTCGCCAGGAGCAATGACTGGGCCAAGTACGGTGTGATGCTTCGCGAGAGTGCCACCGGACCGTCGGTGCACTACACGATGCTGGATCGCAAGGCCCAGGACTACGCCGCACTGCAGGGCCGCACCGCAACTGGCGGCAGCAGCAGTGCATTCGGCAAGGAATGGACAGCAGGAGCCAAGGCGCTGGCTGTACAAAGAGTCACTGTCGGAGGCCTCACCTTTATTGAGGGCCTGGCAGACCTCGGTTCCGGCTGGCAATCGACGGCCATCAAGCTGGTCTTCGGTCTGCCGGATGAGCTTCTGGCCGGCGTGTGTGTGACCTCGCACGACAACACCCAGTTGGTGCAGGCCCGGGCCTGGAACGTCGCCTATGAGGCGAATCCAGCCATGGTTGGTGCGCTGACGTTCCCCACTGTTCCGGCCAGCGCAGCCCTTGCGGCGCCGCCGAGCCAAGTTTCCGGGTTCAAGATTCGCGCGCTCAAGCCGCTCATCACAGATGGTTGGAATGCCGCCGGGATGAACGAGCTGCTCGACACCGGGACATATAAGGGACTTCCTGCTCAACCCGGCACGGAAGGGACGCGCGTCGAACAGTTTGTCAACCTGTTTGATACGGGCGGCCGTGGCTATTTCAGCGAAAGCAACGGATATCCCGACCAGAGCTTCCCTGGCATCGACCCGCTTGAGATCCCGGCGCCGGATCCGGCTGGCGGTGATGACGACGAGAACTTCGCATGCGAGGTCCTGGGGTGCATCCAGTTGAGCGCGGGGCTCCACATTATTGGGGCATGCCATGACGATGACATTTACATCAAGATCGGCGACGTCATGGTCGGTTCCAAAAACACATGGGACGGTGGTGACAAGACCGACTTCACCTTCCAGGTCGAAGCGGATGGTTACTACAACTTGCAGGTTCGGTTCCTCGAAATCGGCGGCGGAGATTATTTAGAACTGCACGAGGTCATGTTGGATGGTACGCGCATCCTGTTGAACGATGTGGCGGATGGCGGTTCGGCGGTTTTTGCTCCCGCTCCTTAAGCGAGCTTGCAGCAAGAGATCTGCCGGACTGGCAGTCAAAAAACCGAACATGTTATCGAGACGGTTTTGTGAGGCGCCGTTTTTCGCTTAGCTGCGCCTCACACCTGTCTCGATAGCGATAGTGAGGAGATTGAAAATGAAGAGATTGATTATGTTGATTTTGGCTCTGGCATTCTGTCTGGCCTTGCCGGTCAAGGCCGTCGATATCATCTGGGTATCGGACGGCTATGACGACAGCGGGAACGGCGTGTCAGATGACCTGCCCTGGGTCGATATGCTGACGGCCCAGGGATACAATGTGGACTACCAGCTCGTGGCAATCGGCAACGGCTACTGGCGCACCCTTGATGATGCCAAGATTGCCGCTCTGAATGCCGCCGACTTGGTAATTGTCAGTCGCAACCTCGACAGCGGCTCGTACGACGATGGACAGGAAATTACCCAGTGGAATTCCCTCACGTCGCCGCAGATCCTGTTGTCAACACATGTCGCTAGAAACAGCCGTTGGAAAGTCCTGAACACGGCAGATACCCCCAGTGGCGTGCCTGTGCTGCAGGCGGTGGATTCCGCCCATCCGGTGTTTGCCGGTGTGGCGCTCGATGCCAACGGTCAGGTTCAGGCGATGACTGGCGGCGATGGCTCGTTTCCCGGTACTGCTGATGCCGGCAATGGGACGGTGATCGCCAAACGGGCAGATACGGGCGCCATCTGGATCGCCACGTGGCCGGCCGGTGTGGAGTACTATGCAGGAGCCGCCCAAACCACCGGTGGACCACGTATGTTCTTCGTCGCTGGTACGCAGGAAGTAGCCGCTACGGCTACGGCACCGGCCATTGGTCGAGGTGAGAATAATCTCACGGCCGAGGGTGAAAAGATATTCCTCAACGCGGTGGCCATGTACGCACCGCTGCCTGAGCCCGTCTATGACGTGACCAGTCCGGGCGACGCGGTTCTGGGTGTTCCGAATGACGGAGACTGGCCCGCCGGAGAGTATCCCGCTTTAGCGATTGACAATAAGAGCGGGACGAAGTTTCTGCACCGCAAAGGCAGTGTCACGCCGACCGGGATTGTGGTGACCCCATCGGCCGGCCCGACCCTTGTTACGGGGCTTACCTTGACCACGGCCAATGACGCGCCGACGCGAGATCCGATTGCCTATGAGCTTTCCGGGTCGAATGTGGGCGTTGATGGTCCGTTCGAGGTGATTGCTGCCGGCGACGTTGTTGATTTCGCCGGGGCGGCGAATTGGCCGCGTTTCACCAAGAACACGACACCGATTGAATTTGCCAATGCGGTCGTTTACGCACACTATAAGATTGTGTTCCCGCGTCTTCGCGGGGCGACGGAGGCGTTGATGCAGATCGCGGAGATCGAGCTGTTGGGCACGAGCCTGGGCGCTTTTGCCCCCACGCCGTCGAATCGGGCGGTGGGAGTGCCGATTGATGCGGTTCTGAGCTGGTCGCCTGGGTCCAGTATGGCTTCACAGGATGTATACTTCGGCACGGAGGCGGCGCCGGCGCTGGTCGCTAATCAGGCCGAGACCAGCTATGATCCGGGTCTGCTGGAGTACGGCACGACCTATTACTGGCGTGTGGATACGGTCAAGAAAGACGGGAGCGTGCAAGCCGGCAATGTCTGGAGCTTTACGACGACCACTCCGGTGGGCATCTTTGAGTACAGCAGGGACGTTGGCGATCCGGCAGGCGTCGGAAAGACCGTGTTCGAAGGGTACGTCTGGAAGGATGACATCCTGACCCAGCAGTACTTGATTCAAGCCGGCGGCGCCGACATCTGGGGCGTCAATGACCAGTTCCAGTTTGCGTACAACACGGTCAGTGGTGCTGTCCGCATCTCGGCCGGGTTCGAATGGGTGGCGGCGAGCAACGAGTGGGCCAAGTATGGTGTGATGCTCCGAGCAAACGACACCGGACCTGCGGTCAACTACGCCAACTTCAGCCGCAGGGACAACAACCTGGCCTCGTTCCAGTGGCGGGAGAGCCAGGGCGCCAGCAGCGGCAACGTGGCAGTCAACAGGCCCGCAGGCGTGACCAAGCCGAAGCGAATCGGTATTCAGAGGGTTCAGGCCCTCGGCCTGACATGGATTGAAGGCCTCGTGGACTGGGGTACGGGCAAGGGTTGGGAGCCTGTCGGCTCACCGAGGCTGGCCACCGCCAATCTGCCGGACGAGGTTCTGGCCGGCGTGGCTGTGACCTCGCACGACAACACCCACTTGTCCCAGGTTCGGGCTTACGATGTCACCTACGAGCTGAATCCCACTCTGGTCGGCACGTTCCCGACCATCGGTCCGGAGACGGCTCTGGCGGCCCCGCCGGGCAATGTCTCGGGCTTCAAGATTCGCTCGATCAAGTCGCTCGTGACGGATGGTTCCTTCAACACCTTCGCCGCGATAGACGAGCTGCTCGACACCGGCATGTTCAAGGGACTTCCTGCTCAGCCCGGTTCGGAAGGGACGCGCGTCGATCAGTATGTCAACGTGCGTGATACCGGCAACGGCGCGTTCAGCGCAGCCAACGGCTATCCGGACAAATCGTATCCGGGGGTCGATCCGCTTGAGGACCCGGCGGCAGATCCCGCCGCAGGCGACGACGACAACGACTTTGCAACCGAGATACTCGCCTACATCCACCTGACACCCGGCACCCTCTACAAGGTCGGAGCCAACAGTGATGACGGCACGTATATCGTGATCGGCGGAGTCGAAGTCCTCAGGACCGCGGCCACGAAGGGCAACTCCAACATCGACTCGAACTTCTTCCAGGTCGCGGCCGAGGGATATTACCCGCTGAAGGCTCGGCACCTCGAAAGGAGCGGTGGAGCGTCGGTCGAGCTGCACCAGATCCTGCTGGACGGCACGCGCATCTTGTTGAATGACGTTGCGCACGGTGGTGCGGAGGTCTTCGCTGCTCCCTAACGGGTCTGTAGCGAAAGCTCTGCTGGACCACAGTTGAGCAGCGTGAATTGGCACCAGTCCGGGGCCTATACCGACCCGTTCGGTATGGGCCCCGGTTGAGGTCTGGCAGCTAAAACACGGAGAATTTTATCGAGGGATTTTCACAGGACCTATTGTGGGTTCATTATGTTTTTACACGTGTCTTGAAAATATATTTTAGGAGATCAAGAAATGATTAAAAGAATGATGAGTTTAGTCTTGGCTGTGGCATTCTGTCTCGCGTTGCCGGCAAAGGCCGTCGATGTCATCTGGGTTTCCTTCCATGGAGCGGATGACGTGCCCTCGGCCGGTGCTGTCGGTGTTGGCTTCACCGAGGCGGTCGACAAGGGGTATACCGATCTGTTGAAGGCCAACGGCTATAACGTGACGCGCTACCTCCAGACGAAGACTCCCGACATGGCCGTGATGAATGCGGCAGACCTGGTGATCCTCAGTCGCTCGGCCGCCAGTAGCAGTTTCCAGGGCGATGCCGCCACGACGTGGAACAGCGTTACCGCTCCCATGATCATCGTGAATGGTTACCTCGCGCGGAAGAACCGCATGGGTTTTGCCACCGGCAACACCATCCCGGACATCACCGGGGACATCAAGCTGAAGGTCAACGACCCGACACATCCGATCTTTGCGGGAATCCCGCTGACCGACGGCGTTATGAACAATCCGTATGCCGGGCTTGCCACGTATCCCACCGACGCGACCAAGGCGTTCGGCATCTCGGTCATTACCGATGCGCCGAATGCCAACGGCACTGTTCTGGCCACGCTTTCAGAGGCGTCGGGCACTGTTACTGCAGGGTCCATGGTAATCGCCGAATGGCCGGCTGGCGCCACGGTGACGCATGACGGCGGAGCTGGAACGGACGTGCTGGCTGGTCCTCGGCTGGTGTTCCTGACCGGCTCTCGCGAGAACGGTGGCAAGAGCTCAGAAACGGCCGGTATGTATGATTTGTACGAAGATGGCGCAAAGATGTTTCTCAACGCGGTGGCCATGTACGCACCGCTGCCTGAGCCCGTCTATGACGTGACCAGTCCGGGCGACGCGGTTCTGGGTGTTCCGAATGACGGAGACTGGCCCGCCGGAGAGTATCCCGCTTTAGCGATTGACAATAAGAGCGGGACGAAGTTTCTGCACCGCAAAGGCAGTGTCACGCCGACCGGGATTGTGGTGACCCCATCGGCCGGCCCGACCCTTGTTACGGGGCTTACCTTGACCACGGCCAATGACGCGCCGACGCGAGATCCGATTGCCTATGAGCTTTCCGGGTCGAATGTGGGCGTTGATGGTCCGTTCGAGGTGATTGCTGCCGGCGACGTTGTTGATTTCGCCGGGGCGGCGAATTGGCCGCGTTTCACCAAGAACACGACACCGATTGAATTTGCCAATGCGGTCGTTTACGCACACTATAAGATTGTGTTCCCGCGTCTTCGCGGGGCGACGGAGGCGTTGATGCAGATCGCGGAGATCGAGCTGTTGGGCACGAGCCTGGGCGCTTTTGCCCCCACGCCGTCGAATCGGGCGGTGGGAGTGCCGATTGATGCGGTTCTGAGCTGGTCGCCTGGGTCCAGTATGGCTTCACAGGATGTATACTTCGGCACGGAGGCGGCGCCGGCGCTGGTCGCTAATCAGGCCGAGACCAGCTATGATCCGGGTCTGCTGGAGTACGGCACGACCTATTACTGGCGTGTGGATACGGTCAAGAAAGACGGGAGCGTGCAAGCCGGCAATGTCTGGAGCTTTACGACGACCACTCCGGTGGGCATCTTTGAGTACAGCAGGGACGTTGGCGATCCGGCAGGCGTCGGAAAGACCGTGTTCGAAGGGTACGTCTGGAAGGATGACATCCTGACCCAGCAGTACTTGATTCAAGCCGGCGGCGCCGACATCTGGGGCGTCAATGACCAGTTCCAGTTTGCGTACAACACGGTCAGTGGTGCTGTCCGCATCTCGGCCGGGTTCGAATGGGTGGCGGCGAGCAACGAGTGGGCCAAGTATGGTGTGATGCTCCGAGCAAACGACACCGGACCTGCGGTCAACTACGCCAACTTCAGCCGCAGGGACAACAACCTGGCCTCGTTCCAGTGGCGGGAGAGCCAGGGCGCCAGCAGCGGCAACGTGGCAGTCAACAGGCCCGCAGGCGTGACCAAGCCGAAGCGAATCGGTATTCAGAGGGTTCAGGCCCTCGGCCTGACATGGATTGAAGGCCTCGTGGACTGGGGTACGGGCAAGGGTTGGGAGCCTGTCGGCTCACCGAGGCTGGCCACCGCCAATCTGCCGGACGAGGTTCTGGCCGGCGTGGCTGTGACCTCGCACGACAACACCCACTTGTCCCAGGTTCGGGCTTACGATGTCACCTACGAGCTGAATCCCACTCTGGTCGGCACGTTCCCGACCATCGGTCCGGAGACGGCTCTGGCGGCCCCGCCGGGCAATGTCTCGGGCTTCAAGATTCGCTCGATCAAGTCGCTCGTGACGGATGGTTCCTTCAACACCTTCGCCGCGATAGACGAGCTGCTCGACACCGGCATGTTCAAGGGACTTCCTGCTCAGCCCGGTTCGGAAGGGACGCGCGTCGATCAGTATGTCAACGTGCGTGATACCGGCAACGGCGCGTTCAGCGCAGCCAACGGCTATCCGGACAAATCGTATCCGGGGGTCGATCCGCTTGAGGACCCGGCGGCAGATCCCGCCGCAGGCGACGACGACAACGACTTTGCAACCGAGATACTCGCCTACATCCACCTGACACCCGGCACCCTCTACAAGGTCGGAGCCAACAGTGATGACGGCACGTATATCGTGATCGGCGGAGTCGAAGTCCTCAGGACCGCGGCCACGAAGGGCAACTCCAACATCGACTCGAACTTCTTCCAGGTCGCGGCCGAGGGATATTACCCGCTGAAGGCTCGGCACCTCGAAAGGAGCGGTGGAGCGTCGGTCGAGCTGCACCAGATCCTGCTGGACGGCACGCGCATCTTGTTGAATGACGTTGCGCACGGTGGTGCGGAGGTCTTCGCTGCTCCCTAACAACGGGCCTGTAGCGAAAGCTCTGCTGGACCACCGTTGAGCAGCGTGAATTGGCACCAGTCCGGGGCCCGCGCCGGTTAATCCGGTGCGGGCCCCCGTTGTTTTTGTATGCGACGCATGGCGGAGGCCATCCTGTCGAGCGAAGCTTTCTATTGCACGTGCCCGTCGAGGATACTATAATGAGCAGAAATGAAAGACGTGAAATAAGCATGTCCTGAGCAAGGCCGAAGGAGAGGCCGTGGCCGGAAGTTGTGGAGGTGCAAGAATGTTGTTCAGAAGGACAAGAAAAGTCTCGTCAGTGATGGGTGGCAGCCTCAAAGGCGAAGCCTTTGGGGATGTTTCCTTTCTGGGTGGCCATCCCCAACCCATTCGACAGGCTCAGGGGAGCGCTGCGCTTGAGGCTGCCACCCGCCGGTGCCCGAAAACAGGCAAGCATCTTAGCAGCAGGTACCGTTGGCTGATATGGGCGTGTCCGATTGTGGGCCTGTTGTCGCTGCTATGGTTTCTGATCCGTGTGATACCGAAGCCCTCCCGGGCGGCATATCCGTGCCAGCGCGTGGCGGCGCCGCTTGCCAGCGGTTTTGTGATTTGGCTTACAGGTCTGGCCGGCTCGATGCTGGCTTACCGCAGGGCAAGGCAGCACCTTTGCCAGTCACGCTGGGTCATCGCGGGGCTGTGCATTGCCGTAGGCGTTGCGGCCCTATGGTTGCCCCTGAGCACGACCGGCAGCAATCCGGCGAGAGCCGCGTTTACACCGAGCGAGCCGCCCAATAGCCCGATCGGCGTGGCCAAAGGGATTCATCCCGGACGCGTCGTGTGGATGCACGACCCGGACGCAACGAACTGGGACGGCTTGACCGGCCGCTGGTGGGACGACAACAACACCGATCAGGAGGCCGTCGATTTCATGGTCTCCAAGACCATCCAAACGCTGACGGGCCAGACGAGCGACCAGGCAGCCTGGGATGCCCTTTTCAAACACTTCAATCGCACCAACGGCTTCGGGGAAACAGGCTACCAGCCGGGAGAGAAAATCGCCATCAAGATCAACATGAACCAGGATAGCGGATCTACCTGGGGGGCGGCCCAGGGTATGCCCAGCCCGCATGTGATTTATTCGTTTCTCAAGCAGCTCATAAACGTCGTGGGCGTGCCGGGCTCGGCGATTACGATTTACGACGCCTCGCGGTATATCGGCGACCCGATCTACAACAAGGTCAGGGGCAACCCCGATCCGAATTTCCAGAATATCACGTTTGTGGCCAACAGCACACGCAACGGACGCATAGCGGCCGCTTACGACGCCGCCAATTCGCTTCACACAAGGACGGAAACCGCCTATCTGCCGCGGTGCGTCACCAGCGCCAAATATCTGATTAACATGGCCCTGCTGCGGCCTCACACACTGTACGGCGTCACGCTGTGTGCCAAGAACCACTTTGGGTCCGTCTATTTTCCATCGAGAAATATCTTCACGCCGGAGCCTTTGCATAACTATGGCGGCCGAAGCCAGAGCATGAACAACTATAACTGCCTGGTCAATCTGAATGGACATCGGCATCTATCCGGCAAGACCCTGCTGTATTTCATCGACGGACTATATCCGGCGGTGCATCAGAGCGGCAACGTAATCAAGTGGCTCTCTTTCGGCGATGACTGGTGCTCCAGCATGCTCGCCTCGCAGGACCCCGTGGCCATCGATTCGGTCGCACTCGATTTCCTGCGAAACGAGCCACGATGCACGGAGGTCACCGGTTATCCGGAGAACTACCTGCACGAGGCCGCCCAGGCGGACAATCCCCCTTCAGGGACCCTTTACGATCCGGAAGGCGACGGGACGCGACTGGCCAGTCTCGGCGTTCACGAGCACTGGAACAATCCCGTGGACAAAAAATACTCTCGCAACCTGGGGACCGGCGGCGGTATCGAGCTGGTCGTCCCGTCGTTTGCGTCGGCGGACGGGCCCGTTCAGAACCTCACTAACGGCATGAGATACGACCATATCCGGCACGCCATCAGTGAAGCCGCCTCCGGCCAGAAGATCGTTATCGGCCAAGGGCTCTATCAGGAAAACGTCAATTTCCTCGGCAAGAACCTCAGCCTCGGTTCAGCCGATCCGAGCGATCCGGCTGTGGTGGCCGCCACGGTTCTGGCCGGCGCCGGCAGCGGTCCGGTCGTGACCTTCGCCGGGAGCGAAGATGCAAGCTGTGTGCTTGCCGGTTTGACCGTTACCGGCACGGAAACGGGGGTTTACTGCTCGGGCGCATCGCCGACAATCACCGACTGCCGCATCGAAAACAACGCCGGTGCGGGAATCGAGCTGCGCAACGGCAGCAATCCGACGATCACCAACTGTGAAATCACCTCTAATATGGGGGCCGGCATCGACATGCTGGCCAAGCAGAGCGGACGGGTCATCATCTACAACTCTCCGGCCCTTTTCAACTGCGTCATCGCCGGGAATCGTCAGCACGGCGTTTCGGGCGACCTGCCCACGATTACCAACTGCACGATTGCGGCAAACGGCGGGCCAGGCATTTCCAGCTTCAGGCCGGCGGTCACCAATTCCATCATCTATTACAACGGCGTCAACGCCGATTTCGTTCAGATAAAAAGCGACGTTACGCCCACGGTAGCTTTCACCGACGTGCAGGGCGGCTGGCCGGGACAGGGCAATATCGACGCAGCGCCCTGCTTTGTCGAGCCCGGATTCTGGAACCTCAACGGAACAACTGAAAATCCAAGTGACGATTTCTGGGTCCAGGGTGATTACCACTTGCGCTCGCAGGCAGGTCGATGGTACCCCAACGGGCAAACCTGGGTCCAGGATATGCTGACCAGCCCCTGCATCGACGCCGGAGACCCTGCTTCGGACTGGACCGCCGAGCCGGAGCCAAACGGACAACGCATCAACATGGGTGCATACGGCGGCACGGCGCAGGCCAGCATGTCGCTTTCGATAGTCCAGTAACATGATGCCGACTTCGGTGATGGTCAGAACTTCTGGCCACCATGGCGCATCAAAATTAGCGCAAAAAAACCCACAAATTGTGTATGAACCTCGCTTCTGGAGTATCTATATACTATGAAGACGCGATATGACGGCAGAAGCTTGGCAAAACGAGTCGGCGTTGGTCTGTGCAGCGCAGCGGCGCGATAAAGAGGCCCTGCAGCTCCTGCTGACGCGCAACTGGTCGTGGCTCAAAGGATTAGTCTTTAGCATCGTAGGTGATGCAGGCGAGATCGATGACGTCCTGCAGGATATTTGCGTCCGGGTGATCACAAAGATCGATACGCTGCGCGAGCCGGAGCGTTTTCGGCCCTGGCTGGCCGTGGTGGCCCGTCGGCAGGCCCTGCGGCACCGCCAGCAGAAAGCCCAAAGGCCAAGCCCGCTGCCCGAAGAGCTCACGCAGTTGAAGTGCGACCAGAAAGCCCAGTAGCTCCTTGAAAACGTGGAACAGAAGGAGCAGTACCAGCAGATAGCGCAAGCCGTGCGGGCGCTGCCTGAGAAATACCGCCAAGTATTCATGCTGGAATACAGCAGCGACTTAACCTACGGGCAGATCGCCGAGATACTGGATATACCCATCACGACCGTGCAGATTCGGCTCGTGCGGGCAAGGCGTATGATCCACGACCGAATAGCCAGTCGAGACAAGAATAAGGTGTGGAAAAAATGAATATGAATCAAGAAACGCTTGAGATACTGATCGGAAAGTACTTGGATGGTGAGATCACGCCGAGCGAGCAACGCATTTTGCAGGCGGAGCTGGACAGCGATTCTCAGGCCAAGGAGCTGCTCGCAGGCCTGCAGGACTTACATGAGCGAAGTTCCGAGCTGGCGACCTCGCAGATTCTCGGGCACGGCAGAACATCCGGAGATATTTTCGAGCGAGCGTGGCAGCAGCAGGCGAAATACCCTTTTCATGCTGCGATAAAATGGGGCGGCTATATTCGGTTTGCAGCGGGGGTGGCGGCAGGACTTGCCATGGGTCTTGCGGTGCATTTTATCCTGTCCGTTGCTTCAACACCCCAAAGCGATCCGGCTCGGTCGAACGCGGTTGTGCAAAACATGGCCGACCGGACGGGCATCGAGAGCCCGGCCTTCCCGCAACTTCCATCCGATCCCGTTGGAAACCCAATTCGCAACGTCGATTGGTACAGCTTCACCGACAAACAGGGCAATCAATGGCTCATTGAAGGATTCCGGGAGAATATCGCCCGGCCCGCCGCTTATTACGCAGACCTGTAGAATGTAACGGAAAGTCTGATTAGGAAAGGAAAAACCATGAAAACAAGAAATGTAGCGATAATACTTGCAGTAGTGTTTTGCTCGGCCGGTACGGCACTCTGCGGCGATTCGCAAACAGCCGGCAAGCCCCCTTGGATGGGGGTGCTCCTGGACACGACGCCTCTGCCCGACCTGTTGGTTAAGCACCTGGCCCTTTCACCCGGCCAGGGCGTGCGGATAGGGAACGTGCACCGCGGCAGCCCCGCAGATAAGGCCGGGCTGGAACGGGACGACATCATCATCGGCTACCAGGGAAAAGACGTGGATGACTACGATACGTTTGTCGATAACGTGCGCAAAGCCGGCGCAGGCACGGAAGTCTCGCTGGCGATTATCCACCTGGGGGAACGCCGAACTGTCAAGCTCACGCTCGAACCTGTCACGGATAATCTGGATTTGAAATACCCCCCTGAGCCGCAGATTGTGCAATCGTGGCGTCCGGGGAAGGTCTTCCGCCTCAGACCCGGAGACAACGACTGGATCGAGATACTGCGGGATGGCGTGCCGCAAGATCTCGACCTGGACGTCAACCTGGACCTGAGAAGATTCTTCAGGGAGCTGTACACGTATCACCATTCGGACGGCGAAAGCTACACCATCACCATTGAGGGCAATCCCGATGACGAAGATGCGACAATCACGGTTCGCGCCGGCGATGCTGAATACAAGACCACACCCAAAAAGATCGACAAGCTGCCTGAGAAGTACCGTGAGCCTGCCGAGCAAGCCCTGAAAGATGCCAGAAAGGCCTCCACTGAGACCAAAGCGGATCGGCCTTCCTGGTGGCGCAGGCCATCCAATTGGAGGTCCTACATGGACAAGCTGCGGCCCGGCAGCACTCCTGCGGCACCACCGTCAGGGCCGGACGGCCAGATGTTCGACAAAATACAGAAGCAGATGCGCGAATTACAGCAGCGTTTGGATAGATTGGAGAAACACCAGAGGGAAATGCTCGATTCCAAAGCGTAGATGCGTGGATGAGTAGATGAGACAACGCATTTACGCATACATGCATCAACACATTCACGCTTTCGGGGATTCTTTGCCTAACATTTTCTTGCTTCGCAGGATGTGGTGGTAGTGCTGGGCAAAGCGGTGGGCTTCGTCACGGACGTATTGCAGGAGCTTGCGAGCGGGCGAATTGGCAGGCAGATTCAGCGGCTTGTTCTGGCCTTGCAGGTAGATTTCTTCTTCCCGCTTGGCGATGGAGGCGATTTTTACCGCCGGCGCCTTCATTTCCAGCAGGGCTTTCTGGGCGGCTCTCAGGTGGCCCAGGCCGCCGTCAATCAGCACCAGGTCAGGCCAGAGCTCCTCGCCCCGCAGCGCATACTTGTATCGGCGTTTCACCACTTCGGCAATCATCGCATAATCGTCGATGCCCTTCACGGTCTTTATCTTGAATCTCCGGTAGCCGCTTCTGAAGGGCCGGCCGTCGATGAACTTAACTAATGACCCGACCGCTTCGGCGCCGGCGATATTGGCCACATCGATCCCCTCGATAATCCGGACAGGCTCGGCCGTTTGCAGCAATTCCCGCAGCCGGACAAGGGCTTCGGTCGGATCGCCAGCAAAGACTTCCGGCTGGACGTTTTCATCGGGCGTACCCCGGCGGTCGAGCCTCTCAATCAGCCTGATACGGTCGCGGAACATCGCGGCCTTCTCGTATTCCAATGCCTCGGAGGCTTCGGCCATCTGCTTTCTTAACTGCCGAAGGACCGTTGACCGCTTCGAGCGAAGAAATTTGACCAGGTCGGCAATGATCTTCTTATATTCGAGCTTGTCGATCCTGGCGGCACAGGGCGCGACGCACTGCTTGATGCTGTGCAGAAGGCAGGGCCGGAAGAACTTACGCTTCGGATCGGCTTCTCTAATGTCCAGCGTGCAGGTACGAAACTTGAATATCTTCTGCAGAACGACCAGAACGCCTCGCAGGTCTTTGGCGCCGGCGAAAGGCCCGAACAAGCGGCTGCCGGAAGATCGAGGTTTCCGGGTGATATAGACGCCCGGATAATCTTCGCGGGTCGTGATTTCCAGATATGGGAACGTTTTATCATCAACAAGGTCGGTATTATAGGGCGGGCGGATATCTTTAACCAGACGGGCCTCAGCGAGCACCGCTTCAACCTCGTTTGAAGTCTCCAGAAAATCCACGGCCTCGACTTTGCCTATCATCTCTGCGATCTTCGGCCCGCGCGATGCTGTCAGGTCCGCACCCTGCTGAAAATAGCTCGCCACTCGTGAACGTAGATTCTTCGCTTTGCCAATGTAAAGGACAAGGTCCGCCGAGCCTTTCATAAAGTAGAGACCCGGCCCCGCCGGGAAGTCTTTTACTCGCCTGCGAATCGTCTCGAATTTGCCGTTCATTTCAGCCGACATGTCTTTATCTTAACACCAATGTGCGATTACCAAAAACACATTGCCACGCGCGAAAATTTTTTTTCTCCATAGACTCAGTATCCGCAAGGACTAAGAACAAAGCGAAAAAAATTGCGCCAAAAAAATCGCATTTGGGTCTTTACACGTCACCAAATTGTCATTAATCTGCCGATACTTATTTTACCGGTTTGACCACTATATCTGGCGTAGTCCCCGGTCATTATTCTATATATAGTGTGGCGTTTTTTTCGCATGGAGGCGCGTACATGGCTCATAAATTTGACCCTGAGAACCCTTTCAGAACTGAGCAGTCGAAATCGGAAACAGCTATGAAAGCCTCCAAATCCATGGGGTTAAAGATAGAACACTTCTTCTCGACGCCGGGCGTGCATCCCTTTGACCAGCTCGAATGGGAAGTACGTTCCGCCAAGATTACCGGGGACAGCGGACAGGCCGTCTTTGAGCAGGATAATACTGAGGTTCCGGTTTCCTGGAGCCAACTGGCGACAAAGGTGGTGGCGAGCAAATACTTCTACGGCGACGTTGAATCCGGCCAGAGAGAGCACTCCGTAAAGCAGCTTGTCCATCGCGTCTGCAAAGCTATTGCCGACAGAGGCAGAAAAGACGGCTACTTCGCCACGGACGACGATGCCGAAGTATTCTACAACGAATTGGCCTGGCTGTGCGTGAATCAGTGCGGGGCATTCAATTCCCCCGTGTGGTTCAACGTGGGTCTTTTCGACGTGTATGGCGTGCACGGCAGCAAGCATAATTTCCGCTGGGACCCGAAGCGTAAAGAAGCCGTGGCCTGTGAGAACAGCTATGAATATCCGCAGGCTTCCGCCTGTTTTATCCAATCGGTGAAGGACTCGATGGAAGACATCATGCGCCTGGCGACGAGCGAAGCCATGCTGTTCAAACACGGCTCCGGCACCGGAACCGACCTTTCAACGCTGCGAAGCAGCAAAGAGAAGCTCTCCGGCGGAGGAAAGCCGTCGGGTCCTTTGAGCTTCATGAGGGTCTATGACCAGATCGCCGCGGTGATTAAGTCGGGAGGCAAGACCCGCCGGGCGGCGAAAATGCAGTCGCTCAAGGTCACCCATCCTGACATTCGAGAATTCATTACCTGCAAGACGGAGGAAGAGAAGAAAGCCTGGACGCTGATCGAGGCCGGCTACGACGGCGACCACAACAACCAAGCGTATGACAGCGTCATGTTCCAGAATTCCAATCTCTCGGTGCGCGTGACCGATGAGTTTATGCAGGCGGTGGAAAAAGACGCTCCCTGGGCGACCTACGCCGTGACGACGGGCGAAAAGATGGCGGAGTACTCAGCACGCGAGCTGATGCAGTTGATTGCCGAGGGAACAAGGGTTTGCGGCGACCCGGGTCTGCAATACCACAGCACGATCAACCGCTGGCATACCTGTCCGAACTGCGGCCCGATTAACGCCTCAAACCCGTGCAGCGAATACATGTTCGTGGACGATTCGGCCTGCAACCTTGCTTCATTGAATCTTATGAAGTTCCGTAGAGAGGACGGCTCCTTTGACGTTCGCAGCTTCAGGAAAGCGATTCGCCTGTTCATCATCGCTCAAGAGATATTAGTCGATGGCGGAAGCTATCCGGACAAGGCCATCGCGGTCAACAGCCATTTGTTCCGCCCGCTCGGCCTGGGCTTTGCCAACCTGGGCTCACTCGTGATGAGTCTGGCGCTTCCTTATGATTCCGACCAGGCGCGGGCGATCGCCGGTGCTGTCAGCGCTATTATGACGGGCGCCGCCTACGCGACAAGCGCTGAAATAGCCTCCATAATGGGACCTTTCGAGCAATTTCTGAACAATCGAGAGGCGATGCTCAAGGTCATCAATATGCACCGCCAGCGTGCTTGCGACCTGCCGGAATCTCATTGTCCCGACTACCTCCGTGATGCCGCTAAGGATGCCTGGGACCAGGCCCTTGACGCCGGCTCCAAAGTGGGCCTGCGCAACGCTCAGGTAACCGTCATTGCACCTACGGGAACGATCGGCTTTCTGATGGATTGTGATACGACCGGCATCGAGCCGGATATCGCGCTGGTCAAGTACAAGCTGCTGGCGGGCGGCGGAATGCTCAAGCTCGTGAACAAGACCGTACCGATGGCTCTCGAAAGGCTTGGCTACAGCGCCGATGAGATCAAATCCATCTGCGACTACATAGACGAGAATGAGACGATCGAGGGTGCGGAAAAACTCAATCCCGACCATTTGCCCGTTTTTGATTGTGCCTTCAAGCCCCGCAACGGCAAGAGATATATCCATTATATGGCTCATCTGAGAATGATGGCGGCGGTCCAGCCGTTCATATCCGGCGCCATAAGCAAAACCATAAACATGCCGAAAGAAAGCACAACCGAAGATATTGCCGCCGCTTACACGGAAGGCTGGAAGCTCGGGCTCAAGGCCGTTGCCATCTATCGGGACGGCTCGAAGAGGCTTCAGCCGGTTTCTACCGAAAAACATAAGGGCGCCAAGGCGAAGGCCGCCGCAGAAGCACCTGCTGCGGGCCGGCCCTTCCGCCGCCGGCTGCCCGATACCCGACAAAGCATTACCCACAAGTTCTCCGTCGCAGGACATGAAGGCTACCTGACGGTGGGGCTATACGAGGATGGTCAGCCTGGTGAGTTGTTTATCACCATGGCCAAGGAGGGCAGCACCGTCGGGGGCCTCATGGATGTGATCGGCACGTGCACTTCAATGGCATTGCAATACGGCGTACCGCTGATCACGTTAGTGGACAAGTTCCGCCACGCCCGGTTCGAGCCGTCGGGCATGACGTCGAATCGCAATATTCCCTTTGCAAAGAGCCTCATCGACTACATTTTCTGCTGGTTAGGGTGTCAATTCATACCCGGCTATGCGGACAAGAACACCCCCAATAGGACAGCCGTTTCCGGCACGCCGGAGAACAAAAACACAACGACGGCAAAGAAGCTGGTCGAGAAAACCAAGGACCTGGCACAGAAAATCGCCGAGGTTAAGGTGCTCAAGCGAGAGGGCAAGAAACCCTCGATTCAAGAGCCGGTGGCTGAAGAGGCCCCTGCTGAGCCGAAAGGCAGATTTGCCGGTCTGGCGAATCGGATCAGCGTCCTGGTCGGTTCGGCCGTGACGGACGAATCAGATGCGATTCAGTCTGAGGCCAGAATGTTGGAGCAGTTCAACGCCCAATTTGCACATTTCCCTGACGATGCCCCGGCGTGCGATGTTTGCGGCTCAATCACCGTCCGAAACGGAACCTGCTACAAATGCTACAACTGCGGCAACTCCATGGGCTGCTCATAGTCATTGACTATTGATGATTGATTATTGACATCCAATGGCGGATTTCGCCGAGGTTGGGCGCGATCTATTGTCTCTTCGCACCGGAGAAAGCACCCGAAATCTTCAATTCGCCTGACGAGGAACACGGCGCGCGACGCGGCAAAGGAGAACGACAAGGAGAACACCCTGGACAAGGCCCTCCGCAAAGTCGCCGAAAACGATCCAAAACAGTCCGGTTCGATGGTCCGGCGCCACGCCGGCGAAGAGGGCAATGATACCGATGACGGTCACTACTACGGTTCCAACACCCAGGATCCAAATCAGGGGAAGATAGCGTCTTATATCAGCCGCGATGATGAAACACTGTAGTCCTACGAAGGCGTACATGAGCATCAGTACCCGTGCCAGATACGTCACCAGAATCCCCATCGACATTCCCGGCTCAACCTTGTGGATGAGAAACACCATCCAGGATTGAGGCATGATTGCGGCAACGAAAGCGGGGATGGTCGTAAGGCCGATAAAACGCAGCAGCCATTTCAATCCGGATTCCGCCGTCATAGTCTCCTCTCTGTACTGATTGCGTCCGTTATTTCCCGATGCCGTTTTTTTCGGCCGGCAGCACGTTGTCTGCGTGCCACTCGTAGGCGCCGATATCGATACCATTACCCTGGGGGCGGGCGATGCGGTCGCGGTCGAGTTTGGGCGCGTTGAGGTTACTGCCGGCGTCGATGGCCGCCGCGCCGGGCAGCAGGTGCAGGTTGAAGCGGCTCGCATCGACAAAGAAGGCGGCCGGATCTTCAATTCGCAGATTATTTTCTTCTCGTACACCTGCTGCATTACGGAAGTCCGTGGCGAGGTTGTTGCGGACCACGCAGTTGACCGGCGCCGTGCCGTTCTTGTGTTTGTCGATGCAAATCCAGGGTGGGCGGGGCGGGGTGCTGTTTTGATCCAGCACAGTATTATTGATCACCAGACAGTTGCGTGCGCCCCCCAAGGTGATGCCGTGCCAGTGATCGGTGATGATGACGTTGTTTTCAATGACCCAGTCCACAAAGGTGCCGTCGAAACAGCCGATGCCCTGCAGAGTCCCGCGATAGGGCTGGTTCGGGTCGTCATAATTGATGATGGTGTTTCCGCGGAGCACAACGCCAACGACTTGCCCGCTGCCTACGCCACCGGGGCCTACAGACCAGGACTGAAAGCCGTCGTCGTGATTGGCATTGACTTTGTAGCAATTCTTCACGGTGTTGTACTCGAAGGTGCAGTAGTCGCCGAGCCCGCGCAGACCGTCGCCCGCGAAGTTCTCCACCAGATTGCCGGTGATGAGAGAGTCGCTGGCCTCCACGGAAATGCCGAAGTTAACATTGAGCAGGCGATTGTCGCGGATTGTCATCCGTGTGCCGTCCACGTGGAATCCGTCGCAAGAGAGCCGGTCCCAGTCCTCGGCCGTCCAGGCGGAGGCGTCCGCCACCGAACGAAGCACGCAATGCTCCACCACAATGTCGTGGATGGGCCCGCGCCAACTGTGGCTTTCGAGGTGGGCGAGGGTGTGTCGCCGATAAGTCTCGCTGAACTCGGCACTGACGGTCAGCCCCCGGATCGTCCAGTAGGAGCCGGACCGGACATGCAAGGATGACAAACGCGGCGTATGACCTTCCGCGGCCGCCAAGGTGATGTTGCCAGGATTGTAGTACGTGTCGATCAGCAGCTCGCCATGGAATCCCGACCGCAGCCAAATCGTGTCGCCAGCCCGCACCGGCGCGCCGGCGTTCTTAGCCACGAGTTTGCTCTGCGGGCTGTAGGGAAGCTTATCCCACTGCCGTGATTCCACCATCCCGGCATCGAAAACCTCCTGGATCGTCCGCCAGGGCCGGTCCGCACTGCCGTCGCCAGCAGTACTGCCGTTCACCGGATCCATATAAAACTCGGCCGCATTCGCCCGTATCGGGACAAAACATAATCCAATACACAATAACAAGGTTCGTACCATTGTTGCTCCTCTACGGCTCTATCATTCCCGATCAGTCTATCTTGCGGAAGCAACAGACCTCCGCCATCAGTCACGGCGACGATTGTAAATCCCTCGCGGACGTCTTGGAACAAGAAAGCCCGCAGAATTCACGGGACACCTTCAATCCCCCACTGTTACTGCCCTAAAGCCGTCCGCCTCATATGCCGATAACGGATGAAGAAACATCTCCGAACACCGATGGATAATAAGCTGAATGGTGCCATCAATGTACATCCTTGTTCCCAGCATTCAGAACTTGGTCGATAAGACCGTACCCAGCAAGGGAGGTACGTATTGTGGCCAACGGTACTGAGGCCGCTGTTGATGCGCAGTTCCAACTGCTCATTCAGCAAGGCACGGAGCTGCAGGGTGCGTTCGACTCCGAGCAAGCGATCGAGCCACAGCATATTGCGATGATTCGCAATTGGATGAATCAGGCATTAGATCTCATCGAGCCAGCGGCGCCGCCTAGCGATGCCGAGTTCAACACGCTTATGGGAATAAGACAGGCATATTCAAACACGACGTCTATTCTTCCGGGGAATACTTCGGAGCACATCCGGAGGATTCACGCGGCTCTAATTCGCGCGTACGAGTACTTCTGTGCTTGGTGTAAGTGTGATTTCTCACAAATAGAACCCACCATGCGAGCGAGTGCTTGTCACCGGATTCTTGATCAGACTTGGCGTTTCAGCAGAAATGGCTTGCTGCAAGTCCTGAAGGGCAAGGAGGACGGGCGAACCAAGCGGACTGCATTGCTACACAGCTACAGCCGGATGTATTGCTGGGTTCACAGCATGGTCAAGCTGGGTAATAACAATAGTGTGGAAACACTCATTGCAGAGCACACCCTCGCACTCGCTGCATGTCTACGGGCAATCCTTGAACTCTTTCTGGATATTAACCTCCTCCAATATGATAAGGTCGCAAAGGGGCCTGAGAAGTTCTTCTCTTTTGAGAGGGTGGCGCGCCATAAAATCGCCAACACCTCTTTGGAGTTGGACAAAGAATACAAGCACCTAACGAACAAGCAGCGAATCGCTTATGGGGATGCTGCCGTGGGTACGAAGGCCGAGATAGATGACTGTATTGTAAGGTCATGGGGCATCATAAAGAACGGAAAGAACAAAGGGAAGCCGAATCGCCCACAACACTGGACAGGCATGACTGTGATTGACCGCGTGAAAAATCTGGGGGGCGCCTGCGTTCGCTACTACGCTTATAGTTACCACTACTGTAATTGGAGTCTTCATTCGGGATACGCCGGGCCTCTCATGAAGACGAAAGAGAATGCCTCGTTGTTCTGTGCCTTTACCTACACGTATGCCAACGAGATGTTTCTGCGTGTAATAGAAATGATGATGGAGGAATTCGCCGAATTCCTAGACGTGGCTGTTCTCAAGGAGCAACTCAAGAAAGTAGAACTGCGCGGCGCTCATGTGCTGTGGGATGCTGCGGTGAAAGCAGGAAAGACCGGGGTAGACAAGCCTGCGTGCTAAGGACGAGCGGATAACGGGTCAGTCCTCGGATTTCAGTATCGAAGGCATTGCACTTACTTCCGAGAATTGACCGCTCCCGGTCCCGTTATTTCCCCTTTGACATCATGGGTTTGTGGTATCTGAAACGTCATACCCCTCCTGCGTCAGCCCGAATAGCTCCCTCTTGTACCCCCTGTCTATGATGAGACCTGCTGCCTCAAGCTCTTCTATAACCGATTCCCACTTTGCCCGGGCGCGAGGGGAAGATTCTTCCACAAAATCCTTCCTGTTTGTTTGAACGGAGAAACCGTCCGTCGTGATAATACGCAGGACTACCCCGTCCGGGTCACGACAGGCCTCTTTGAGTAGCAATTGAGCTTCCTTTGAGAGCTGCGGCGTTTTGGACGCCACAAACGAACGAATGAGCTGGTCCCCTAACCTCCCACCTTGCCGGGCATACTGCTCTTTGTTCAGTTCAATTTGGAGATGTCTGTAGAACTCGGATTTGAATTCGCCCAGCGAGGAAAAGGTGCTGCACAAGCCACGGGCTCTGCACGCCTCCCTGAAGCGTTTGAGTTCGCCATACTGTTCTTCGTCTATGCTGTCAGGATGAACAGGTTCAACAGAGAAATAGAGCATCGCAGGTTTACCTGCTTTAATGTGTTCCTCGATCTCTTCTACGGTACCACTTGGGTATCCCCCGGTGGGGGTCCCCATTCTGGTCCAGAATACCCCGACCAGCAGGTCACAGTCTCTCAGGACCTGCTTGTTGATTATGGCTTGGGGGCGATCACCCACAGCAGGAGAAGCATGGGTATCCCAACCGATCGGTAGCAGCAGCATTTTGCGCACATCGGCGTTGATGATATTCCATTCCGCGAGCACTTCCCGGACCGTCGCCCGTGCCCCGCCCACATCACCGGGGGAAGCGATCATCACTTTGTAGACTGTCGCATCGTAAGGCATGTCTATCTCCTGGGGAGACCGGGGCCGTGATCTATTTTCTCCCTGTCTTATCTGATTCTTCCCTCGGGCTTCGCACTTCTGCGGCCATCCCACTCATTCGGACCTCTCGACATCCCCACAGCCCGGGTAGGGCTCCAAGTCATTCGTGCCAGCCTCATCAGGTATTATCGCGGCCATGTAGGGAATAGGCAAGCTGAAATTGACAAGGAATGGGGGGCGAGTTGGAAGCAGAGCCGTCATGCGTGTTGCGTCGCGCGTCAGAAGCCTGGATTCCCGCCTTCGCGGGAATGACAAGCCTCAGGGGGCGCTCGACAAAGCACAATTATGCAAAACAAAGCCAATCCGTCAGGTCCGTCGATGCGGCGCCGGATGACGCACCACTCGATGCCGGTGCGGAATTGCCGGACTGGTTAGAGCCAACTTCAAACGGGGCGCCTGCTCATTGACCGGATGAAGGCCAAATTCTTGAATTTTTGCTGCAAAAATAGTTTGACAGCGGGGATGGGCCAGCTAAAATATGGGGCCTTTGGTGGTACAATGAGAGTGTTTCTATGAAAAGCTTTATGGCAAAGAAGAATCAGGTCGAGCAGAAGTGGCTGCTCGTGGACGCCGAGGGGGCGATCCTTGGCCGAATGGCGGCGAAAATCGCGCCTATCCTCATGGGCAAGACCAAGCCCACGTACACGCCGCATGTCGATACGGGCGATTTCGTGATCGTGGTGAACGCCGAGAAAGTGAGGCTGACCGGCAAGAAGGCCCAGGTGAAAGAATACGATTTTTACAGTCATTATCCCGGCGGGCATAAGTACGTCAGCTTTGCCGAGATGATGGCCAGGAAACCTGAGAAGGTCGTTGAAATGGCGGTAAGGCGGATGATGCCGAAAAACACCCTCGGCAGAAAAATGTTGAAAAAATTGAAGGTTTATCGCGGCCCGGAGCACGAGAACCAAGCCCAACAGCCTGAGAAGATTGAACTGTTTTAGGTAGAGATTGCCAATTATGCCAGAAACCAAAGTCAATAATCCTGATATTAAGCCGGCCGCTCAGGCTCCCGAGACCCTGCCGAAGCCTGCACCGAATCCGACCAGCGAACCTAAGAGCGGCTACTGGTGGGGCACCGGCAGAAGAAAAAGCTCAGTAGCCCGCGTACGCATCAAGCCCGGCAGCGGCAAACTGATGATCAATAAAAAGCCGCTCGACAATTACTTCAAGAGAGAGCAGGACCGAAATGCGGTTCTGGCGCCTCTGAAGACCGTCAACGTGGAAACGGCTTTTGATATCTTTATCAACGTCAACGGCGGCGGAACCACAGGACAGGCCGGTGCTTCCCTGCTGGGAATCGCCCGCGCTTTGAGGAACTATGACAGCCAGTTCATCCAGGCCCTTCGAGACGCCGGACATCTCACGCGAGACCCGCGAATGGTCGAGCGGAAGAAGCCCGGCCAAAGCGGCGCCAGGAGAAGATTCCAGTTCTCAAAGCGTTGATTTGCAATTTCGCTTTTGGACGATTACAATGGCCGCCGAGACAGATTCCGGCGGCTGTTTTTTTGGGCGGGGTCGCCGCAGCAAAGGCGGTCGCAATGGGATACGGTCAAAGTAAAGGGACGTATTAGAATGGCCGAGAGCGGCAATGAAAGTATTGTGGCGTACTGCGGACTGGTATGTTCGGACTGCGGGGCGTTCAAGAAGCTCAAGTGCCAGGGATGCCACAGCGACAAACCGATGTTCAAGAGCTGCCCGGTCAAGAAATGCGCGATGGACAGGAGCTACAGCACGTGTGCCGACTGCAAGGAGTTTGAAGATTTGAAGCGATGCAAAAAATTGAACAACTTTATCTCGAAGGCGATGGGATTGGTCTTTCGCACGGACAGGATAGGCAATCTCGGCCGCATCCGGGAAATTGGGCTGGAGAAGTTCAAGGCTGCTGATTGAAGTGATGCGGCATTTTCGCGCACACGGCTTATTTCGGAGCACAATACACACATGAAACGACAGCATACTATGGTACGGGTTGCGATAATCGGAGCCAGCGGATACACGGGCGCCGAATCCATGAAGATTATCCTCCGGCACGGCAGCGCCAAGCTCACCTATCTGACGGCCATACCGGCCGAATGTGGAGCGGTTGAGGACGTTTTCCCGCAGTTCAGGGGCCGGTGCGACCTGCAGATCGAGCCGCTGGACATCGACAAGCTGGCCGGCCTGGCTGACGTCGCCCTATGTTGCCTGCCTCATAAAGTCTCCATGGAATTCGTGCCCAAGCTGCTAAATGCGGGGCTGAAAGTGGTTGACTTCAGTGCCGACTATCGGCTCAAAGACGTATCCGTTTACGAGAAGTTTTACGCCGTCAAGCATACCGACACGGCCAATCTGGCGCGTGCGGTGTTCGGCCTGCCGGAATTGTTCCGCGAGCAGATAGAAGGCGCCGATCTGGTGGCCAATCCCGGCTGCTTCCCGACCGGCGCGCTGCTGGCGATTGCACCGCTTCTGGAGGAAGAGCTTATAGAGCTGGATTCGATTATCGTCAATGCGGTAACGGGCTCATCGGGAGCGGGCAAGAACCCATCGGCCAAATTCCATTTTCCCAACATGAACGAGAACTTGTTTGCCTACGGCATCGGGACACATCGCCATACGCCTGAGATGGAGCAAATCGCCGCTGACGTTGCCGGGGCCGAGGTTCAAATACTGTTTCAGCCGCACGTGGGGCCTTTTGACAGAGGAATCCTTTCAACCGTCTATTGCGAGCCAAAGAAAAACGTGAGCGGTGGACAATTGCTTGAGCTTTATGAAGATTTCTATTGTGCTGAGCCTTTCGTGCAGATGCGCAAAGAGGCCCCCGCCGTGAAAGATGTCGCCGGGACCAACTATTGTCATGTCTTCCCAGCTTGCGTCAAAGGCAGGATCGTGAGTTTCTCTGCGATTGACAACCTTGTGAAAGGCGCATCAGGGCAGGCCGTCCAGAACATGAACATCCTCTTCGGATTGCAGGAGAATCTGGGCCTCAAATAGGATGGATATCTATAATCTTGTTAGTTTTGCAGGGATATTCGTTTTGGTCGGCTTCGCGTGGGTCTTGTCGTCCGACAGAAAAAATATGAACTGGAGGGCGATCGGCTGGGGGATTGGGCTGCAGATAATCATTGCCTTGTTTATCTTCGTTGTTCCCGCCGGGGCCAAGCTGTTTCTGGTTGTCAATGACGTGGTTGTGAAGGTTCTGGAGTCCGCGTCGGCGGGGGCCAAGTTCGTGTTCGGGCCGCTGGCGCTGGCGCCGGGCCAGACAAACGAAGCGGGAGAGAAGTCACTTGGTTTTATTCTTGCCTTTCAGGCCTTCCCTACGATCATCTTCTTCTCCGCTCTTATTGAGATCTTGTACTACTTCGGCGTGATGCCTCTGATTATCAGAGGATTCGCTTATGTATTCACCAGGCTGATGAGAATATCGGGTGCGGAGTCTTTAGTCACGGCCAGCAATATTTTTGTGGGGATCGAGTCCACTCTCACTGTCAAGCCGCATCTTAGCCGAACGACCCGATCTGAAATCTGCACCATCTTGACCGCCGGGATGGCCACGGTCGCTTCGAACGTGCTGGCGCTCTATGTGTTCAGCCTGAGAGACCAGTTTCCTACAATCGCCGGGCATCTGGTGGCGGCGTCGTTGCTTTCCGCTCCGGCGGCCATTGTTATGTCGAAGATTATTCTTCCTGAAGGGGAGAGTCCGGAAACATTAGGTGTCCACGTTCGGCCCTTTTATGAAAAGCAGAAAAGTCTTTTCGAAGCGATTATTAACGGAGCGAATGCCGGGGTGAAAATGATCGTCGGGATTGTGGCGCTGCTCATCGCGGTCTTGGGTTTGGTTGCGCTGGTTGACCTGTTGTTATCTGCTTTGGGGGCTAAAATAAATCCGCTTCTCGGCCTGGAAGGGCAGTGGTCTTTGAAGGCTATGTGCGGCTACATCTTCTATCCATTCACATTAGCCTTGGGCGTTCCACCCTCTGACGCAGGGGTCGTTTCCAGAATCATCGGCGAACGTCTGATTGTGACTGAGGTTGTCGCGTATAGGGATTTGGCAGCCGCTATGGAGCAGAATCTATTGCAGCACCCGCGCTCGGCCGTGATTACGACCTACGCGCTGTGCGGTTTTGCTCATCTGGCCTCCATGGCCATCTTTGTCGGGGGCTTCTGTGCATTGGCCCCGAACAAGGCCCGCGACATGGGAGGGGTCGCGCTTCGCGCACTGTTAGCGGCGACGTTGGCCTGTCTTATGACCGCCTGTGTTGCCGGCACATTCTTCAAAGAAGGGTCGATTCTCCTGGGAGGATGATTCATGTTCGTGAAGCATCTGAGCGGCTGCCGGGAATTCATAGCGGGTGATGGTTCAGTTTTGCGAGAGCTTTTTCACCCCGGGAAGGCCGCCTTACAGATTCGTTATAGCCTGGCTCACGCAAAGGTCGGTGCCGGCCGTAGAACCAAGCCGCACAAACTCAAATCTTGCGAAGTGTACTACATGCTGGCCGGACAGGGCACGATGCACATCGATCAAGAGACCCTCGCCGTCGGCCCCGGATGTGCCGTATATATCCCCCCGCGTTCGATGCAGCATATCGAGAACACGGGAGATTCCGATTTGACGTTCTTGTGCATAGTGGACCCCGCCTGGCAACAAGACGACGAGGAGGTGTTTTGATCCCGGCCATTCCGTGCCCTGGTTGCGGCATCGAACGGCCCAAGTCATCGCCGCGGACAAGCCTCTCCGCAGCCCAGTCCTGGTCCTGAATTGCGCCCCGGCTGAGCCGGTCTGCGCGGGGATAGATCATGCCGGGAGGGGATCACGCTGGCGAGAGCCGGACATGGCCGAACGGCAAAATCAGCAGTGAGGCAAATCACCACAACTGGATTCGTCCATACATCAAGCCTGCGATTGTTGCCAAGATGACCATGAACAAAACCAGCTTGAGAAGGCGACGATCATTCTCCCGATTCGTAGCTTTCAACTGGTCTTTTAACTGGTCTATTTCCCTTTTGGTTTGTCTTATGCTCATACTCCACCTCCGCTTTTTCCGGGCGGCAGCCAGAGAGCACGTATGCCGGCCTTCTTCTGCTTCCCGCCCGAGTAGCCAACTCGCACGTTTGGGCGCAGTTGCACTCTATTCTTTGACCCATTCAAAGTATAGAAAACGCCGGGGAGGGATACAAAATCGGTGGCCCGGCCGTTGACAAAGCAGGTGGGATGCTCAAAATCAACGGGGATGTTTATTGTAGTCAACGCAAATATAACTGTTTCCGAATACAGTTGTTATAGACGCTGCGAAAATCCGGCCATCTTTGCAGCGTTGTTTTTTGGCAACTTACAGTTTCAACCCCTATAATGGCTGTTGTTCGCAGAACAGAAACAAAGCTCAAAGGCAATATTCAAGACCGCTCTGATTGGCTGTTCCAAAGCTCCGAACGGCAAAATCAGACAGGAAAAGGGTTTTCTTGTCTTCGGGTATGCGTTTTGCACTATTCTAAGACAAGAGGCTTCGGGGGTTCTCTACATATTGAACTTAGGGTGATTGAAAAGGGAAGTGCGTTCGAGAGGAGAGATGTGATGGACGAAACAAACCTGGAAGACAAGCTCAACGAACTGGTAAGAGAATTTGGCGACGCTGCCGACCCGCAGCACAAGAAGCTGGCCGATCTCGCCAAACAAGCACAGGTAAATCGCCAAAAGCTCGAGAAGAGCATCAGCAGCCTGCAGGAATCGCTGGACTACCTGCGGGTCTGCATCAAGTACCAGGTCTTTGACCTTGAAGCAACTCGCCGGGAAAACGAGTACCTCAGAAAATTGCTTGATGAGAATAATAGCTGAGACACGAAGGACAGGATACAAAAGCAGGGAGAGCACGTAAATAAAGACTTAAGACAGGCTGGACAACGCGCGTAAATCGTCGTCCCGGCAGGCCCGAAGCCCGGCCGTACACCAGCACGTTTCATATCAATCTGCCCCAAAAAGCAAGAGTGCGACGCATCCCTTCGGCAATCTGACCGGCGATTCAACATATTTTCACATTCTTTCAGTCCGGGCCCCCTCCTGCTGAACAGCCCGACCTGATCCGCCGGGCCAACCTTTTCATCGCCCAAATCCCGCATTTTTGCAGGGACAATTGGAAAGTCATTGTCCGTTTTTGTCGATAGAATTGGGGTCGAAGAAAAAGTTGAGCTGGGAATGAACATCAGCTTCGCTTGGCGTATATAGAAATATGCCCTCCCAGCCCTAAAAAGCAGGGAGTTGGCAGGTGCGCCGTGTTTGACAGATAGGCTGGGCGCGATATAATATGGCGAGTTTGATATGCTGTATGTCAGCCGTAGCGGGTATGTCGCTGACATTCGTGCCAAAGCGGCGCAGGCAGATTCGAGAGTTTTCTAAAATAGATTTCGGGGTAAAAGATGTTTGAACGTTTTACAGACCGTGCACGGAAAGTCATGGCGCTGGCCAATCAGGAGGCCCAGCGATTCAACCACGAATACATAGGAACCGAGCATATCCTTCTGGGGCTGGTCAAAGAAGGCAGCGGGGTAGGCGCCACGGTTCTGAAAAACCTGGAAGTGGATATAAAAAAACTGCGGCTTGAAGTTGAAAAGCTCGTCAAGAGCGGCCCGGACATGGTGACGATGGGAAAGCTGCCGCAGACCCCGCGAGCCAAGAAGGTGATTGAGTACGCCATAGAAGAGGCCCGGTCGCTCAATCATAACTATGTGGGGACTGAACATATCCTCTTGGGTTTGCTGCGGGAGAGCGAGGGGATCGCGGCACAGGTGCTGATGAATCTGGGCTTGAAGCTCGAGGACGTGCGTCAGGAGGTCTTGAATCTGCTGGGCGCCGGAGTCGATGAAGGCTCTGCCGCCCTGGGGATGAAAATGACGCCGGCGGTGGGCCGAAAGGCCAAGAGCAAAACTCCGGCCCTGGACAGCTTTGGCAGGGACCTCACGCAATTGGCCGAGAGCGGCGAGCTCGACCCCGTGATCGGCCGGAAGCGCGAAATCGAGCGGCTGGTCCAGATACTCTGTCGGCGCACGAAAAACAACCCGGTTCTTTTGGGCGAGGCAGGCGTAGGCAAGACAGCCATCGTCGAAGGTCTGAGCCAGCAGATCATCAACAAGCAAGTTCCGGAAATCCTCAAGGGCAAGCGCATTGTGGTGCTCGACCTGGCGATGATGGTCGCCGGGACGAAATATCGAGGGCAGTTTGAAGAGAGAATCAAGGCGGTCATCAACGAGGTCCGCAGGGCCAAGAACGTTGTCTTGTTCATTGACGAGCTTCACACGCTTGTGGGAGCCGGCGGAGCCGAGGGTGCCATAGATGCCTCAAACGTGCTCAAGCCGGCCCTTTCCAGAGGAGAAGTTCAGTGTATCGGCGCGACGACCTTGGATGAGTACAGAAAGCACATCGAAAAGGACGGAGCCCTCGAAAGACGCTTCCAGACAATTATTGTTGAGCCCCCGTCAAAAGACGAGACCCTGGAGATACTCAGAGGGCTGCAGGACCGCTACGAGGCGCACCACAGGGTCCGGTTTACCGACGAAGCTCTTTTCCATGCTGTGGAGCTTTCGACGCGATACATCACCGGCCGATGCCTGCCGGATAAGGCGATCGACGTGGTCGATGAGGCCGGCGCGAGAGTCCGGCTGAAGAATATGACTCCTCCGCCGGATCTGACGCAGATAGAAGAGAAAATAGAAAAACTCCAGCGGGAAAAAGACGAGGCGGTCCGAAACGCCGACTATGAGCGGGCGGCGGCCTTGAGAGATGAGGCCCAGCAGCTTCTGGATGAAAAGACGCAGATGCACCGCGAGTGGTACGAGGAAAACAAAGAGTCCACCGGCGTGGTGGACAATGAAATCATTGCAGAGGTCGTCAGCAACATGACCGGCGTGCCGCTGACGAAACTGGAGAAGAAGGAAACCCAGAGACTTCTGGAGCTCGAAGCCGAGCTGCACAGAACGGTGGTCTCGCAGGATGAGGCCATCAATGCCGTGGCCAAGGCGGTCAGACGCAGCAGGAGCGGCCTGAAGGACCCCAATCGTCCGATGGGATGTTTCATATTCCTTGGACCCAGCGGCGTGGGAAAGACGCTGCTTGCACAGGCCCTGGCGGAGTTCCTGTTCAGCGACAAGAACGCCCTCATTCGGCTCGATATGAGCGAATTCATGGAGAAGCACAATGTGAGCCGGCTGGTCGGGGCCCCTCCCGGCTACGTGGGCTATGAAGAAGGCGGGCAATTGACTGAAAGGATTAGAAGGCGGCCGTACGCTGTGCTGCTCCTGGATGAAATAGAAAAGGCCCACCCGGACGTTTACAACATGCTGCTGCAGATTATGGATGAGGGCCGGCTGACGGACAGCTTCGGACGGGGCATCGATTTCAAAAACATCATCCTGATTATGACCAGCAACATCGGCGCTGACCTGATTAAGAACCAATCCGGCTTCGGGTTCGGCAAAAAGAGCCCCGAAGCAAACTACGAGAAGATGAAAGATATTCTCCAGAAAGAAGTGGAGCGTCAGTTCAGGCCCGAATTCCTGAACCGGATCGATGACACAATCGTCTTCCAGGCACTGACAAGAGAGAATTTGAAGACCATTGTTGACTACGAGCTTGCGAAAGTATTCAAGCGCCTGACCGAACACGGCTTGAAGCTGGAGCTGAGTGAGGGGGCCAAGGAATTTCTCATCGATAAGGGCTTCAATCCGGAATTCGGGGCCAGGCCCCTGCGAAGAGCCATCGAGCACTATATAGAAGACCCGCTTTCGGAGGCGGTGCTCGGCGGCAAATTCGAAGGCAAGAAACTCGTCAAGATCGACGTGCAGGACGAGGAACATCTGAGGCTGGAGGGCGCTGAGACGCCTGAGCCGCAGGAGAGCCAACCCGCCGTCGCAAAATCACAGTAGCGGACCGTATCGCATGGTCGCTCCGGAGATGAACCGGGGATGAGGTCTGTCGGCTCCTGCTTCCTGCATCGCGTCGCCGGCGATTCAGGATTCTATCCTTGTTATGCCGTTTTGGATGGTCAATCTGCCTTCGGCGAACAACTTTATCGCCTGAGGGTACGCGATACATTCCTGCTCGAACACCCTCGCCGCTAATGTTTCCGGCGTGTCGTCATTCCTGACCTCGCAGGCGCGCTGGACAATGATGGGCCCTTTGTCATAGTCGTTCGTGCAGAAGTGAACGGTGCAGCCGCTGATTTTGCAGCCGGCCTTCAGCACCGCTTCGTGAACATGATGTCCCCACATACCCTGTCCACCGAAGCTCGGCAGCAAAGCGGGATGGATATTCATCACGCGATTCTCGTACCGCGCGGGTATCTTCCACAGGCAGAGCCAGCCGCCCTGAACGACGAGGTCAACTTTCGCGGCGACGAGCTCTTGCTCGATGCGTTTGCTGAATTCATCGATGTCGGGGTAGTCCTGCCTGCGGACGATTTTCACATCCAGCCCGGCGTTCCTGGCCCTCTCCACTCCCGCCACGGTTGAACGCGAGCTGATGACGGCTGCCACTTTCGCATTCAACTGACCCTGCTCAGTGTATTCGAGAATATTCATCAGCGTAGTGCCGCTGCCGCTGATGAGCACGCCGAGCCGAATCGGCTTGCCCTTGTGCGCAGCGAGATCCGGCTTGCCTTCCACATCGCGGCCAAGATCGAGGGCCTGGTTTACGAGTTTGTCAGCTTCCTTGTTTTTCTCGCGGGCAACATGCCGGACCTTCCAGTTTCTGAACCGGCCGAGCAGGTCAATCGCTTGCTGAAAAAGAGGTGCAATTTGCTCACTTTTCACCTTGTACTGGCCGTTGATCTGTTTGACGAGCAGCTCGCTATCGCTGAAAACGTCGATCTCTTCGGCGCCCGTTTGTTTTGCCGCTTCGAGCGCTTTCACCAGGGCGGTATATTCGGCCACGTTGTTTGTCGCCTCGCCCAACACGACGGCTTTTGCCTGTAACCGGGTCCCGTTCGAATCGTTCAGGACAAAACCCGCTGCCGCAGGGCCCGGATTGCCCCGGCTGGCACCGTCTATGTGAACAACTAATTTATCAGACACGGCGATGGTTCCTCAAAACGAAGCTGACGTGAGTCCTGGATCACGCCTCATGGGTGTGGGATGAATCGTGGTCTTGTGCTCTTGTTCCTGCCTTTTAACTCTCATGTGAAGTGCCAAGCACAAGGATTCGTGTGCAGTTGGGGCAGCGAATGATGTCATCCCTGGTCATAAGCAAATTAACACACTCCGCGGTGATGCCCATGAAGCAGCCGCCGCAGCTATACGCCCCATTCTTGCCCTCCTGCTGTTCAATGACCGCGACAGCCTGGCCGTCGTACGTTTCGGCCACGCGCTTGAATTTCTCCAGCGCGTCACGGGGGATAATCCGTGCAGCCTCGTCCCACTCGGTCTGGATCTTCTCGATTTCAGTCTCGTACTTGCCTGAGAGGGTTTCGCTCCCTTTTCGAGTTTGCTCCAGCGTCCCTTTCTGCTCCTCGATCTGCTTTTGGATATCTTTACGATCCGCTTCATCCACCTCAATATCTTTCATCAGCTCCAGCGTTTGTGTTTCGATTTTGGAGCTGTCGGCTTTCATGGTATTGAGCTGGGTCAGGACCGCAGCGTACTCTTTATTTGTTCTGGCGCTGTTGAGCGAGGCCCTCAACCGGGTTATGGTCTCGTCTCTGCTCTTGAGCTCCAACTCCAGGCGGTCGAACTGGACCCTCGTCAGCTGCGTCTCTTCTTTCTTGGCTTCGAGGGCATTTTGAAGGCTTCTGATCAGATTCTCCTGGATAATGACGTTTCTTCTGCACCTTGTAAGTTTTGCCTTTTCGGCCCGCAGGCGATTTTCAACACTTTGAAGTTTCAGCAGCCCATCCAATACAGGTCCCATGTATGCTCCTTTGCGCCGGCTTTGCGAATCTCAAATCCAGTATTATCTGCGTTTATATTTCGATCTGCAACAGAAATTTTTCTGTTTTTTCTTTTGGGTCATCTGCCTTATAATCGCCACATTATGGAGACGCTCTTGAAAGAACTGATTCAAGCGGAAAGCACCGCCGAGAAGGGTGAATTAGCCGCCGCAGAAGTGATTCGGAGCCGGTTTCGCCGATCCGGCATAGACTCCAGGATAGATAGCTGGGATCTGAGGCGGGCCAACGTCATCGCACAGGTCGAGTCCGCCGGACGCAGGGCCGGGCTATTGTTTGCCTGTCATCTGGACGTCGTCGGCCCCGGCGAAGCAGCCTGGAAGCATCCGGCCTTCAGGGCGGTGGAAGCCGGCGGCAAGATCTACGGCCGAGGCGCCGTGGACATGAAGGGAGGGATCGCCGCCGTCGTCACCGCGATTAGCCGCATTGTGGATTCCGGCACGAAGCTGCAGGGCGACATCATCTTCACAGCCGTTGCCGGGGAGGAGACAGATAGTCACGGCGCGGAAAGATTTGTCGCCGATCGGGGCTGGCTGCCGGAGCTTGCCGGCGCCATTATCCCGGAGCCGACGGATTTTGCCGTGGTCACCGCCCATCGCGGGATGCTCTGGCTGGAAGTGACCACCACGGGCAAGGCCGCCCACAGCTCGACGCCGCACTTGGGCGTCAATGCGATCTCCTCAATGCGCTTGATTTTGAATGAGCTTGAAAACTACGAAGTCTGGCGCCAGACCCATGAGTTGCTGGGCAAGTGCACCATGAGTATCAATACAATTGCGGGCGGCAAAGCACTCAACGTCGTGCCGGACAAATGCACCCTCGGGATCGACATCCGCACTCTTCCCGGCCAGGACCTTCGGCGCATTCTTGCCGACTTGGAAGCAATCTTTGCAAGACTGAAATCGAAGAACAATGAGTTTGACGCCGCGGTGTCCGTGCTGCGCCGGCTCGAGCCATTGGAGACGGACGGCCGGTGTGATTTCGTCAGAAGCTTCTGCGCGGCCGTCGGGGCCAGCCAAACCAAAGCGGTGGGTTTTACCACCGACGGTCCCTATTTTGCTTCGTTTGGTGCGCCGGTGGTCATCTTCGGGCCGGGCAAGCCCGAAATGTGTCACAAGCCGGACGAGCATATTGAAGTCGGCGACCTGCAAAAAGCGGTTGAACATTACAGGAACATCATTTTGAAATTCCTGACCTGATTCCGATTAGGTCAATGCGTTAAGCTGTTGGATGAAAATGTTTGAGCAAAACCATATCTCTACGAGAGCGTTCCAATCGTCTGATTTGATCGCCGTCAAGAGCCTCGTACAGATTACAATTGATGCTTGTTACTCGAAAGTCTATCCAAAAGAAGCGGTGCAGTTTTTCAAGGATTGGCATTGCGATGAAAGGATATTAAAGGATGCGAAGGAAGGATACACAATCCTCCTGTATGAAGATACCCGGATTGTTGGAACGGGCACGATAGTTGACAATCACGTTATGAGAGTTTTCGTTGACCCGGCATTTCAAAGGCGCGGCTTTGGCAAACTCATTATGCGTAAGCTTGAAGAAAGGGCCGTTTCAACCGGCATCGATGTTGTCAAATTAGATGCCTCGCTCCCATCCAAGACGTTCTACGATTCCTTGGGCTACATCACCTTAGAGAGAGCTTTCTTGGAGGTGGAGAATAATAGGAGGCTGGATTTTTACAAAATGGAAAAAGCATTAGTGGGAAGAGTTTGAAATGGGGCCCTGTAGAATAGACTTCAAGACGATGCCGTGGGATGCGCCGGCGGTCGGCATCAGATTCAAAGCCTACGAGCACTGCGGCAGAAGGCTGCGTTTAGCGGAGTTTACGAGAGAATTTGTTGAGCCCGATTGGTGCACCAAAGGGCATATCGGATATGTCCTGGAGGGCCAAATGGAAATAGACTTCGATGGAAGAGTGATTACGTTCGGCCCGGGTGACGGACTATTCATCCAGCCGGGTGACAAACATACGGCTAAGGTTATTACAGATACAGCGAAACTGATTTTGGTGGAAGATGCATAGACTTGCCTCACAAGTGGGCTTTTGGAGACTGTCAAATAAGAACGCTCAATGCAGCAATAGAACATGAGCTTCTCACGCAGGGCGCGTGCCTGGTAGGTTTTGCGGATGTGAGGAATTTGTCGGCCATGGCCGGCGGTTTACCGCGGGCGGTGTCCATCGCGGTGGCCCTGGACCCGGCCATCATCCGGGAAATATCAGAGGGGCCGACGCCCAAGTACTTCGCGGAGTACAAAAGGGTCAATGACCTTTTGGCGGGCCTTTGCGAACGCGTGGCTGGGATTCTCGCAAAGCTCGGCAAAGAGGCCCGGGCTGTCGAACCGACGACAGCACATTTCGATGAGCGTACTTTGAGTATGCCCGTACAGCATAAGACCATAGCGACGCGAGCGGGGCTCGGATGGATCGGCAAATGCGCGCTGCTTATAACAAAACGGTACGGGCCTGCGGTAAGACTTTCTTCTGTCCTGACGGACGCGGAGTTCAGGACGGGCGACCCTGTGGACGCATCAGGTTGCGGCGACTGCCATTGCTGCGTGGACCACTGTCCCGCCGGGGCGATTGTCGGCCGCCATTGGAGCGTTGATGCGGCGCGAGAGTCAATATATAATGCCTTCGCGTGCCGTGACGCCGCCAGGAGCTTGGCAGGGCGGCAGGGAATCGACGCAACCATTTGTGGGATTTGCATCAATGCCTGTCCCTGGACGCAGAGATACATTTCGCGCGAGTTCAGTGGCACGAAGGTCCGGCAAACGCTGGAGATCGCTGAGGCCGTGACAGACGCGGACATAGAGCAGGCCAAAACGCTGTTTGTTGAATACGCGGACTCTCTGGGCTTCGATCTGTCCTTCCAGGACTTTGATGAGGAACTGAGGAGTCTTCCCGGCGACTATGCCCGCCCCAAGGGATGCCTGCTGCTCGCTACGTACGAGGGCCAAGCCGCCGGATGTGTGGCACTGAGGCCGCTCGAAGAAAAAATATGCGAGATGAAAAGATTGTACGTCAGGCCGGAGTTTCGTGGTCTGGGGATTGGCAGGGCCTTGGCTGAAGCAGTCATTGGGCGCGCTCAAAAGATCGGCTACAATTATATGCGATTAGACACGGTGCCCGTGATGGAAACGGCCAGGGCATTGTATGCTTCTTTGGGTTTTGAGCCGACGGGCTCCTACAGGTACAATCCGATTGAGGGGGCCGTGTTTATGGAGTTGAAACTTGCGTGAATACGCGGAGGCCAGAATAGTGAAAGTGCATTTCAGGAAATACCACGGCTTAGGAAATGATTATCTCATAATCGACCCGAGGATTCACGATGTGGATTTGACGCCGGATGCAATCCGTCTGATTTGCGATAGACACTTCGGAATTGGAGCAGACGGGATTCTGTACGGCCCGGCCAAGGGCAGGGGCGGCTGGAGAGTGAGGATTTTCAATCCGGACGGCAGCGAGGCCGAGAAGAGCGGCAACGGGTTAAGGATATTCGCCAAATACTTGTACGAAAAAAAATACGTGCATAAAAAGCATTTCAGCATCAAAACATTGGGCGGGACCGTCGAGGTTCAGATCGAGGATGACTCAGCGAATCTGATAAGAATCAAGATGGGCAAAATTACCTTCCGCAGCACTGAGATTCCAGTCAAAGGCAGGCAGCGGGAAGTAGTAGATGAAGAGCTGGAGATAAACGGAGCAAAATACAGAGTGACATGTTTGTCTATTGGCAATCCTCATTGCGTCATTCCGATGGAAGATATAAGTGAGGAAAAGGCAAGAGAATTAGGGCCGCTTGTCGAGAATCACGATTCGTTTCCGAATCGAATCAACGTGCAGCTCTTAAGAGTGATAGACAGGGCGACTATCGAGATCAGGATTTGGGAAAGGGGCGCTGGATACACGTTGGCTTCCGGCAGCAGCTCCTGCGCGGCGGCGGCAGCGGCTCACAGGTTAGGTCTTGTGGACGACCGGATAACCGTGAGAATGCCCGGCGGAAAGTTGTTCGTAGAGATCGGCAAAGACTACCAGGTGCATTTGACGGGTGCCGTGGAAGGAGTCTTCGAGGGGCATTTTCACCCTGACCTGGAACGAACGATTCTGCGAATGGGGTGAGAGTATGCTCTCGCCGTTGGAATGCACAAGACTGTTTGGTCTATCAGAATGGTCGCAACTTAATTTTGAAGATCAACGCGAAAAGAGTTCGTTAGTGTGAGATTGGTCTCCTGGAGATTGGTTTCCTGGCTAAAACCCTGAACAAAACGGATTTATCGCATTGTGGGCAACAACACATGAGGGAGTCATAATGGGAGAAGTCCACAACCTGAGACTTAGGGTTGCGAGCAACAGAGACTGTGAGCACATCACGAATTTAGTTTTCAGCGTCCTGAGGGAATATGATTTGAAGCCCGACCCGGCCTCCACCGATGCGGACATCAAGGACATTGACTCTTCATATTTCCAGCGCGGCGGGACGTTTTTCGTGCTCGAAGAGAAAGACGGCTCAATCATTGGAGCGTATGGGCTTTACCCCCTTGAGAAACATACGTGCGAGCTTCGCAAAATGTACCTGCACAAAGCATACCGAGGCAAAGGGCTGGGCAAGCTGTTGCTGGAAGACGCCCTGACGCGGGCAAGACAACTCGGATTCAGGAGAATGACCTTGGAGACCGCTTCTGTTCTGAAAGAAGCCATCGCTCTGTACAAGAGCTACGGCTTTGCGGAATACACGCCGGACCACCTCTCAAGCAGATGCGACCAGGCGTACGTGCTTGAATTGGATTAGCCCTCAGTTGCTCCCGAGCCAAGCCTACGTATGAACGGCCTACATCTCAACCACCGAGTGCAACGGAACATGTTGAGCCTCCAGCCGGATTCTCAAAACTGGAACTGTTCCTTGAAAACCGTCTTGAAATCGAAAACATCCTCGAAATCTTCTATCGCATCGGTGGGTTGTGCGCTCATCCACTCGTGTCGTATCATCAGATAGACGATTTCGCCGAAATCGTGTGTGCTTTTTATACCCCAGTTATTCAGCACCGGCAGTGCCAGCCTGCCCCACTTCTCGATGGCCAGCTTTTTCAGTCCCTCGCAGAGTGTCTGACCGCTGACGTGCTTGGGCTCCGTGGCGATGTTCTTCGCCGTGTAGCCAAGCCCCTCATAGACAAACCTGATGGCCGGGACGCTGAATCGGCCATCTTCTGCGGCAATTTGTTCAAGATTCTTCCTCATTTCCCAAGCTCACTACCCTATTTCGCAAACCACCCAGCTCACAATTCATAGAACACTTCACGGGCTCTATTTTAGGACTTCCACGGCTGGGCGTCAACTCAAGAAAGAGGCCCTTGACGTACAGCCATTTCTCGTAGAGAATTCAGAAAAGGTGAACGCAGGCCGTCGGCCGGGTTGAAATCGAAACAGCGGTTGAAAGGTGATGCCCCATGCTGAAAAGAGTCCTTTACTTAGCGCTGCTGCTGACCAGTCAAATCGGGTCGGCTCAAACCAGTGATTACTTTAACGCCTCCTACGGCGAGCTGCTTGCCGGCTCGAGCGACAAGGTCGGCTTGTGGTGGGTCTCGTCCGGCTGGAAAATCGGCCCGGACAAGCCCCTGCCCGCGGCGCAGAGCCAGGCCATGACGATCCGTGCCGCCCGCAATGAGGCAGAGGCGGCACAACTGGTGGTTCGACCCACGGCGCCGCTGAAGGCGTTGACGCTGCGCCCCGGAGAATTGACCGGTCCCGGCGGAGCGGCCATCCCCGCCCAGAACGTCGAGGTGCTTAAGGTCAGATACGTTAATGTTGAACGGCCGACCGACAAGAGCGCGGCGCCGGGTCTGTGGCCGGACCCGCTGCCGCCGTTGAAAGGCCCCATCGACCTGGAGCCGAACAAGAATCAGCCGTTTTGGGTCCGCGTGAAGGCGCCGCGTGACGTTCCGGCGGGAATCTACGAAGGTAGTATCAGGCTAACTGGGCAAGACTACGACGCCGACGTTACGCTGCGCGTGGAAGTTTATGATTTCGTTCTGCCGGACCGCGTGACATGCACGACGGCCTTTGGCTTCTCGCCGGGCAACGTATTCCGCTATCAGAAGCTCACGGACGCCGAGCAGAAGCGGCAGGTGATCGATAAGTACTGGGCCAGCTTCAGCGCCCATCACATATCCCCTTACGATCCATCGCCTCTGGATGACCCGAAAGTCACCTGGCCCCGGACAAACGGCTCAACCGCGCCCGAGCAGATCAAGCCGGTCTTCGACTGGGCCGCCTGGGACGCCGCGATGGCGCGGGGCATTGATTACTACCAGTTCAACTCCTTCCGGCTGAGCGTTCCGGGCCTCGGCGGCGGGACGTTTCATTCCCGCCGGGAGCCTGAGCTGCTGGGCTACCGCGAAGACACACCTCAGTACAAAGCCGCGTTTGGCGCCTACTGTCGCGAAGTTCAGGAGCACCTGCGCGAAAAAGGCTGGCTCGACGAGGCCTACGTCTATTGGTTCGACGAGCCCGACCCGAAGGACTACCAGTTCGTTATGAACGGCTTCAACAAGCTCAAAGAGGCGGCCCCCGACATCAGTCGTATGCTGACCGAGCAGGTTGAGCCGAATCTGGTCGGCGGACCGAACATCTGGTGCCCCGTCTCGAATAATTACAAGCACGAGCCTGCCGAAGAGCGCCGCAAGCACGGCGAGAAATTCTGGTGGTACGTCTGCACCGGGCCCAAGGCGCCTTACTGCACCCTGTTTATCGACCATCCGGGCACCGAATTACGCATCTGGCTCTGGCAGACCTGGCAGCGTAAGATCGACGGCATCTTAGTCTGGCAGTCAAACTACTGGACCAGCTCGGCCGCCTATCCCGACGCCGACCGCCCCCAAAACCCGTACGAGGATCCCATGGGCTGGCGCTCCGGCTACAGCACGCCTGACGGCGAGAAAAGACCCTGGGGCAACGGCGACGGCCGATTCATCTATCCGCCTGAAGCGGCTGCGGACGCCCATCCATCGGCACCCGTTCTCGAGGGACCGGTTGACAGTATCCGCTGGGAAATGCTGCGTGACGGCATCGAGGACTATGAATACCTGGTTATCCTTAGAAAGCTGCTCGAAGCGAAGAAGGGCAAACTTTCTACCGGCCAACAACGAGAATACACCGCCCTGCTCGAGGTACCGCAAGACATTACCCGTGACATGACGACCTTCACCCAAGACCCGGCTCCCATCGAGGCGCGCCGGGACCAGGTCGCTCGGGCGATTGTTCAATTGTCAGTTGTCAATTGAAAATGGCCGGTTCTTGGGCTGCTGTTCGCTGAGGTCAATGGTGGGCCGAGGCCCACCCTACGAGTCTCGAATGCGTGAGCCAATTGAAAGGTAGGAATATGGAACATGTCGCTTTCCATCACGGCCCGGATATGCCGCCCGTATTTACCATGATGCTCCTCATCTTCGCTATTTTTGCGGCATTGATCGTGCTGGCCATAAAGATCTTGATCTTCTGCAAGATATTCTCCAAGGTAGGCTACTGCTGGGCGCTCGGCCTGTTAACGCTTGTGCCATTCGGCACCCTGGTCATGCTCTTGATCCTGGCCTTTGCAGATTGGCCGATCCAAAAAGAGCTGCGTTTACTCAAACAGCAGCCCGGGCCGGGGGCGTGAAATCACCCGATGAAAATAGTCAAGCTCCATACGCTCGCGAGAGGGTTTCCTTCATCATTGGATATTCGGTGCTTGATATTCGGCGTTCCCTTAAGGGGGGTATTTGAATAATGAATATCCAATAACGAATATCGAATATCGAAGTCGGAAGCGATGGGCCCGCACGAGAAAAATGGCGAAAAAGTGCGAGTAATTTGCCCTCGGCGCGCATAATAACTATAGAAGCTGATGCAGCAAATGGAAATTCTAAAAGGTGCCTGACAAATTAGACCAACAAGGCCGGGCAGGATTTGCTCGGGGCGACGCCGATGTATGGCGGGAGTTTATCGAGCGGGAGATTCCGCGGCTTTATGGGTTGTTCATGCGAAGCTGGCCGAACCGTTCGCTTGCCGAAGAGCTGGTGCAAAAGACCGTTTTTGACGCCGTGCGTGGCTGCGGCGGCTACGACCCGGCGAAGGGCAGCCCGGAAGAATGGATGCTCGGCATCGCACGGAACAACATCCGCCTGGAGGTCCGAAAGCGGGCCGGCCGCCCGAACCCGAACGGCGACGTCAGCCGGTACTTTGAAACGATGGATACCAGGCCCTTGCCTGATGAGGTGCTGGAACGAGAAGAAACAGCCGGGATGGTCCGCCTGGCGCTGAGCCGGTTGGAAAGAAAGGAACAAGCCGTGTTGGAAGCCAAATACATCGAGGGGCTTGCCGCCAACGACATCGCCCGGCAAATGGGCACGACGGAAAAAGCCATGCACAGTCTGCTATACCGGGCCAGAATTTCTCTTCGTCGAGAGCTTGAGCGACTGGCATCCCCTAATGGGAGAGAGTAAGAAACTATGAAACCCAAAGATGACAATTTATCGCGACACGACTCCGGCGCACCGCTGGATGAGAATATCTCACGTCTATTGAAAGCGGCAAGCGATTCGACCCAGCCCAGCAGGAGATTCACTGAGTCACTCATCAACAGCGCTCTTTTGGAGCTTAACAAGAAAGATAAAGGGTACCCAACGGTCAGGTCCAACTGGTTGGAGAAGACCGTGGGCTGGGCGGCTATGGTCGCCGCCGCCTGCAGCGCGGGACTTGCTATTGTCGCAGCCATGTTCCTGAAAATGAATTTCGTGGTGGAAGTAATCGTTGTCTTGACCATGATCTTTAACTGGCTCACGTATCTTGGAGAATACATAAGATGAACTCTGAACAGCCCAACAGAATAAGTGTAATCGACCCCATCAGCCCCGCAATCGACCGGGTCAAGCTCATGCTCTTTAGGCCTTTCGATCTGCAAAAGTGGTTTGTGATCGGGTTCTGTGCCTGGCTGGCCTTCCTGGGAACCGGGGGCGGGGGTGGCGGCGGCGGAGGGGGCGGCGGCGGGCCTCATTACAATGTCCCCGGTGGACGACATCAACAGCGCGAGCACATACGAGAAGGCATTGAAACGGCAAAAGACTATATTTCGGACAACCTGTACTGGATCATACCGGTAACAGTGACCGTCGTCGTCCTGATCGTCGTTATCGGCCTTCTGATCGCCTGGCTCAACAGCCGGGGCCGGTTCATGTTCCTTCACTGTGTGGCGACAAACAGGGCCGAAGTCAAGGTCCCCTGGCACAAATTCAGAAAGCACGGCAACAGTCTGTTCCTGTTTAGAATCGTGCTGGGCCTGATCGGCCTGTTTACCGTCGGCTTGCCTATCGTCGGTATCATCGTGCTGGCTATTATGCTGGCCGCCGGAGCCCTCGCCGGTGTGGCGTCCATCCCCGCGATTATTATTCTCGCTATGATGTTGTTCGTCCTCGGAATCGTGCTGTTTTTGATCAAGAAGTTTACGTTCGATTTTGTCGTGCCGATCATGTCCCTGCGAACGGCAAGCGTTGTGGCCGGCTGGCGCGAATTCATGACGATTCTGTCGGCAAACAAACTTCGCTTTGCCCTTTACCTTCTTTTCCAGATCGTGGTAAGCATAGTGATAGGAGCAATCATCGGGATTGGCTTTTGCATAGGTCTTTGCTTCTGCTGTGCAAGCTGCTTGCTGTTCATACCGTACATCGGCACTGTCATCCTGTTGCCTGTGCTGGCCTTCACGCGGGCCTACTCTCTCTACTACCTGCAGCAGTTCGGCCCACAGTTCGATGTGTTCAGACTTGAAATAGAAGCGACCCAATCGGCCTGAGACTTCCAGATTCGTGTTACTGCGAAGCCTTTCTCCAGTCTGCTTCTCGGACGCCGTGGTACGTTCGCAGGACGTATTCGAACGTCTTGGCGGAGCGGGGCTTCAGGTCCAGCGTGAACTTGACCGTGCCCATGTCCACCTTCTCGAACGCCCCGAACTCGCCGCTGTTCTTGATATCCCAGTATTGGGTGGGGAAGTTGCGTTTGATCTCGACTTTGACGTCTATGTCGCGGGTGTTCTTGACTTCGACTTTGAAGGTGCGAATCTCGTCCCAGCCGGCGACGTTGCCTCCTGAGTCGAACCTGTAGTTCTCCGTCTTGTAGTCTATCAGCTTGGGCTCGACGACAATGTCGCCGATGGCCCCGAGGTTCAGCTCGATGTCCTCATCGACGGGGATGTACTTGAATTCCGATTGGCCCGTGTAAGATAGGTTTCCCTGGTCGCCGACGCCTCGATAGACCTTGAGCATCCCGCCGGGGATGGGGGTCTCGCCTAACTTGTGCTCTTTATCGTTCTTGAAGCTCAGAAACCGCACGACGCCCGGCCCGTAGCGTTCCTCTTCGTATTTGTAGAGATTCACGACCGGCACCGCTTCAACACCGAAGCTCTGCAACCTCTTCGACCAGCCGTTAGGAATCGTTTCGGTGCCTTCGATGGTATAGAGGAAATATTCGCTAAGCCCTTCTTTTGCGATCTCCTTGGGTCGAAGCGCCAATGCGTCCATTGGTGCGAGCTCTCTGGCGGCCTTAAGGAGCATCGGAGGCGCGCTGGTGGGCGCGGACGCAGCCTGCGGCACGGGAACCACTCCCGGCCTTCCGTAGGGATATTCCCGCCGGGCAAGCTCTGCGATCTCATCGAGGATATGGACCTTGCCGACGATCAGGCGAGTCTGGGCGTTCTCATAATCCTCGCCGCTGTTATTGGTGACCACGACGTAACCCTGTAGGCGCATCGTTTTCTCATCTTCCGTGAGTGTGCCCATATAGAACGCCCGCCACGACAGGCCGCTGGTCAAATACGTAATCTCCACCGGCACTTTGCCGCTCACGCCGCTGTCGATATTCCACAGGCCGAGGTTCCTCACTCGCGCTGGATAAACCAGCTCGGCGATTTCGATCTTGTCCGCGTTGGCTTTCGGCAGCATCTCCAGGCTCGTCGGGTCGATGAGCGTATTTTCCCATGAGAATTGCAGGGCGTTCTTACCGTTTTTCAGCGTTAAAGCCCTGCTCTCCCGCACCAGCGTCATATCCGCCGAGTTATAAATCGTAAGCTGCACCGTGTCCCGCGAAGGCAGCGTCACCAAATCGACCTTAGCGTATGCAGCGTTCGCTGCGGCATAGATTATCGATAGCAGAATTGCGGCACGTTTCATTCTTCTGTCCCTTTTAATTCCGTGTTGCTTCTTCTGTTGGTTTACGGGCGCCAATTCTCCTCTCGCACGCCGTGGTACGTTCGCAGGACGTATTCGAACGTCCTGGCGGAGTGCGGCTGCAAGTCCAGAGTGAACTTGACCGTGCTCAGGTCCACCTTCTCGAATGCCCCGAACTCGCCGCTGTTCTTGATATCCCAGTATTGGGTGGGGAAGTTGCGTTTGATCTCGACTTTGACGTCTATGTCGCGGGTGTTCTTGACTTCGACTTTGAAGGTGCGAATCTCGTCCCAGCCGGCGACGTTGCCTCCTGAGTCGAACCTGTAGTTCTCCGTCTTGTAGTCTATCAGCTTGGGCTCGACGACAATGTCGCCGATGGCCCCGAGGTTCAGCTCGATGTCCTCATCGACGGGGATGTACTTGAATTCCGATTGGCCCGTGTAAGATAGGTTTCCCTGGTCGCCGACGCCTCGATAGACCTTGAGCATCCCGCCGGGGATGGGGGTCTCGCCTAACTTGTGCTCTTTATCGTTCTTGAAGCTCAGAAACCGCACGACGCCCGGCCCGTAGCGTTCCTCTTCATACTTGTAAAGATTCACGACCGGTACGGCGTCAACGTCGAAGCTCTGCAACCGCTTCGACCAGCCATTAGGAATCGTCTCGGTCCCTTCGATGGTGTAAAGGAAGTATTCGCTCAATCCTTCCTTCACGATTTCCTTCGGCTTCTCGGCGGCACTCTCAACCATCATCTGGACTGCGGGAAACCGTTCATCACGCGCCGCGGGGGCAGCCAAGACCCGGCCAAGTCGCTCAACGCCTTCGCCCGGTCGGCCATAGGGGTATTCCCGCCGGGCAAGCTCGGCAATCTCATCGAGGATATGGACTTTGCCGACGATCAGGCGGGTCTGGGCGTTCTCGTAATCCTCGCCGCTGTTGTTGGTGACTACGACATAGCCCTGAAGCTGCATCGTCTTTTCATCTTCCGCGAGTGTTCCCATGTAGAACGCCCGCCATGACAAGCCACTGGTCAGATACGTAATCTCGACCGGGACCTTGCCGCTGACGCCGCTTTCGATATTCCACAGACCAAGGTTCTTTACGCGCGCCGGGTAAACCAGCTCGGCTATCTCTATCTTGTCTGCATTGGCTTTGGGCAGCATCTCCAGGCTGGTCGGGTCGATGAGGGTGTTCTCCCATGAGAATTGCAGCGCGTTCTTACCGTTTTTGAGCGTCAGCGCCCGGCTCTCGCGCACCAGTGTCATATCCGCGGAGTTATAAATTGTAAGCTGCACCGTATCCCGCGACGGCAGCGTGACCAGATCGACTTTCGCCTGGCTGACGCCGGCCATCGCAACGATTACCAGTAACACTATTGCTAAGCGTTTCATTTTGCTGCTCCTTAAGTCTGAAGCGTTCGTGTTTGTTATCTTCTCATCATCGGTGGTCTTGGTGTTGGCATCGGCATCGGTATGGGCGAGTCATGGCCGGGCCTGACGTTTCGGCGATGATAGTGCATCCTGAGCTCTTTGGCCGCGGGGCCGGTCTGGGTGCGGGCGGGCAGTGTAATCTCGAATTCGAGCGTATTGGCGTCCTTCTTTTTGTAATCGGCGCCGAGATTCAGAGCCTTCTTGTCGAGGGTGCACGCCTCCATATCCCACTGGCCGGGAATGTGTTGAATCATCGTCAGTACGGCGGGGCCGTCCTTGAAATTCTCGATCTTGGCGACGATCTCTTCGTCCGTGTCATACAGGACAATCTGCGAGTTATTGTTGTTCCTGCGTATGTTGATTTGAGCGTCCGTCATTTTCCGCTGCGTGACGACGATGTCCCGGCTGTCTCCGATATACAGCTCCATCTTCTCGCCGACCGGCACGAGCCTCGCCATGTCCTCACCCAGAAAGATCGTGCTTTCGTGCCCATCGTCCTGGAAGAGCCGTCCCTTGCCGCCCCACAGGGCAAATTTGCCCAGGCCGCTCTTGGCGTCGTTGACGATGCGATAGCTGACCGGGATGCCAACGTTCTGGTTCTCCAGCTTCTCCGGGTCCCAGACCTGCTGGGCGGAATCGAACTTCCAGACCTTCGTAATCGGCACCTTGTCGGCCTTGAGGAACAGCATCTGCTTGGTCTCCTCGTGGTCGATGCCCTGCTCGAAGGCCTCGCCGTAATCCAGCAGGACGCGGGCCTTCTCGAAATCTTCGCCGGAGAAGTTCCGCAGCACCAGGTAGCTTTTCAGATCGACGAACGTTTCAGGCTTATCCGCGATGGCTTTGTACGTGATCAGCCGGTCGATATTGCTCAGAAGATAGCTGATGCGGACCGTCTCGGCGTAGTCACCGTCGCTGCTGATGTCCCAGACCAGGGCGGCCTCGTTCGGCGGATAGCTGACGCTCAGCAGCGTGACCTGCTTGGGGTGGTCAATCGCCTGCAGGCGGATCGAGTCGGCGTCGATAAAGACGCCCTTCCACGAAAAGTCCACGTTGTTAAGCCCCTTTTGCAGGGTGAGGACTCGTTCTTCCTCGATGAGCGTCGCCTGCGGATTGTCCAGGCGAATGACCGTCGCCGCCCGCTCCGGCAGCGCCACGAGCTTGATTCTCGCCTGCGATACCGAACAACCTAAAAGCATCGCAATTGCCATGAGCTTGATTTTCTTACCGTTCATAATGAAGTCTCCTAAAAAGTATCTGTTCTTATGGTTCCGGGGTAAATGCCTGCTCACGCAGGCCGTGATACGTTCTGACGGTATATTCGAGCGCCCGCTTGCTTGCCGGCTCGAGCTGCTGCTTGAATCGCGCGTGCGTCGCATCGTGTTTTTCGTAGGGCACGTCCGCCTTCAACGTCCAGTAGGCTGTGCTGAAGCCGCGTGTGATTTCAATCTCTATCGGCAGCGCTGCCGTGTTGGTTATCTCTATCTTCCATGTACGAATCTCGTCCCAGCCGGCGACGTTGCCGTTATTGTCGAAGACGTGACTTTCGGTCTTATAGTCCATCAGCTTCGGCTCGACCTTCACCAATCTCGCCGGGCCGAGATTCAGCTCGACCTCCCCATCCACCGGAATGTATTTGACGCCCGTACCGCCGACGTAAGATAGATGCCCCTGCTCATCGGCCCGGCCGTATATCTTCACATCCCCATCCGGGATCGGCGTCTGGCCGAGATTATGCTTCGTATCGTTTGCGAACTTGACGAACCTTATCGTCTGATCGCCCCAGCGCTCCTCGTCATATTTATACAGACTTTCAACGGCAATATCCTCCGCCTCGAACGAAAGCAGCCTCTTGCCCCACTGGTTCGGGATCGTCTCGGCGCCCTCAATCGTATAAAGGAAATACTCACTCAGACCCTCCTTCCGGATTTCTTTGCGTTCCAGAGACTCTTCCATCAACTGCCGGTCAACCGGACCATTCACGATGAACCAGGAATCCTTGTCATGGCGCCGCATTCCCCCGAAGCCTGCCGCTCCGCCAAGCCGGTCGGTTGGTACTGGACTGCCGTAGGGGTATTGCCGTTGAGCTAACGCGCGGACCTGGTCGAGCAGGTGCACCTGGCCGACGATGAGGCGCGTCTGGGCGTTCTCGTAATCCTCGCCGGAGTTGTTGGCGACCCGGACGTAGCCCTCCAGCCTCATCGACTTTTCGTCCTGCGAGAGCGTGCCCATGTAGAACGCCCGCCACGATAAGCCGCTCGTAAAGTACGTGATCTCGAACGGGACCCGGCCGCTGGTCTGCGAACGAATGAGCCAGCGGCCAAGCTCCCGCAGCCTCGCTGGAAATACCAACTGCTGTATGTCGATCTTATCGCCCTGCTCCAGCGGCTCTAAGCTCAGCGACGTCGGGTCAATCAGCGTATTGGCCCACATCAATTGCAGCCAGTTCCAGCCCGTCTTGAGCGTCAGATTCCGCCGCTCCCGCACTAACGTCAGGTCCGCCGAGTTATAGATCGTCAACTGCACCGTCTCCCGCCGCGGCAGCGTCACTAACTCAATAGCACTGGCCGGCGCAAAAGGCGGCTGCTCGGCTATCGGCTCTGACCGGTCCGCACCCGCTGTGCCGGCGGTGATTTCACGTCGCAAGCGTTCGCTTACACGGTCATCATCTTTCGCCGGAGCCATCGCATACGTGTCTGTTCTGACTTGTGCCGGGGCCATATCGCCAATCGGCGACGTCTCGACACCGGCACTCCGTTCCTTTAGCGTCGTCAGCACCTTCGAACCTGCCTCCCCTTCTAAGAGCGGCTTCGGTTCTTCAGTTGATGCACTCTGCTTCCCTGCCGCCACCAGCATCTTCGAATCCTCTTCTGCTTCCGGCGGTAAACTCGGTTTATCACTTGATGCCCTCTGCTGCGGCTCCGGCCCTGCGGCGAATTTTTGTTGTTTCGGTGCCCCTTCTTTCAAACTGCCGATCAATACCACGAACCCTACGAGAAGTACCGCCGCAGCCGCACCGATCCAACGGTATCGAATGAACGCAACAACCTTTCTCGGCGCGGCTTCCTTGGCCTGGGCCAGTACCTGAGAGATCAACTCCTCGGATGCGTGCACGCCTTCCCGCAGCAAATCAAGTGCGGCGAATTTTCGGTTCAGCCGCTCCAAACGCCCCCGGCATTCGGCACAGCCGGCCAAGTGCTCGGCGCCGGCGCTGACCTGATCGTCCGAGGTCAGTCGGAACCGGTACTCGATAAGCTCACGTTCTGTAAGATGATGTTCCATTTTGCTTCTGCTCAAATATCGGGCAGCCTCTCGGCCAGTGTTCTCAATGCCCTGTACATCTGCGTTTTCACCGTTCCTTCCGAGCAGCCCAAAACCGCCGCCACCTCGCGGTAGCTAAGCTGCTGATAATAGGCCAGAACGAGCGTGGCGCGCTGTCTGGCCGGCAGCAGCTCAATCGCCTGCCTGACCTGCTCGGTCCGCTCGGCCCTGGCGACTTGCTCGGAGGGATTGCACGAATTATCGGACGCGACCATCGCCGCGAACTCGCTGCCGTCTTGCCCGGCACAATCTGATTCCTGATTCAGCGATACCACTTTCATCCGCTTGTTCTTGCGTACGCCATCGACGGCCACGCGCGTCGCTATCTTGAACAGCCAGCCCTTGAATTGCGGGCCGCGAAATGTATGCGATTTTTCGTGCACGCGTTTGAACGTCTCCTGAAAAAGGTCCTCGGCCCGCTCCCGGCTGCCGCTCATTCGTGTCAGATACCCTAACACACTATCTCCGTATCGGCGTACAAGCTCGCCAAACGCCGTCGAATCGCCCTGACGATGGGCGTCGAGTAAGCTCTTGTCGGTCTTTTCCATTCGAGGCTGCGCCCTAAGTCCCGCCTGGGGTGCCTTGCCGCCCCATCGCCTGAGCAGGACTTCATCTACCCTCTTAGACGCCTATCGTAGCCGCAGGGTTGACAAAACAGAAAGTAAATTCTTCAAAAAATCGCCGAGCATCCGCTCCGGAGGGGCGCGACGCGCAGGCGTCTCGAGCACCGCCGAGGGACCTATCCGAGCACGCCGGCGCAGCCAGCGAGAACGCGGTCGAAGGCGGTCGGCCTGCGCTCACAGCCGTCCTGAGTGGACGCGAAGGACCCGCGCAGGTCCCATGGGGATGGCTGGCGCCACGTCCCAAGCCCGTTCGGCTACGCTCAGAGCCTGCCCTGAGGAACTCGAAGGGGTAGACTCCGCCGAAGGACCCGACCACCGCTTCGATCAGACACGGATTAGCACGGTCTTTTTTAGACACGGATTTACACCGATTAACAGTGTTTTCTGGCCGCAGAGCAGATAGAAAACGCAAAGAAATAGTCGATTCTCGATCTTTGATGCTTGTCATTCCTGCGCAAGCAGGAATCCAGTTGTACGGCGTGATTTGAACCACGAAGAGCGCGAAGTGCCACGAAAATACACTTCATAAAGAACCAAATACGAATTTTGACGCGGGTTTACATGAACGGACACGGTTTGATTTTAACCACGAATGAACACTAATGAACACTCAAATTCCCTGGCGACATACGATATACGAAATGCCAAATGCGGGCCGACTCAAAAAATGTACCGTACCCCTTTAATTGCCCCCTTCAATTCAACGTCAGGAGGTTTCCTAAGCAGGACCAAAGGATCAGCGAAGATTATCGCCAAGATAAAGGACAAACAGCAGATGTTCAACTGGCGCAACGCCCTTTACTCTCCTCAAGTATTAGTATTTCGCTTGTTGACCACAGCGATTAGTTTCTATGCCCCACGATCACGGGCTTAGTATACTCTGAACAAATGGCGTCGACCGACAACTTGTGGGCGTCCATCAGTTCTTGGATATTGCGTTCCGATAGATCCTCGAAATCAACCCCTTTCAACTGCTCGGTGAACCTCTTCACATTGTTCACAAGTGTAGTCAATCCGTACTTTTGCAGCACTACAACCTCATGAGTGAAAGACGTCTTTGTCGTGAGTTTCCGGGGCGGGATCACGATCCAGCGGTGACATTGAGCATCTTTGTACTGTGCATCAAACCACGCACACGATCTGTTCATCTGTTCTGCCTCATGTTCCTCAATTTCGACCCTTTTCTGGTCTACCTCACTCTTGCATTCTACGAGGAGATATTTGTGCTCGCGAAGGCCCCACAGGTTGTCCGGCCCTTCCTTCCATTCTTTCTCGGGGCGCTGTGCTACAAATCCAAGAAAGGTTCCCAACTGATTGAAGGCATCTTCAAACCTATCTGCCTTTATGCCAAAGGTTAGGTGGGCAAGCATATCATCAACAACTAATCGCAGTTCTTCATAAGGCCTATGCTTCCTAATCCACTCGATTGCTCGTCCCATACGCTTGTGACTGATAACAACTATTCGCTCTATCTGCATTCCTGACGAGGGCCTGAGCAACGCACGGTTCTTGAGGTGTGCATTGCGCTGTAGATTATTGGATTCAGTAACATCAAACGACAAAGTGTAGCGAGCCATTTCCTGAAGATACCAGCCACATTCTTCCTCATTGGTAACACAATCATTTATCAGGGACTGAAGCTCCCTGACTGCGCCTTGCGAATCGCCACGCTGGTGCAGTTGCTCGGCCGTCAATTCCATAGAGAATATCTCCAACCCTGTTTTGGAGACTGCCTCGGGCTTAACAGATTCCATCTGTTCAGCATAGAATGTCTTCCATGTAGCATCTCGCCGCAAACACTGCATCATTACTGCCTTCAAAGCATCAGTGGGTTTAGAACCGTCACAAAGTTCCTCTTTGACCATATCAACAATCTTGAACCCTATCTGCATTTGCAATTGAGTTTGATTTGATAAATGTCCCCGCGTGTATCTGGATTGAACGCATTTCACAAGATCAGGCCCCGTGATGATGATAACACAGAAGTCCCGCTCTCCGCGTACGCTTCGGCCAAGTCCCTGCTCAATAGTTCGGGCCTTACGGATTGCTGTTGTCTCGCTGCTTGGGCGGCATGATTCTATGTATAAATCCACAAGGCTTTCAGAGTATGGCTCAGAATCAAATATCAGAAACCGGCAAGAGGCATCAGGAAGGTCAATGCCATCGTAGCGATTAACAATCACAACAACATTATCTCTATCTCCCGAGCGAAGCTTTTCAATCTCTGAATCGATGGTCTCGGCTTTTGCAACGATTGCACCATGAGCCTCCCAGTTGCCCGCATGTTTGAAGCTTGGAACCAGTGCAACCACGCCATAATGGCGATCCTTCATAGGTTCGGCGAACCAGTCCACGATCACACCACGATCAAGTGATTCGTCGATTAGCGAAGGTATAAGCACCATTTTCTCCCCAGACCACTTCTCATTCTCATAGGTCAGTGGCTTGCTTACAACTTCAGGTGCCAATCCTAGACCCTTCACTAGGAATGAGTCGTCAGCAACAGTCGCAGACATGAATACTCGACAAGCTGCATGATCGTAAGACCTGAACAGATGCAAGGGCGGCAGATAGGGAGCAATTTCAAGTGCTCCACCAGACACCACACACTGGCACTTGTCAAGCATGTCCTTCAGGAGCGGCCAAGCAAACTTAACCGCTTTGGCATCCGATCTACCAGAAAGAATGCCAGCAACTTCAGCCGTATTGCGTTGCCAAGCCCAATAGGGTACTGGAAGCATTGCGTCATACTTCTTTTTCCGAATATCCGCGAAGGTTCCAACACCTTGCTTCTCAAGTTCGTCAGCAAACAAATCGCGGATTCCTACATAAGCAGAATCGTTATTATCGAGGCGGATAATGAAGGCTTTTCTGATAGAGTCGACGCAAGCGTGAGCATCATCAATAACAATTGCGCCGACCTCTCGGGCCTTATTCGCAAGACCAAAAGAAGTCAACCCATTGAATAGCTTTTGGACTGTCGTCACCAGTATAGACTTCCCCTCGATGAAATCAGTCGGCAATTCGTCTTCTGCCGCACATACCGACAAACCGAATTGTCTCGCTTGCTCACAAGTCTGATTCACTAGGAATCGGTTGGCGCACAAATAAAGGGCCGGTCCTTGACCTGCGTTCAGTTTTGACTGAAGCATCAACAGTCCCACAAGTGTCTTACCTTGACCTGTGTGCATCTTGAGTATCACATCCGTCACATCAGCGTATTTCTCATACCAACGCTTCAGAACCGCTTCTTGTGCTGGGCGTAGCGGCCCCTTGTCACTGGCACGGTCAAGAGTGTCATACAATGCCACTGGATCCGTGATTCTCTTCGGTGTCCTCTTGCCTAATCGCTTGCCGAAATCAACCATTATGCCAAAGCCTCCAGAGTCATACATTCTCGCTTGAACTCGCTTGCTCAAGGTTGCTGTTTCACATTATACCCGTTGTTCCGGTTAGAACAAGCACTTTTGGCCTTTCTATTTATCAAGGCGATTCTGACGAGGCAAATGTAGATGCTTTTTTTGAGATTTTTTGAGAAAAAGTGCAAAAGTTTCGCGTTCCTCGTGAAGCGTGAAGCGTATCTCATGTGCTGCAAATGACTTAGGGTGTCATAGAATCGGACGAAAAGGTATTAGGTTATCAGGGGATCAGGTAGCGGATATCAGGATAACAGGGAATCAGGAGGCAGGCCGGGGAATATCCAATATCGAAGGTCCAATTCCGAATATCGAAGGTCAAGAATCCGCGTAACCCGCGAAATCCGCGGTTATTGACTATTGCTCTGAGTTCTTCGTGCCTTCGTGGTAAAGCTAAAACCGTGTTTATCAGTGTTCATTCGTGGTTAATTATTTCCTCTCTGATGCGGCACGGGTTTGTCTATTGCCCAGAAGACGGCGTTGAGCAGCAGTTGGCGGAATGCGGGGTTCTTGAAGTCGTCCGGGTGGCCCAGCGACGTGTAGAACACGCGGGAGTTCTTGTAGCTATTCGTCCAGGCCACCGGCTCAGGCTCTTTGTCGGGAATCGTGCCGATCAATAGCGGCTTGGCCGAGGCCGCCAGCGGCCTTGCTTCGTACAGCGAGCCGTTGCTTGTGAACTGCAGTTTCACGCCCGCGAGGATGGGGTGGCCCTGTGCATCGGCGGCGGCCGTGACGGTGCACTTGGGTCCGCTGCCGTAATGGCCGTGATAGTTGCCGCCCAGGACCTCCGGGTCGAACTTAAGCCATTCGGCGTAGCCATGCGGCGCGCTGCCGCGAGTATCGAACGCATGGCTGGCGGTCCGCAGCCCGATCAATGGCTTGCCGCGATCCAGGTAGTCGCGGAGATACTTCATCTGCTCGGGTTGCAGGGCCCTGCGCCGCGCGAACACGACCACCAGGTCCGCGCTGGTCAGCGTCTCCAGCCCGGCCAGCTCGTGGAGCTCTCTGCCGCTCTTTTCCGTGCTGGCCTGGAGTATTTCGCAATACAGGCCGCACTTGACTTGCAGCTCGTGGGCGAATTCGGGCAGCGTCCCGGCGGCCCCGTATTCGTTCTCGGCCGAAATGAAGACGACGCGCGGACGCTTGTCGTCCTTGAAGCAGAACTGGGGTTTGCCGGTAAAGACCGTCGAGGTGACGGTCGGGCAGACGTATTGCTCGACATGCTCGACGACCAGGTCCGTGCCGGTGAAGTGGCTGACGACCGGGCGCATCCGCGAGTTGTACATCGTGTCGGTCAGGTCCCGCATGAGCACGACGTTCCTGCCGAACCGCGCCATATTCCGCAGCCCGAAGGGTCTGCCTAACACGCACATATTAGTATGGACGCCCATGAGGATGACGTTCTTGACGCCGCGCTGCTCCATCAGGTTCCAGATTTCCACGCCTGAATCGCTGACGGCGTCTTCGTCGCGGATCTCAATCGTATCGATCTGGCTTTGCCAGGGATTGCCTTGTTTGCACTTGGGCTGGCAGTCGCAGCCGCCGTCGGAGTGATCGATGGGATAGCCGGCTGCCTCTTCCTTCTGGTCGATCCAGTTGCACCATTTGCCGATGTCCTCCGGCAGATTGGCCGCCTGCGGGGCGTCCTGCGCCCGCTTGCGTGCCGGGTGATCTGCGTAGGCCGCGACCGTGCCGCTCGGCGCGTGGATGATCAGCACGCCTCTGTCTCGCGCTTTGGAGACAACCTCGTTGATATGCGGTGCAAGCTCGGCGACCCGCTCGGTGGCTCCTTTGCACCAGTGCTGGTTCCACATGTCGCAGATGACGACGGCGGTCTGTTTGCGGTCCCACTCGACCTTGCCTTGCACGACCATGAATTGATTTGCGTCGTCGGCCAGCGGCGCACGGCTCCGCGTGACAAGAAGGAGTTGTTCGTCGCCCGCGTTACCATACGCGACGGACGACGCCTGACAAAGTAAGCCTGCAAACACAATGCAGACAACGGCTAACGTTCTGACTTGACGGCTGTTCATCATAACGGTCTCCTGGAAAACTGACATACGCCACGAAGATACAAAGACCCGAAGTTCAATCAGCATGGGCAATGAATTGCCCATCCTACCGGTTTTCATGTCGCCCGGCAGGATAGCACAGAATGCAGCGAAAGACAAGCCGCTCACAGACCAGCCTATTTCCATCGAAGCTGCCGGATCTCTTCGGTGGTGTGGATGAATTTGACCGTGCCGTCGTTGAGTAAAACGCAGCCGCCGCGTGGGTCGTGGTTATCGAACGTAAACAACTCCGGCCCGCCGTGCTGATTCCAGCCGGCCTTCGTCTCGAATAGCAGCACCGTGTCCGCCGGAGAATCCGGCTTACAGTTCGGATTCATGGCATAGTGGCATTTACCTTCATTCGTGGCAGGACAAATATACGCCTCCGTAAAACTCTCGTTGTATAGACCGGTCTTTATGTAGACCCGCGCCATGGCGTCACACCATTCGACCGGTGCCGGGTATAGCACTCTAATTTGGCCGCCTGCTTTGTGATATAGACGCAAACGGTGCCAGAAGTTCCTGAGATTGCCTCCACACTGCACTCGCAATTCAAACGGCTCTATCTGCAGCGTGAGCTTTCTGATAATGCACAAACCTTCAGGATGTACGTATCGGTTGCACACATCGGTCACAATGCAGTTATCATCAAAGACATCAAAGGACGTCAGAAGCTCGTCTCCACGATAGCAGACCACGTGAGCCAGACTCCTCTGACGCACCACGCCGTCTATAATGGCCATCTCGTTTATATCATTGACGAAAGCGTGGGCTTGGTCCTGATCATCAACAATCAGGGACCGCAATGATCGGAGGGTCTGTTGCTCCGAAGCACTGAGAAGGTTCTGCTGGCCCGCATAAGGGAAGTAGTACTCAAGCATTGAAGGGCGAAATTCAATTTCGATTCGCGTGCAAAGAGGAATATCAGGAGACTCAGGCTTTTCGTACACGAGGTATTTCTCGTGGTAGGGAATAGCCAGGTCTTCGACGACTGCCTGCAAGACCTTTTCGCCCGCGAGATTCTGACCTGTATAAGGGATCAGAATCTCTTCGTCCCTTTCCTTCAAGGTTTCATTTACCCTGTTGAAGTGCAACGGGCCTTTGAAGTAGTACCTCATCAATTTATTGTGATTGATTTTGGACCTGTTGCCGATTTTATCTGGTTGTTCGATGATCTTCCGAATCATCCCGGGAAGGTCGCCGGTGTAATAACCGATTTTGATCGCCAAGCGTCTGGCGTGTTCAAGGCCTCGCTCACGTCGTCCCCTTCCAAACGGATGCGCCGGATGGATGGGTATGGCGAGGGTAACCGATTCCGTCCGGATTTGTTCTGGTCGCAAGAGTACGTACCTGCCATGAACGTTATGAAGAGAGGTGTATATTAGCGGAAAATCAAGCTGCGCCCGCATCAGAAGCGTTCGGTTGTCCTCGTCCATGAATACCTCAAAGGTCGCATCGTCTCGGCCAAACCCAACCAAGATCCATATATCCTGCCTGGACGTGTTTCTAATCTCATAGGTCAATTTCAGGGTCTTATCGGTAATATCCAGTTTGGTCACGGAGATTGTTGGCACGCCGGCATTGTCATCGGACTTTGCCTGTGTTTGGATAGTCGGCAGAAGGCAAAAGGACAACGCTGCGGTTAGGATTGTTTGTCTGTTCATTTGGTTCTCTCCCTTCCGGCTGGCTTCGTGCCGGCCTTTATTTCGCGCTGGTCGTGGGAAAGATGCGGACGAGCGCGACGCCGTGCCTTGGGACTTTCGCTTCGAAACGCTCTTTGTATGTGCCGAGGTTCTTTTGCCGCCAGGGGTCGCGGACGCGGTGCGGGCCTTCTATGCCGAGGTCCTTCCATGAGACGGTGATACCGGCCTGGATCTGCGAGGTGTTGAACAGGCCGACGGCCTTGGAGCCATCCTCCATGTCCTTGGCCATGATGAAATACTCGTCCGTCTGCCGGATGATCGGGGCCTGTTTGCCTAAGGGGTCCTGATCGACCTCGATGACCTCGGCGTTGCACAGGATATTGAGCGTAAACTCATCGAGCTTGTCCATGTCGCCCGAGAAGATCAACGGAGCCGCCATCAGGCACCACATCGACATATACGAATACTGCTCGTTGGGCGTCAGGCTGGTGGGTCTGCCCTCGGCCTGTTTGTGGGCGTCGCCGACCCAGCCGATCAGGATATAGTCCGGGTCGTTCCACTGGCCGGGCTTGGCGTATTGCCAATGCTGCGCGTTGCTCAGGCCGATGTGGTAGAATCCCGGCAGGTCGGCCCCTCGCGCCAGGCCCAGGTCGCCGGTCGTTCGCCAGCAGTGGCCGCCCATCTCGCCCGCCCAGGTCCACACGTCCCCCATCCCATATTGACAGAGATTAAAGACAATGTCACGGTCGAGCTGGGGCAGAATCGCGCCCATCTTTCGGTAGGGACTTTGCACGCGCTGCGCCCCTTCGCCCGTGGCGACCTTGCCGTAGGAGCACCAATCGTATTTCAGGAAGTCGAAATCCCACTCGGCGAACTTGTGCGCATCCACTTCCTCGTGCTGGTACGTCCCCTCATATTCCTGGCAGGTCAGCGGGCCGGGAGATGTGTAGAGTCCGGCCTTGAGCCCTTTGGCGTGGATGTAATCGGCGAGGGCCTTCATATCGGGGAAGTGCCCGTTCGAGCGAATCGCGCCATCGGCGTCGCGCGGCTGGCCGCCGATCATCGGGTCGTTGGAGTCCGGCTTGACCATCCAGCAGTCGTCGATGTTGACGTACTCGTAGCCGAAATCGGCCATGCCGGATTCGATCATGGCGTCGGCGGCCCGCCGCATGTGTTGGTCGGTGACCCGGCCGTAGTGGATGTACCAGCTATTCCAGCCCATCGGCGGAGTCAACGCCAGGGCGTCGCCCACGACGATTTTAAAGGGCTGCTGCGCTGAGCCGTGACGATTGGCGGCTTTGAGCGTGACAAGATATTCGCGGCGCTGCTGCGGCGCCGTGCCGGTGATGATGCCGGTGGCGGCGTCCAGTCTGAGCGTCTGCGGCAGATTCTCGGCGCTGAACGTCATGGGCCTTTTCCCTAAGCACGGGATGCGATAGATGAAGGGCCGGCCGGGCCGGCAGCCATAGACCTTCGGTCCATTGATTCGCGGCCTGGGACCGGGCCTGGGCGTCAAAATCAGCTTTTGCTCTTTGACAACCGGCGCATTGATTGCCGCAGGATCGCGCCCAACGACGGCAAAAGCCGCATCGGCCCAGTCGGCGTGGTCAAAACCTTGGCTATCGCCTCCCGAATCGACCGACAGCACGAGAGTCTTGCAGCCGGTCAAATCGACATCGACTTTTTTCGTAGGCTGGGCGGCCTTGAGAACGCCGCTATTGAACAGGAGCTTGCCGTCGCCATAGACGCGAAAGCGGACGCTTCCGGTCTTGCCCTGGACTTCGTCATCGACGCCGACGTAAGCGCAGAAGCTGCGGCAGGAACCTTTCAGGTCCACGTACATCATGCTGGGGGCATGAGTGCCGACGCCTTTGTCGAACGTGCGGCCGCCGATTAGGAGCGGCTTGCTCTGGACGGATTTGTCCTTCTGAGGCGATCCCCAGCCGGACGTCATCTTCTCCAGATTCAAAGACGATAACCACACCGTGCGCGCCGGCCTATCCGACTGGACGACCGAGACGCAGCCGGAAAGCTGCGCGACAAGAATGGCACAGACCAAAATCCAAACACAGATTGATCTAACACCTTGTTTGCGAATTCCACACATCATGTCTCTCCTTTGCGGTAGGGGCAACCCTGTGTGGTTGCCCTGATTCATTCTCGGTATTCGGGCAGGCACGTGGGCCTGCCCCTACAGTTAACTTAAAGCAGCGCCAGCCAGCCGCCGTCAACGTAGATGATCTGGCCGGTGATAAAATCGCCCGCCCGCGAGGCTAACAAAACCGCTGTGCCCACGAGGTCTTCGGGCCGGCCCCATCGGGCAAGCGGCGTTTTCGCCAGGACCCACCGGTTAAAATCGTCGTCGGTCCAGAGCGGCTCGGTCAGCTCCGTAGCGATATAGCCCGGCCCGATGGCGTTGACGTTGATATTGTATTTGGCCCATTCGACCGCCAGCGTCTTGGTGAGCATGAGCAGGCCGCTTTTGCTGCTGCCGTACGCCGCCGTTGTGGGCCGGGCCGCATGGCACGTCAGCGAGCCGATGTTAATAATCCTGCCCGCCTTGCCGGCCTGCTTTCGATGGCGGCAGAACGCCTGGGACAGCACGAGCACGGAGGTCAGGTTGACCTGGATGACCCGGTTCCACATCTTAAGGTCAACGTCTTCGGCCGGCCCCCGAACCGTCGTCCCGGCACAATTGACGAGAATATCTATGCCCTTCGTCTCGGCGACGATACTCTCGAAAAGGTCCTCTATCCCTTCTACGTTTTCCACGTCGAATGGGAAGGCCCGCGCGTTTGAGCCGGTCTCGGTTTGGATTTTGTGAGCCGCCGCTTCGAGCTGCTCTTTGGTACGCGCCACGAGTGCGACGTCAGCTCCGTGTTGGGCCAAACCTTTGGCAAGCGCAAAGCCGATTCCGCGCCCGCCGCCCGTCACTAACGCTGTTTTTCCCGATAGGTTAAAAAGGCTGCTTTCCATAGTCGCCTAATAAAACAGAAAAGCCGTCCACTGGCAAGACGTAAAGCGGCGATCAAACAAGCGGGGCCCGTATCGAATCGCTCGATACAGGCCCCGGGATTTCTGGTGTCATTAAATCGCGCAGCGGCGTTGCGCTTTAAGGAGCGGTCCTCGGCCGGTACAGGCGGATGTCGTCGAAGTACATCTTGCCCGAGCCGCCCGGCGTCGTCATGTTGCCCCTGGTGCCTAAGCCAAGTGCGATCCGGTCCACGTTCGTCAGGGTGATGCCCTGAGTGGCGAGGGTCTGCAGAGGAATGACCCACTCGGTCCAGGTGGTCGTCGTCGCCGCAGCCGGATCAGGATGGACGACTACCGCGGGCTGACCCGCAGCATTTGAAACCGCTACGTACAACGGCTCAGGGGCGTTGCTGGCAATCCCGATGTCCTGGTGCGCCCACTGCGGGCTGACCGTGCCGGTTGTCGTGACGTTCGTGAACACCGCCTGACACGTCGCGGCGGCGTTATGCGCCGTCAGCGCCAGGCCGATATAGACCGTCGAGCCCATCAGGATATTCTGCGGCGTAGAACCCGTGACCGGCTGCCACGTGGTGCCGTTGGCCGAATGGGTAACCGTGAAGTTGCCCGCCAAGTCACGCTCCACCTTCACCCAATATGGTGCGGTCACGCCGGTCTGATTGGCATTGAAGCTGGCAGCGCCGGTATCGAGACGGCCCTGAGCGGCGACGCCGTTGCTCGGCGTAATCGCCGCAAACATGTGGCGCGAGCCGCCGTCTAACGTCTCACGGATCATCACGCCGGCCTTGGCCCAGCCGTTGGTGTTCTGGACGCTCTGGACCCGCGCGACAATCGAGCCGGCGCCGGTCAGCGTCTTGTAGGCAAAGTGGAACTCGTCGTGATAGTTGCCCGCCGTGCCGACGTCCCAGATGTCCGTCCCTGTGGCAGTCATCGTGTAGGTGCCCGCCGGGGCTTCCACGAAGCTGCCGACGGATGCCGGTAGCCCTCTGAACCACAGTGACAGTTCGCCGACGCTATCAGCGGTCCAGTCCCGCGGCGAGGTCAGCTTGAACTCCGCTTCCGAATACTTCGCAAGGCCTTGCTTGTTGTTGTCGTAATTGAGCGGCATGGACTTGCCGCCGCTGTGAACGATGGTTTCCTCGGTATAGGAAGCGGTATTCTCGTCGCCCACCGCCGCGCCGGTTCCGTTGCCGGCGAAGTAGGGTGGACTTCCCGGTGCGCCGTAGCCAAGTCCATCGTGCCAGGAGTACCAGATCTGGTTGTCGCCGGCGTCGTAGGACTCGAAGTCATCCACGAGAACGAAGTCCGCCACGGTGAAGCTCCACAACCTGCCTTTGCTGATTGTCCCATCCGTATTGACCTGGTCGATTTGCCAGTAGTAAGGCCCGCCGCCCCATTGAACGCCTTCGGGGGGCGTATAGCTGGCGCCGCTTTGGCGGCCTCGATAGATGCCGGTCGTATCGGACGGGCCGGCATTATCGACGGCGTCTTTATCCGTGCCGAAGTACACATCGTGCTGGGCCGCCTTGTCCCCCGGCGACCAGCTCAGAGGCGTAGCCTCGTGGATGTCGGGCGTTGTACCGTCCGCGGGCTTGGGGTTCCAGGCCAGCAGCGGGTCGCCTCTCATCGTCTTGACAATCTCGGCCGCCGACAGGGCGTAGTCATAAATGCGGAAGTCATCCAGGGCGCCGTTGAAATACGCGTCGGCGGTGTACTGCGACCTGCCGAGCCAGTTGTTGGTAGTATTGCCCAGACTGCTCGGAGTGAGCGTGGCAGCGGTATTGGTGGCGACGACCGCGCCATCAAGGTAGAGAGAATCGGTGCGGGTAGCCGCGTTGATCGTCACAGCCACGTGGTGCCAGCCGCTGGCCAAGGTGCCGGGGGCCGTGGACTGCTCTTCCGGTGCCCCGCCGCCGCCAATCGTAATGGCGAAGCGCATCGGCCCGGTCGTGTCCGTTCGGGGCGTGAGGAACATGTTGATCGTCGTGCCGCTGCCGAAATCGAAGATGCGCTGCCAGGCGCCGCCGGCGTTGGAGAAGTTCACCCACGTCGTGAAGGTCGAGCTTTTCAGTGCACTGATGACCGAGCCGATGGGCAGCGCCACGTAGTCATCAACGCCGTCGAGTTTCAGCCCGCCGCCATCATAGCCGGCCGCCCACGCCGGGCCGCCGAAGAGTGTGCCGTGATGGCCGCGGCCCGACCAATCGAGGGCCAGGGCGCCGGCGCCTTCATCGAACTTCCACCAGCCGAACAGATTGGGATCGGTCACAGAAATGGCGGGTATCGTCGTGAAGCTCCAGACGTCGCCCTTATGTGTGGTGGCGGCGTCGAACTCATCGACCCGCCAGTAGTAAGTTCTCTCCAATTCGAGCGGGCCGGGTGTGTAGGTTGTCGTCGCGCTGGGGACGCCCGCGGCGGCGTTACTGACGACGTTCAGGTCGTCGCCGAAGTACACGGTGTGCAGTTTGGCGCCGAACCCCGCCGTCCAGCTCAGCGCCGCGTCCAAAGCTACGAATTTGGCGCCGTCACCCGGATTGGGGTTATAGGCCTTCTTGGGCGGGACCAGAAAGCTCCAGATACTGCCTCGCCAGGGACTGTCCGGGTGCAGGTTATTGACCTCATCGATCCGCCAGTAGTATGTCGTGCCCGGAACAAGGCCATTGGGGTAGGGGAATCCGGGAAAGCCGGCGACGAAATACGTGCTCGCCTGGCTGCCGCGGAACGCTTCGGCGGCGCCGGCATCGACGGCGGCCAGGTCATCGCTTAAGTACACATCATGTGAGACGGCAAAACCACCGGGCGACCAGCTCAGGCTTACCCATGTATCCGGATGGACGGTGCCATTGGCCGGGGTGGGATTCCAGGCCTTCAGGCGCCCATATCGAAAGTTGTTCTGGATAGCCGCCGGGCTGAGCACCCCGTCGTGAATACGCACGACCGCAATCGAGCCGGTGAAATTGAATTGGGCCGCCACCCCTGCGCCGGTACCGTTCGCCTGGGCGGCGACCCGGATGATGTTGCCGCTATGGGTGTTCAGCGCGATTGGGTTTCTGACGCTCTCTTGGACGCCGTTGACATAGACGCGGGCGGCCGTGCCGTCGTATGTGTAAACCAGGTGCCACCAGGTGTTGGCCGCGGGTGCAGGCGAGTGCGTGCCCCACCAGCCCATGTCGTGCGTATCTCCGCCCCAGTGTCCCATGGAGCCCCACCTGTTGTCGTTGCCGTAGTTGAAGGCCATGTTGGTGCCATTTGGCCCGTCGCGGTGACTCCAGGAAAGCATCGTCTCTTCCCCCGGCATCGAGGGGTTGTACGCCCAGACTTCCATGGTTCGCGTGCCGGTCCCCGTGATGCCGGCCGTCGTCGCCGGCCCGTCGAACCAACTGCTGCCGTTAAACGTGACGGCTTTCGTGCCGTCCACGTCTTCAACGACGGGCGCGCCGTTTGCCGTGAAGTCCCCGAGCGAGCCGCGGTTGGGCCAGGTTGCGACTCCCTCGCCGTAAGGCAGGTCCTCGGCCCTTAAATCGACCAGCAGGTCTTCAGCAACGATCACGTCGGCTCGGCTAAGACCTCCCGCCAGACCCAGAACCAGAACGAAAGATACCGAAACGATCATTCTCTTAGACATAATAGTCCTCCTTAAAATGAAATTAGAACAAGACCCGTGAACTCCAACATTTTACTATGTACCACATTCGACGCCGTTCTGTCAAGCGAAATATCGTGTCCGAAGCGGCGTATCAGGACAAAAAAAGCCCCGCCTGGGGCGGGGCTGGAGGTTTGAGATGAAAAGCTCGGCCCATCCTTCTATTCTTTGGATAGCCGCAGGAGGGCCAGGAACGTGGAGCGGTCCTGCTGGACCAGCAGCAGAGCGCTTCCTTTCTCCCGGGCCTTGTCTATTGCTTCGTTGAACTCTCGCGTATTCCTGACTTGCCGGCGATTGACTTCTTTAATCAGCACTCCCGGCGCCAGGCCGATCTCGGCGGCTTGCGAGCGGGGATCAACCTCGGTGACAACGACGCCGCTCTGGCCCTCATAGCCCAGACGCTCGGCCAATTCATCCGTTAGATTCTCCACCGAAAAGCCCAATTCCTCGAAGGCATCAGTCGGCGGCGTGCCGGCAAGCTCCGCGCTCGGCGGGCGCTTGCCAAGCTTGATACTGAACGTCTTTCGTTTCCCATCCCGCAGGACGACCACCTCGACCTTGGTGCCCGGTTTCAGCATGGACACACGGTTCACGAACTCATTGCTTTTCTCAACCGGCTGGCCCTCAAACTCAATGATGACATCGTATCGTTCCAGTCCAGCCTTTTGGGCGGCGGAATCCTCGACGACATCCTGTACAACGGCGCCCTTGGTATCTTCCGGCAAGCTGAGAGCCTTTGCATGTTCCGGATCCAAGTCCTTGAATTGAATACCGAGAAAACCCCATTCAACGGTCCCGCCCTCGCGAAGCTGCTTGTAAACGTGTTTGGCCATGTTGATGGGGATGGCAAAGCCGATCCCGATGTTGCCCGTCGCGCCGACGATGGCGGTATTGATCCCCACCACTTTTCCGTCAAGATTGATCAGGGGGCCGCCCGAATTGCCGCGATTGATGGCGGCATCGGTTTGAATGAAGTTTTCAATATCGGCCAAGCCGACGCCTCTGCCTTTGGCGCTGACGATGCCGGCGGTCACCGTGTGGCTCAGGCCCAGCGGATTGCCGATGGCCAGGACCCATTCCCCCACTTCGAGGGCATCGGAGTCGTCTAATTCAAGATACGGGAGGTTCTGGGCATCGATTTTGACGACGGCGACGTCCGAATCCGGGTCCGCGCCAACGATCTTGGCGGTGAACTTTCGGCCGTCGGTAAGCTCAATCTCGACTTTTTCCGCCTCTCCGACCATGTGGTTGTTTGTGAGGATATAGCCGTCCGGTGAGACGATAAATCCCGAGCCCATGGCTGTGACCGGCTGCTGCTCCCGGTTTCTTCGCTGCGGCGTGCGTTGACGAGGAGAACGCTGGCGGAACCAAAAATCGAAGAAGTCTTCATCAAACGGCCCTTCGTATGTCGAGGAATCCCGCGTGACGGTTCGCTCGGCCTTGAGCGAGACGACGGCGGGAGAGGTCTTTTCCGCGATGGAGGCAAAGGCCTTGCCCATCTGTCGCAAAGCGGTGATACTATCCTGGCTCTGGGCCGGAGCCGAGAGCGGCCAGATACAAAGCAGCACGACCAGAAGAAGCGTTGAGATTGCAGCAGAACGGGAGAAAATCTTGCTCTTTTTGAGATTGTCAATGTACATTTTGAACTCCTATTGATTCGAGTTTAACAAGACGCCAACGAGCCATAACCATTCCACATGGACAAAGACGACTTTTATACGATTCTATTGCAGGAAAGTTCAGGACGCCAGAGTTTTCACCGAAAAATCCCAATTATGATTGTTTCCGATCTCTGAGGCAGGGTATAATGCCAGAGATTGCAGTAAGGGAATTGTCCTACAATTTGGAGGTTCAGAACTATGAAGCTACTTTGGATTTTCAGAGCCATTTTTCTTATCGTTGTCGTGGCCGTCGTGTTCGTGAACATAAGTTCGCCGATCATGGAAAAGGATGAAGAGGGCGAAAGCTCGATGGAAACGTACGAGGCGAACTTGCGCGCGATCATCTTTTGCAGTGTGGGGATGGCCGTGTTCGTTCTTCTTCTGGATGTTCTGACCCCGAAGAAGAAGTTCAGCGCTCTGGCGGGTGTCTTTTTCGGTTTGCTGGTCGGGATCCTGATCAGTTGGGCGCTGGCTCCCGTGGTGGATATGGTCAAGGACACCTACAGCATTAACATAAACCCGGCGGCGATTGCAGCGATCAAATGGTTGTTAGGGATTTGCGTGTGTTATCTTACCATCAGTATCGTGATGAGAACCAAGGACGACGTGCGCTTCGTGATTCCTTATGTGGAATTCGCCAAGCAGACCAAGGGCGCGCGACCGCTGATTCTGGACACCTCGGCCATTATCGACGGACGGATCGTGGACCTGTGCCAGAGCAAGCTGTTTGACGCTCCGCTGGTTGTCCCGCGTTTTGTGCTCAACGAGCTGCAGCTTATCGCGGATTCGGCCGACAAGCTCAAACGCAACCGCGGCCGGCGCGGACTTGACATACTCAACCAGATGCAGACGGATCCCGCCATCGAAGTGGAAATTGACGACAGTGTGCTGGCCGAGGTCGAGGAGGTCAAGGGCGTCGATCAGAAACTGATGATGTTTGCCAAAGCCTTCAACGGACGGGTGGCGACGACCGACTACAACCTCAGCAAGGTCGCGCGGGTGCGCGAGGTGGACGTTGTCAACATCAACGACCTGGCCAATTCGCTCAAGGTCGTCGCCTTGCCGGGCGAAACGATGCAGGTCAGGATCATCAAGCCGGGCGAAGAGGCCGAACAAGGTATCGGCTATCTTGACGACGGCACGATGGTCGTCGTCGAAGGCGGCCGCAACAAGATCGGACGCGACCTGCTCATCAGCATCACCAGCTCGCTTCAGACCTCCGCCGGCAAGATGATTTTCGGCAAATTCGAGGGATTCGTACAGGACACGGGCATGGACAACCGGCGACGACCGTACAGAAGGCCGACCCGGACGGGCGCGCCAGGAGAAAACAAGAGCGGAAACCCTTAACGCCAAAGTACTGGTCATTCGTTCTTGTGCCGCCAAGTCCCCTATCGGGACTTCAGAAGGCATTTTACGAAGGTGACCACACCGAGCAGGTAGCCGGCAATAAACAACGGCCGATAAAAATGCGACGCGGCGTCCTGTTCAGTGATATGCAGGCCGGCAATGCAGAAAGACACGACCACGATAATGCCTGATGCAGAGAATGTCAGCCAGTCCAGCCAGGTTGCCCTGATGGCGATGGTGCGAGAGGAGCGGTGGAGCATGATCATGGCAAAGACAAGTAACGTGACTGACACAAGGACGGGGTAAAAGACCGGCGCCGCCCACGTCACCGGTATGAGAAACAGGATGTCATAGTCCATAATCGAGGCGGGCCAGTCGATCAGGACCTTGAGCCAGACGTAGTAGAAGATGTCCCAGATGGCGAAGATAGTCAGGAAATAGGCCACTTGCTGCCGGCGGTTTCGGCCGAACAGCCGCGCGCCGGTAAAAATCACGACGACGGTTGCCACTTCTCTGCCAATCTCTGTCACCAAGAATCGCGTCATCAGCGGACCGGCGCCGAAGACCTTCATGGGGAAGGTGAAGCCGTCGGGATGGAAAATTTCTCGCAGATAGACAACGACGGCGGCTTCAATGTATCCGAAGGCTATGCCGAAGGCGACAACGGTACAGAAGTTTTTGAGAGTGGTCTTCAGCGGCTCAGAAAACGTGTCGGGTGGTTTCTCGCGCACGCCCATCGTGTCAGATTCTCTGTAGTTCTTTCAGTACGGCCGGAATGATTTCGCTTTCCGGAACGATAGCTATTTTTCGGCCGCGCCGGTAGATGAATGCCTTGTCTTTTGCCGCGCAGATGGCCAGCTCGGCGTCGGCGGCTTCCCCGGGGCCGTTGACCACGCAGCCCATGACGGCGACGCGCAGCGGCTTATCGAGCCGGCGTATGGCCTTCTCCACTCGGCGAGCCAATGTAACGACGTCGATTTCGGCCCGGCCGCACGTCGGGCACACGATCAATTCGGGGCTCGAGCGCTCGCACAGACCGAGTGCCGTCAGTATCTGTTTGGCGATCTTGGCCTCCTCGACGGGATCGCCGGCGGCACTTACTCTGATGGTGTCACCGATACCTTCGGCAAGCAGTGTGCCCAGAGCAACGGCGGAAGGGATCCGGGCGTCTTCCGGCAGGCCGGCGTGAGTCAGGCCGAGATGGATGGGATACTCGAACGTCTCTGCAATCCTGCGGTTGATTTCGATGGTCCGCGCCACGTCGCTGCTTTTTGCACTGAGAACCAATCGAGTGAAATTGCGACCTTCGAACAGCCGGACGTATCTTTTCATCTCTCTGAGCATCAAGGCGGTGCGCTTTGGGGCGGGGACCGGTTCGGCCTTGAGGTCCCTGATACTTGCTTCATTGACCCCGATGCGGATGGCCGTCTTGTGCATCTTGGCCGCGTCGATGATCCGAAAAATGTCTTTTCGATTCTTGATGTTGCCCGGATTCAATCGGATTTTAGCGGCGCCGGCTTCAATCGCCTCAATGGCCCGGTCCGGGCTGAAGTGGACATCGGCAATCAAGGGCACATCGACTCTCTGCACGATTTGTGCGAAAGCCGCCGTGTCGGCGCGTCTGGGCACGGCGATTCGGACAAGCCCACAGCCGGCCTCGACAAGCTGATGGATCTGCCTGACACAGCGTGCGATATCCGTCGTCGGCACCTTGGTCATCGACTGGATAACAATGGGGGCGGAGGAGCCGATTTCCACGGAGCCGATTTTGATGGTCTTGGTTTTTCTTCTCTTGATCACGCCACAATTGTAAATTGTCAATCGTCAATTGTCAATCGTCGGCGGTCTTTGCGAACTCGGCGATAGCTATAGTGACAAAATCCGAAATTGAAATATCGGCCCATCGATAAGACTACTTCCGCACCCACGTCAATCGTGCGATGCGGATACCGTCCAGAGCACCCTCGTTGAGAGCGGCGATATAATGCCGCCCCTCGTGATAAATGATTTCCGGTGCGGCGACGGGCAAGGTGCAAACAAAATACCGCTCATCCTGGTTGATACCGAACATCGTGGGGTCCTGGGAATAATAAACGCTCGTCTGTGGCGCCCCTCTCTGCCGGATGTTGCTGCCCTTTTGTGGGCCGTAGGTCTGTGTTTTGAAAAGGTAGAACTCATGCGGGGCCAGCTTCACGACATGGGGACACTCTGCCTGGGTGGCGCCGGTGCCGGCCTGCCCGCCAAAGGCGACGACCATGGACTGGCTCCAGGTCTTGAAGTCTTCGGTCGTGCGGACATAGACCATGCCTTGCCGATTCGGATAGGCGGTGTAGTACGCAAACCATCTTCCGTCATGTGGCAAAAGCATCACGTCTCGCGTATTATTGCCGGGGCCCTCCGTGAACATGCCGGTCTTGCCGTCGTCCTGAATGACACGGGTGAAGCTCTTGCCGTCCTTGCTCGTGGCGTGACAGATGTTCACCCAGTCGCCGTAAAACAGATGATACATGTCGCCCACCTTGACCACGTGCGGGGCCTGAAGCCCGCCGGGCGTTTCGCCCAACGATGGGTCGGCCTCCATGACGATGCCCTTCGGTTTCCAGTCGGTGTCGGTCAGGCTCTTTCCTTCCCAGCCGTAGAAAAATCGAGTCCTGCCTTCCTTGCCGCCCGCGGTGGTATTGCGAATGCAGGACCATAGCTGCCAGGTACCATCGGCCGCCTGCCAGACGGCAAAATCAACCGGCTCCTGCTTCTCGGCGGCATATTTGTGGTCCATCGGATTACCCGCGACTTGCCACCACCGGCCGTCAATCTGCGGCACCAAGACCTGCTCAGACAGTTGCCCCCCGTGTACAACTGCACCCAGCGCCAAGACAAAGATGAGTTGCCGAAACATGCGTTTCATTATCGTGCTCTCCAAAACAGTTTATTTTACTCGATGCTTCACAAAAAAACACCCCCAAAAACAACGTGGGGGTGTTACTCTTGCTTACTCAACGATGCCAAGCCGGACCACCTTTGGAACCGGGTCATTGCTGTAAGGTTCCTGGGGCTGAAATGCCGGCAGGATGTCTGCCTTGCGCGGCGCCATTTTTTACCGAAGGCTGGCTCTGTGCGTCGTACTTCCGGTTGAGCACGCCGCGGATGATCCGCGCGATCCCGATGCCGACAAGAATGAGAGCTACTAACACATAAGGGCCTCCGCCCGGCATCACGAAAACCCAGCCGATTCCGATGACAAGCAATCCAATGCCCATGGCGACGTTCCTGGTCCACAGTGAGCCGTTCTGCTGGGCAGGTCTAAGCTCGGACAGAGGCGTTCCTTTTTCGATGGCCGCCATGATCTGCTTATGCTCGAGCCGTTTCTTGATGATGTACACGATGCCGATCACAATGATAGGGGCCGAACATCCAAGTAATATCAGTGCTATTCCAAAAGCTTCAGAAGGACTCATTTTTATTTCCTTTCAATTTTCAGTCTTGTAGATCAATAATGGTGGGGCGGGCCCCATCCTACGATTCTATTTCAGGTTTATCGAGCCGCTGCTGGTTTGCAGATGCAGCCTGCCCTTTCCTTGACCAATTGTTCCCTGGAGCTTCCTCTTGCCGACTTCCCCGCTTATCGTTATTGGGCGGTCCGTTCTTACTGAACCGTAGCTGGTGGACAGATCGACCTGGCCGACGAAGCCGGGCGGCGCGGTAAAGTCGATACTCCCGTATGAGGTCACCACGCTGGCGGTGATTTCAGCCGGCGTTGAGTCCGAATAGGCGACATCGAGATTGCCGCTGCCGGACCTGGCGGTCAGATCATTCACGGTCATCTCCCGGCACGTGATGCGCCCGTAGGACGTGGAGATGTCAACCGTATCCGCCGAAGCTCCCGTAACATGGATGCCGCCGCTGTCCGAATGGAGCTTGACCGAATCGCCCTTCAGCTCGTCGGAGTCGATCGAACCGTATGACGTGTGCGCATCACAATCGCCGAAAGAGGCATTCGAGAGCTTGATCGCACCGCTGCTGCTCTTGAGCTGAACGTCGCCGCCCGACACGTCCTTGCAGGTGATAGAGCCATAGGATGTGCTTAGCTGGGTTGAGCCCTTAATGTTCTCAGCGGTAATCGAGCCGCTGCTGGATTTGACGGTGACATTCCCGCCTGAGATGTTCCTGCATTTGACCGAGCCGTAGGACGTATCCAGATTGGCCGAGCCTTCGATATTCTCGATGGCGACCGAGCCGCTGCTGGTCTTGCCGCTCACGTTTGCGTTGATATCGCTTACCTTAATCGCGCCGTACGAGCTGGCACATTCGACGTGCGTCTGCTTGGGAACGGTGATGCTGTAGCTGATGCTGATCGAGCGATTGTGTTTTGTAGGGGGCTTGTCGGCCTTGACCGTCAACGTAGTGCCGACCGTCTCAAGTTTTATTTCAACCTGTTCGGCCAATTCCTGTGCCTCTTCTTCCGTAGGGGCCCGGCCGCAGATTTCGGCGACGACGTTACAATCCGCCACATCGGCGCCGGCAATCGTGATAGAGCCAAAGCTCGTCTCTGCGACGAGTGTCGAACCGGCGGCGAGTGGGGCCTGCCGCTGAACCGTTCTTTCGTATTTGGCCTGCCCCCAGTTGCCAATTTGAATATCGCAGCCGGTGACAATCGCAAACAGGCAGAGGCAGGAGCCAAGAGCTATGATTGTCCTGTAATGCTTCTTCATTTTCTGCGCTCCTTATTTCGTATCGGTGTGGTTTGCTATCTTATTTTTATCGAGCCGTTGTGGGTTTCAAGCTGCAGCTTGCCCTGGCCCGTTCCAATCGTTCCCTTTAGCTCGTTCTTGCTCACCTTGCCGACCACTGTTATCGGCAGGTCCGTACTTACTGAGCCGTTGTGGGTCGAGGCCTCAACCTGGGCCGAGAAACCGGGCGGGGCCGCAAACTCTATGCCGCCGTTGTGGGTAACGACCGATATATCGCAGCCGGGCTGGGCGGCTTGGGAGTAATGAACCTTTACGCTGCCGTTATGCGTTCTCAACTGCGTATCACCTGAGATTTCCATGCACACAACGGACCCGTTGTGTGTTTTGAGCGCGGTGGTGCCGGAAACCTTTTCGGCTGTCACTTTACCGTTGTGCGTTGTGGCGTCAAGCCGGCCCGTGATATTGGCGATCCCCACCTCGCCGTTGTGCGTGAGAAGCTCCAGGTCCGTCCGATTCGGAACCTTAACATCGAGACTGACGCTCACAGACTGGTTCCACTTGAGATGCGGCTTCTCAATTTTGGCCGTGAGCCCATTCCCTGCCGGTTCGAGCCTTATGTTTGTCTTTTCGGCAAGCTCTTCGGCTTCCTCTTCGGTCGCTGCCCGGGCGACAATCGCGCCCGTCAAATTACAGTCGGCAACGTCCGCCCCGTTGATTGTAATTGAGCCGTTGTGGGTCTGGGCGGCAAAGGTTGCCCCTGGCGACAAGGGGGTGGACAACTGGACCGTTCTTTCGTACTTGGCCTGCATGGCGCAGCTTCCGATGTTGATGAAGCAGCCGGCCAGCAGCGTCAGCAGGCACAGCACACAACCCAGAGAAAATTTTGTGATATGACAGGTTTTCATTTTTCACTCCTTTCAGTTTGGACTTGTTTCGGCGGACTATCTTATTCTTACCGCACCGTCGTGGGTCTTGACATACACTTTGCCGACGCACAGAAGCTGGCCCGGGCTGAGCATTTCCCGCAGCTTTCTCTTACTTGTTTTTGCCACCACCATGAGGGGCAGATCCGTTCGTATTGAGCTGTTATGCGTCCATGCCGGCTTGAGGTAACAATTTGCATTCATCTTTTGCTTTCCTTTGATTCTTCAGTTCTTTCCTTGATTCGGCTTTCTTATTGCCTTTTGTGGGTTAGTCGCTCATGCTATGAAACTGGTTTCAGAAGATTCCCGATTTTTTTCCTGGCTTGGGCGCCGGCATGGTTTTTGTGCATGGGCCGCCGTTATTGTATAATAGATTTGAGAAAAATCTGAAACTCGTTAAGCCCCGGCCGCGACTAATACAATAAGGAAGGGAGACTCTGGTTGGCAGAGAAGGAATGGGAACGGCAACAAAAGGATAACTGGTTGCGACTGCTTAGGAGCGGCGACCACCAGGCGTTTGCCGAGCTCATTGATAAGTACAAAGAAACGGTTTTCCTGTGCTGCCGGAAGCTGGGGCTGGCGGAAGATGAGGCTGAAGACGTGGCGAGCGAGACGTTCCTGGCCGCTTACAACGGGTTGAGCCGATACGACGGCCGGGCCGAGCTGAGCACATGGCTGTGGAGTATAGCATACCGGCAGGCGGTGAGTTTCCTGCGGAAGAATCGAAAGCAGTGCCGGCTCGATGCTGAACCGGATCAGGAGATTGCCGACAGTAACCAGCAGGGGCCGGCGGCGGTCCTCCTAAGGAGGGAAACCGAGAAAATCGTTTGGGCGGCCGTTGACCGGCTGCCCAGGCTTTGGGCCGTGGCCGTGATATTGTTCTACCGGGAGCAAAAGAGCGTCGCCGATATCGCCGAGATAATGCGTGCGAACGAAAACACGGTTAAGACGTATCTGTTCAGGGCGAGAGAGAGATTGAAAATGACCTTGGCCCCGGCCTTTGGAGAAGAGATTGATGCCAACAGATAGATTGAGTGAACATGACTTTGACAGATTGTTAGGGCGAGCTTTGCGGTCATCTTCGGAGGCGGTGCCGGTGGATTTTACCGGGAAGATGCTAAGACGGATCAGAGAATCGCAAGAGCGGAAGATTCTGGCCCGTATCGTTCTCCAGGAGAGGCTCGCTTTGGCCGGATGTATTGCACTGGTTGCCGCGGCGCTCACAACAGGGCTGGTTTTTCCGGACGCCGCGGCAGAGTTCTTGCAGCGGGCCGCCGGCGCTTTCCCACAGCAGGGGCGTGCCTTTATTGATGGAATTCCCCAGACGGTGGAGGCCGTCCGGGGACAATGGCAATTCTGCCTGGCGATGGCGGGGGGCCTTGGCTTTGCCGTTTACAGTTTCGCAGCCCTGTTATTGGGTGATAGACTCAGGATAGCATAAACAGCACCGGACGAACACGGGTGGCAGCCTCAAGCGCAGCTTGGGGATGGCTTCTCCTGCATTTACCATCCCCAAAGCCTTCGGCTTTGAGGCTGCCACCCATTGCCGATTGAAAATCCAAAATCGCAAATCGACAATCGCATTGGCCGGCACAAAAGGCCAATATCAGCTCAAATCGCATTTCTCCGCCCCGAAATTACCCTTTTCCCGGAAGTACGCTCTGACATTATGGACTTTTCTGCCAAATTTGGCCGATTTTGCTCTTGACGCGGATAGGGCCAATGTGATACAAATTAAGATAGGTAAGGTGGGCGGTTTCTTACGCTCGATACGTGGATTTTCTGTGGGCGCGAGAGGCCCGTCACCTGCAAGGCGCGAAGGCAATGGCGTGAGCCATCCTGTGGACAAGATTAACTCAAGACCACCGGAGTCGTATGCTTCGGAGACAAGTCTTTACCTTAATAAGTTGAGAGTCGTTTTGGAAGGAAGGAGGCAATTTCAAATCGCAAAAAGAATGTCCTGGGCAGACATGAGCATAGGATGTGGCAAAGGTGAGGATTGTTATCGGTCTTTTCCATTCTACTACTATTTATACAGGAGGCATGTATGTTTAGAAAACTGATTTGTCTGGCTTCTTTTGTGCTGATGCTGAGCTTGGCCGGCCACGCCTCGGCGGCGATACCGCCCGGATGGGCCGACCAGGACATCGGCACGACCGGCGGCAGCGCCAACGAGGCCGGCGGCACGTGGACCGTCAGCGGCGACGGCGCCGACATCTGGGGTACCTCGGACGCCTTCCACTATGCGTATGTGCCATTGTCCGGTAACGGCGAAATAGTCGCGCGCGTTGTCAGCAATGGCACCGGAACAAACACCTGGGCCAAGGGCGGCGTAATGATCCGCGAGACGCTGACCCCCGATTCGAAGCATATGATTATGGCCCTGACCGGCGGCGACGGCGGCGGCATGGCGTTCCAGGGCCGTCATCAGCAGGCCGGCGCCTCCTCCAGCAGCTTACATGGCACTGTCACGGCGTCACCGCCTCGTTGGGTCAGACTGGCGCGCCAAGGAAATACGATTACAGGCTACCATTCTACCGACGGCGCTAACTGGGTGCTGTTCACAGGCGGCGCGGACAATGCGGGCGGCACGATAACGAACCCCATGGACGTCACAATGGCCACCGACGTTTACATCGGCCTGTTCGTCACGTCACACGCGGGCGGCGAGGTGCGCACGTACACATTCGACAACGTAACGGTCGGGCTTCCAGTGATCGCACTGAATCCCAATCCCAAGGATGGTGCGATCCATCCGGACACGTGGGCGAGCCTGAGCTGGTCGCCCGGTTCCACGGCGGCCTCGCACGATGTGTACTTCGGCGAAAGCTTTGCCGACGTCAACGACGGCACGGGCGGGACGTTCCGGGGCAACCAGCCTTCGACCTACTTTGTTGTTGGCTTCCCAGGATTCCCGTATCCGGACGGCCTGGTTCCAGGGACCACCTATTACTGGCGAATCGATGAGGTTGAAGCCAACGGCGTGACCAAATACAAGGGCAGGGTCTGGAGCTTCTTAGTTCCACCCAGGAAGGCCTATAATCCGGTTCCTGCGGACGGGGCCGAATCGGTGGACGTGAATATCAAGCTGAGCTGGGCGCCGGGCTTCGGGACCAAATTGCACACCGTTTACTTCGGTACCAGTTTCGAGACCGTCAGCAGCGCGGCCGGCGGACTGCCTCAGGCCGTTGCGACCTATAGCCCCACCGGGATCAAGCGGGCCAAGACGTATTACTGGCGGGTCGATGAGTTCGACGGCGCCGCTACCCACAAGGGCGACGTCTGGAGCTTCACGACGCAGGGTGCCGTCGCGAATCCGAATCCGGCAAACGGCGCTGCAGATATAAAGCAGACGCCGACACTTAGCTGGACTCCTGGAGCCTACGCTGCCTCGCATGAGGTGTACTTCGGCATCGATGCAGAGGCCGTCAGGAATGCGACCAAGACCTCGCCCGAGTTCAAAGCCACCAAGGCCCTCGGCTCCGAGAGCTATGATCCCGGCAAACTGGCCTGGGAGACCACCTACTACTGGCGGATTGATGAGGTCAACAGCGTCAATCCCGACAGTCCATGGGTCGGCAAGGTTTGGAGCTTCACGACGGCCGGCTTTGCCATCGTGGACGATTTTGAAGACTACGACGCCGGCGACAACCAGATCTGGTACTCCTGGCACGATGGGCTCGGCTACGGCGCGCCCGGCACACCGAATTACTTTGCCGGCAACGGAACCGGTGCGGCCGTGGGCGACGAAAACACACCTTCCTTTACCGAGGAAACGATCGTTCATGGCGGCAGTCAGTCGATGCCGGTTGCTTATGACAACAATAAGCAAGGCATGTCCAAGTATTCCGAGGTCGAGCTTAAGCTGGCCAACGCGAAGGACTGGACCGAGCAGGGCGTTGCGGAACTGTCGATCTGGTTCAGAGGGCTTCCAGCCTCCGTCGGCAGCTTCGTGGAAGGGCCCATCGGGACCTACACGATGACCGCCTCCGGCACGGACATCTGGGACGTCGGCACGGCAGGCAACTATCACGATGAGTTCCACTTTGCCTACAAGACGCTCACCGGCGCCGGCTCGATTGTCGCGCGGGTCCAGAGCGTCCAGAACACCAACGGCTGGGCCAAGGCCGGCGTGATGATCCGCGAGACGCTGGACGGCGGCTCGCGCCACATGTTCGGCGCGATTACCCCGAGCAACGGTGTCGCGGCCCAGGGCCGTCTCGATACGGGCGCTGCCAGCTTCAATGCCAATCAGACCGGCGTGACCGCGCCGCGCTGGGTGAAGTTGGAGCGTGACTTGGCGGGCAACTTCACGGTTACCCATTCGGCCAACGGCACGACCTGGCAGCCGGTCACGGGCGCTACGCCGCAGAACATCCAGATGGGTTCGAATGTCTATATCGGTTTGGCGCTGACCAGCCACGATGCGGCTCTGACGTGTCAGGCGGTGTTCACGAACGTCACGACCACAGGTACGGTCAGTCCGCAGTGGGCGCACCAGGATATCGGCATCGCCAGCAACGGGGCCGAGCCGCTGTACGTGGCGGTCTCCAACAGCGCAGGTCAGCCGGCGGTGGTAGTCCATCCTGATCCGGCTGCGGCGACGATAACCACCTGGACGGAGTGGGTCGTTCCTCTGTCGGCTCTGGCCAATCAGGGCATCACGCTGACGAATGTGGACCGGATCGCGCTTGGTTTGGGCACCAGGGGCAATCAGACGGCCCCCGGCGGCTCAGGCAAGATGTATTTCGACGACATCCGCCTGTACCGGCCGAGGACTGCTCCCTAAAGCCGAACACGGCTTTGGGATGCAATAACCCCTGCGTGCGCAGGGGCAGGCTTGCCCCCGTGCAAACGGGGGTCGGAATTTGTATCACTTCGGGACCTATACCGATTTGACTCGGTATAGGTCCCTTTTTCTTTGCTTGCCCCGGATTCAACACGGACAGCCGACCTCAATGTAGCACCGGCTTCCAGCCCGTGAAAGCAATCACGGCCAGGCCTGTCCTGAGCCCAGTCGAAGGAATGGCCGTACCACAATCCTGCACCGAGACCTGGATACGGGGGAAAATCTCCACCGGGGGTAAACTCTCACGCCTATCTGACCGATAGCTCAATGAGGTTTGTTTGGCGGCAGGGATGTGAGCGTCCCATAAAAAAGGAGGCACGGTTAAGACCCGATTTTTGCCCTGATGGCCGGAACCGAGAGGTTTCTCGGCCGGGCGGGAGTGAGCTATCGCGTTCGACGTTACCCTAAAAGAATATCTCAAAGAAATCGACGAAGCCTCGCTGTTGACGATGGACCAGGAGCATGAGTTAGGCAAACGGGTCATGGAAGAAAACGACCAGTGGGCTCGCGACCAATTGGTGCGAAGCAATCTGCGACTGGTCGTGAACATCGCCAAGAAATACGCGGACCGGGGGATCAGTCTGGGCGATTTGATCGAAGAAGGCAATCTCGGCCTGATACGAGCCGTCGATTACTTTGATCCCGACCGCGGGGTCCGCTTCAGCACGTACGCCGCATGGTGGATAAAGCAGAGCATCAAGCGGGCGCTATTGGAAAACATTCAACCGGTGCATGTCCCCACTTATATGGTCGCCTTGATTAACCAGTGGCGGCATACCACCGCGGAGCTGGAAAGCACGCTCGGCCGGACGCCGACCGTCGAGGAGATGGCCGAGATCATACAACTGCCGCTGCGGAAGGCAAAAGTCATCTATCGTATCGTCGAGGTCCTCAGCTCCGCCAGCGATGCCTACAGCGGCGACGAAACAGACGAGGACGTCATGCTCGAAGCGATCCTGGAAGACCCCAGCGGCAGCCGGCCGGAGGACGCCTTGGTCGCGAAAGAAGAAAAGGCAAAGGCCCTGCGATTGCTCGACGAAATCGACCCCAGAGAAGCTGACGTGCTGAGGCTGCATTACGGCCTCGGCGGGGGAAAGCCGATGTCACTGAAGGAAATCGGCAAGAAGCAGGGACTCACACGAGAGCGGATTCGGCAGATTCGGCGGGATGCGCTCACCAAGCTTTATCAGTGCATGAACGAAGAATAACGCTGAATCACAGGTCAATTAAAACTTGCATTTCGCCCGTCATTGACTCACAATAGAAAGCCAGAAAGTTGCGCCGAGCAACTGTAATGTTGACCGATGCAATGGAAGGCACACACATGACCAGCAAAGGAATTGACCTGAAAAGCTACATTCGCGACGTCCCCGACTGGCCGAAAAAGGGAATTCTCTTCCGGGACATTACGCCGCTGCTGGGCGACCCACGGGCTTTTGCAGCAGCGGTGGACGCGCTGTGCGCCGATTTTTCGCAGGCGGGCATCCAATATGTCGCCGCGGTGGAGGCCCGGGGTTTTATCTTTGGCGCCGCCGTTGCGGAGAAACTCGCAGCCGGCTTTGTCCCCATACGCAAGAAGGGCAAGCTGCCCTGGCGGACCGAAAGCATCACCTACGATTTGGAATACGGCACCGACACGTTGGAGATCCATCGAGATGCCGTCAAAAGCGGGGCGAAAGTTCTGATGGTTGACGATTTATTAGCGACCGGCGGGACCATGGCGGCGGCCTGCCGGCTCATCGAAAAAATAGGTGGACGCGTTGCGGGGATAGCATTTCTCGTGGAGCTTGCGGACCTGAAAGGACGAGAGAAACTCACCGGCTATAAGCTGACATCAGTTATTTCATATCAATAAATCCTCGGCAAAACGCCCTTACGGCTGAAAGGAGACTTGACCGTGGCAAATCCTGGAGGCAGCGCAGAAAGAATCATCCGCCGGGGACCTTATCCGGAGCTGACGCTGACGGCGGTGCTGGTCGGATACGGGCTGGGGGCCCTCATCACGATAAGCATCGGATACGCCAGCCTGATTCTTGGCTTCTCCATCGAAGGCTCGGAGTTAGCGGCCATTTTGGGATTCGGAATTCTCCGCGGCGTCCTGCGGCGAAGCAGCATTATCGAAAACAACATCAACCAGACCATCGCCAGCTCGGTTAATGCCGCCTCAGCCGGGATGATGTTCACCGTGCCGGCACTGTTCATTTTGAACCAAACCGACTTCAGTGCTGTCTTATTAGTGTTCGCGTGTATCGCCGGTGGTATTCTGGGTATCGCGTTTATCATACCTCTGCGAAAGCAGATGATTGACTTCGAAAGGCTGGCGTTTCCCGGCGGCGTGGCCGTGGCGACGATCCTGAAATCCCCGGGCGCGGGCGTGCACAAAGCCCTGCTGCTTCTTTGCGGCGTGGCGTTAAGCGGTATCGCTCATTTCGTCAGCCAGCTCTGCAAATTCGAGCAGTGGGATTTGGGCCGGCTGGTGGGCCTGCCGGACTACATGAACGGCATCTGGTACGTCTCTCTGATGACGGTCGGCGTCGGCTTTATTGCAGGCAGGGGCGGCGTGTACTTCATTGTCGGGGGTTTTGTCTGCTACTGGTTCCTGGCTCCTTTATTGGCGGCCATGAATCTTCTGCCGGCGGCGCAGACGCTTGCGACCGCCAATAAGACTATGCCGGAATACCTGCGGCTGATTTTATTCAGGCCGGTCGGCATCGGGATGCTCATCGGAGGCGCATTCGCGGGCATTGTCCTGGCGCTGCCGCTATTGATCAGCGCGATTCGCAGCATGCACAATGCCGCTAAATTAAAGACCGCTTTATCGAAAGATGAGATGCCTATACGTCTTTTGTACATTGGAATAGCGGGTGCTACCGTCTTGCTTTTTGTTGTTTCAATCATGTCCGTGAAGGAGATGGGCATAGTGCGGGGCGGACTGATGGCGCTGTTGGGAACCATCTGGATTTGGATTGCGGGAGTAATTCTATCCGAATGTATCGGGCGGACAAACTGGTCGCCCATGAGCGGCATGACTCTTATCGCGGTGACCATCCTGATTGTTATCAGCAGCGGCCTCGGCGACAAGGCGGCGATCGTGTCATCGGTGATCGTTGGCGCCGCCGCCTGCGTCGCAATGGCCAACGCCACAGATGTCATGCTGGACCTCAAGGCAGGTTTTCTTGTTGGAGCCACCCCCAGAAAGCAACAAATCGGCGAGCTCATCTCCACCTGGCTGGGGCCGATCCTGATTATGGCCCTGATCTTCATTCTTCACAAGGCCTATCAGCTCGGCAGTGACAGGCTGCCGGCGCCGCAGGCGTCGGCGTTGGCGCAAATGATAAAAGCTGTTCTGGGCGGCGAAGTTCCCGTTGCCAAGTATATAGCCGGCACCGGCCTGGGTGCGTTACTTAGCTCCAGCGGTATCGGTGGACTCGGTATCCTCGTGGGTCTGAGCTTTTACCTGCCGTTCGATGTCGTGCTGACATACAGTATCGGAACACTGCTGCGGGTCTTGATGGACTGGAAAAAGGGGCAGCGTTTCAGCGAAGAGGTCGGCATCCCTATAGCGGCGGGTCTTATCGTCGGGGAGGCTATGGTCGGAGTCGGCTTTGCCTTGTACCACGTCATCGCCGGACTTATGTGAAAATATAAGGATGGATTATTATGCAAAGGCTCGGTTCTTTGATGATAGCAGCAGGCTTCTTAGCCGGCTCACTGGCAGCCATCGTGGATAAAGAAAATGTCCGCTGGTGTTATTTCGCCGCGGCGCTGGGCGTAGGCGCTGCCGGGATTGTGTTTGTTCGGGTAGGGGGGCATCGGATAAGACGGTCTGAAGGGAAATTAGCTGCCGGCGTACAAGCACTGGAAACGAGTCTTAGCCGAATCGTGGAGAATATAAATCAGCTCAACGCGCAGAAGCACTCTATCGACACGTATGATGCGCGTCACCGAATTGACGCACTTTTTGCGGAGGATTTGGCGGCCTTTGTCAATAAGCGGGAGAGTATTGCCCATGTACACGGATTGAGCGCGTATGCAGACGTAATGAGCTGTTTTGCTGCCGGTGAGCGGTATCTCAATCGCGTCTGGTCAGCCTCGGCGGATGGTTATGTCGATGAGGTCAATGCGTATCTGGATAAAGCCCAGGCCCAGTTCGCCGAAAGCCTCGATAAGGTCCGGCGGCTGAAGGCAAACACCTGATTTACAGCATCATCGTCGAAAAACAAATATGTCCCCGATGAGGTCCTGAAGATATTAGAACAGCCGCCCATAGTCCTGCCGCCCTGGGACCCCATGTTCGCGTTCGTGCAATGAGAATTAGAGCCGCCCAAAGTGGTTCCCTGCTGTGCGAAATCCGAAAACGCCTTCGTGGAAGGGAGAAACCGGTAAGGTGCCACCGGATTTCAATCCCCCGATTTCAACAAAAGGCTTGCGTCAACCACGTGAAATCTGTTATATTGATAATGATAAGGTTTTCCATATCCATGATTTCAGAGTCTGCAAGAGGAGAAAGTATGAGGCGGGAAAAGACTACAGGAGTATTCCTTCTTATCGGTATGTTGCTTTTGTTGATGGTGACTGGCGCGAGTGCTTTTTCCATCGTTGGTTGGGGCGACCAACTGGCCGATACCGATTTGAATCGCCAAAAGATTGTGGCTATCTCTGCCGGTGGATTTCACAATTTAGCCTTAAAGGCGGATGGTTCGATCGCAGGCTGGGGTGAAAACCACTTCGGCGAAGCCTTTCCACCGGATGGCAATGACTATGTGGCTATTGCCGCTGGATACTCACACAGCTTGGCGCTGAGGTCGGACGGTACGATTGCAGGCTGGGGTATTTCATACAAGTATATGCCTATACCGGAGGGCAACGATTATGTGGCTGTAGCTGCCGGAGGTTACCATAGCTTGGCATTAACTATTGACAGGAGAATCGTAGCTCGGGGTAACAACTACTTTGGCCAAATCGACTCGCCGGATGGTAACGATTTTGTGGCGATAGCCGCCGGGGACACTCACAGCTTGGCACTTAAGGCGGACGGGACAATAGTTGCATGGGGTGATAATAGATTCGGCCAGGCAAGTCCACCAGACGGTAATGACTTCGTTGCCATTGCCTCAGGTGAGCATTTTGGCTTAGCCCTCAAAGCCGATGGAGGTATTGTAGGTTGGGGTCAGAATGACTATGGCCAGGCAAGTCCGCCGGATGGCAACGACTATGTGGCCATAGCTGCCGGAGACACACACAGCTTGGCGCTCAGGTCAGATGGGACGCTGATCGCCTGGGGGCGTGACGAGCCAGGGCAGAGCCGTCTACCGGATGGCAACGATTTCATTGCAATTGCCGCGGGTATTTCCTGTAATCTGGCACTGAGATCTGACGGCACGGTTGTTGCCTGGAATAACCCGACGGCTATTAGAAAGACGGCCCCTGTAGATATGAATGACTACGTCTTGACGGTTGCCGGATATAACCATAGCCTCGCATTGACGTCAGATGGAAAGATCGTGGGCTGGGGTTTGGACGGACGTGGTCAGGCGAGCCCACCCGACGGGAATGATTATATGGACCTTGCAGCCGGAGGCTTTCACAGCTTAGCATTGAAAGCAGACGGCACGATTGTGGGCTGGGGATGGGATCGATACGGCGAAACAAATCCGCCAGATGGTAACGACTATGTAGCTGTCGCAGCCGGAGGAGGTGGTTATAGCTTGGCCCTGAGGTCGAATGGGACGCTCGTCGGCTGGGGCAATAACAAACACGGCCAAGCCGAACCGCCCGATGGGAACGACTTCGTTGCTATATCTGCTGGGCCACTCCATGGCCTCGCATTGAGGGCAGACGGCAGCATTGCGGGGTGGGGGACGAACGACTACGGCCAAGCTAGCCCGCCAGAGGGCAGCGATTTTCAAGCAATTGCGGCCGGAGGTGATTATAGTCTTGCACTAAGGACGGACGGTAGCATTATAGGGTGGGGGCGTAATGACTATGGGCAGGCCAGTCCACCAAAGGGAGATGGTTTTATTGCTATTTCCGCAGGTTACTGGCATGGTCTTGCCCTGCGGATGGACGGCACCATCGTAGGCTGGGGTCAGAATGATTATGGCAAAGGCAAGGCCGAGTCTCCTCCTGGCGACAATTACACAGCTATTGCAGCAGGAGGTTATCACAGTCTGGCACTGAAAACCCGGAAGGGAATCAAAGGGATCGGTCCTTAAGAACTGACTCTGTTGGAAGAACGAAAGAACTAGGGGAAGCGGAAACTTCACTATGTAGCACGAGTCGGGCCTCGCAATGACGTTTGGCGATTGTTTGCTCAACCCAGGGTCTTCGTTCTCTTGCCGCGCGCGGTGCGATAGAGCCAGTATGCGACGCCTGCCAGCAGAATCACGCCCGGCCAGGCGCCTAACGGTTTTTTCATTACCGCGAGGACGTCTTCCCTGCCGCTGACGACGATGGGTATGGCCAGCAGAATGCCGACAATCGCCTCGCCGGTGATCAGCCCCGACGCAAACAATAGTCCTCGCCGGTCGGCGGTTTCAGCCGCATCAGCCGCCAGCGCCTTTCTGCGACGATAGATTTTGATGATATGATGAATGAGCCCTCCTGCAAAAATAGGCACCGACAATTCAAAGGGCAGGTAAATTCCTATAGTGACCGCCAGGACCGGCGTACGAAAAGAGCTGCCCCGGCGCGTAAGATACTCATCGAGGATTATGACAGCCACCGCCATGCCCGCCCCTATCAGGACAAAACTCCACGGCAATTCGCCTTTGAAAACACCTTCGGCAACCGACGCTATCAAGTTCGCCTGGGCGGCGATGAGCGGATTGGCCTTGGCCGACTCGTGGCCGGCAAAGCCGTACGCCTTATAGAGCAGCGTCATTATCGGCGCCATGAGAAATGCCGCGGGCAGGCTGCCTGCGACCTCCATCAACTGCTGCTTCCAGGGCGTTGAGCCGACGATGTGACCCGCCTTGAGGTCCTGCATCGTGTCACCTGCCATTGCGGCTGCACAGCAGACCACGCTGCCGATAATGACCGCCGCCGCGGGGCCGTTGGCGGCGCCGGAACCCATCAACAGCACCAGCGTGACTCCGGAAACGACCACGGTGGCAATGGTCACGCCGGAGATGGGGTTGTTCGATGAGCCCACGATCCCCGCCATATACGCGGCGACCGCACTGAACAGAAAGCCCGCGATGAGCATGATGACCGCCATCGGCAGGGAAACACTCACGTCTCGCACAAACGCCTGATACAGCAGAAACAGCGGCACAACCGAGAACGCTATCAGTATGAGCACCCATTTCATGGGGACGTCTTTTTCAGCTCGGGGCACGCTGGCGTTCTGGTCGCCGACCTTGCGATACGCTTTCAGGCCGCTGCGGATGCCCCGCAGCAAAGACGAGCGCAGACTGATAATGGTCCACAGGCCCCCGATTAACATTCCGCCTACGCCTATGTATCGCGTCCGCTTGGACCATATCCGCCTCGCGTATTCCGTCGCCGGCACCGCTTTGCCCAGCCTGGCCTTGACATCTTCGTTGTATCCCTCGGCCTTCTTGATCTGCTCGGGCGTCGCGTTCGGATCGGTGGTTTTGTATTCCAGCGGGAAGACGTTCCAGCTACTGGGGCCGGCCATTTCGCTCTTGAGCTGGTACACGGGCCATTCACTTTGGGCGGCCACGACGGGGATGGCGACAAACCAGTTGGCCGCACCGCCGAGGAACATCAGCACGGCGATATTCAATCCTACAATGTACCCGACCGACAGCAGGGCGGGACTGAGGTTCGATCCGAAGTAGGCCAGGCCGCCGCCGACTTTCCTGGCTGTTTCAAAGACGCCACCGAAGATCCGCAGGCCCTCGGCTGCCAGTTTGAACAGCCCCCCGGCTACGGCGGCCAGTGCGATATACTTGACATCGGAACCACCCGTCTGGCCTGCTTTGAGGACCTCGGCCGTCGCAATTCCCTCCGGATACATGAGCTTGTCTTCTACGATGAACGCCCGGCGAAGCGGAATCGTAAACAGCACACCCAAAAGGCCGCCGAAACTGCCGATAACCGTCACCCACAGAAAATCGAATTCCTTCCAGTGGTTCATAATAACCAGCGCGGGGATCGTAAATACGACCCCGGCCGCGAGGGCCTCCCCGGATGACGCTATGGTTTGTACCATATTGTTTTCGAGTATGGTGCTTCGACGAAACAGCCTCAGCACGGCCATTGACACCACCGCGGCGGGTATGGAAGCCGACACCGTCATTCCCGCAAACAGTCCCAGATAACCATTGGCCGCCGCCAGGACAATTGCAAGCACCACGCCTAAAACAACCGCCTTGACCGTAATTTCCGGTAATGACCGTCCTTCTGAATTCATCGCTCACCTATTTATGGAATGTCTGTGGTTCTTCAATTCGAAACAACTCGATTACGGACCTATCTACATCCTCCTCCAAGTCTTCCATCGCTGCTGTTTCTCCTTTGGCTTTAAGCCTGTGCAGCGATTTCGACAGCTCACTCAATTTCTTATGCAAACTGTTCTTTTCGTCAAACTTTGGTATCCCCACGTGCTCCATCACCGACGGCGTACCAAACCCCCGGCCCGCGGAGGAGTACGATTTAATATGCTCACGAACGGGCATGGAGTTGATTAACGCACATAAGTAGTGAGCCTCTCCTTCGCTCTCCGGAGAGAAGAAGGCGGTAGTTCCAAGTGGAATCAAAGTCTTGTACCCGTACGGCGTCTTATGATGTGAAACCACAGAAGCAAACACGTCATCGGACATCCGTTTCCAGACAACTTTGAAATTCGAAATCGTATAAGGCCCATACCCGAGCATTACGTAGAATACGGTCCTTTCTGCTAACATCCTCGCAGCCTTAGACTGCCTATTCTTGAGAGCGGTCTTGAATTGAGTAAGATAACCGTATGTACGAGGCCATTTCTCCTTCATCATTGCTTCGGAATATGGCTTCTTCTCAACAGCATCAACCGGGAAAACCACATATATCTCCGGCTTCACACCCCAGCGGTTTATATCCCTTCCTCTAAGTGCCGGAAAAACCAGAGTATTCTCAATCCTTTCCCTTACTTCTTGCACTTTCCTTTTCCCTAAATCGGGTCGATTCCGAACAACAAGATCGCCTCCACTTAGAACCTCCAAAACATCGAGCAAATATACTCCGTAAGGATCCGTCTCAATTCCCCTCCATGCCTTATACTGACTTGTGCCACCGATCTTTCCAAACGCTTCTTTCTTCTGCGAGACCGTTCGCCAGGGTCCATTTGGCAGACTTATCGGCCTGGCGACAAGATTCTCCCGCTCTGTCAGCACTTTGACCTTGTGTAATGAATAATTCGTAGGCACAGCTCCTATCCCGGGTTTCCGCCGCCAACGAACGTATGGCACAGGGTACTTAGTCTGCTCACCTCGTTTCAAGATAATCCCCGCGCTCTTATTTGCCGCCCCCTCGAAAGGTTTAATATGCACGAAATCAAGGGCTTTCAGAACCCGCATGTTGTCACGCTCGCCCCATCGGAATTTCCTGAAGCCCTCTCCTGCCCCCTTGGCCTTGAATACTTCTTGAGTTATTAGAAAACCGAGTTTTCCCCCGCTTCGCAGGTAGTTGTCAACCACCGCATACGTAAAGAGCATTGAAAAATCCTTCACTCCTACGCCCAAGTTGCGCGAGGCGAAGTCTTTCGTCTGATACAGACCATATTGTTTTAAGAGCGGGGTGAGTGCCTTGCGGTACTCGCTGGACAGATACTCCCACCTGATCCAGGGCGGATTGCCGATGACAAAATCGAACTTCTCAGCCGTCATGGGGGCAAATACATTCTTCAGGAACCTCGCCCATATCCCGTTTCGCCCGTCCCTCTCAAGCTCCAGTACGTGCTCGTAGAACTTCGCCACCACCTTCTCATGCGGCGGAAATACCAGCCCCTCTTTCTTAAAACGCACCAAAGCCTCCGCCGTGGTACATTTGAGCCGGACTAACTGCTCTATGACGGGTGCGGCGTGCCTCATCAGGTGCCCCCGTCCGTCCACCCAGATCTTCGGGACGAAAAACGGCTCTTTCAACGATGTACGAACCTCTACCGCACCATTACCAACGAGCATCATCTGCCCCGTTGGCTTCGGCCACAAAACCGAGTCTGCAAGGTACACCGGAATCTCGAAGGCCCCCAATTTCTTTGTCAGATCACCCAGGGCGAATAGATAATTCGTCCTCGCTGCAATCACGGCAAGCGGGTTCAAGTCAAATCCCCATACATTCGCCAGAATTCGCTTGACCGTCTCAACGGCCGGTTCACTCTTCCTTGCCCCGAATTCTCTGGCCCGCTGTATCACCAACACCAAAAAAGTCCCCGACCCACATGCCGGATCGAGCACACGTTTTCTCGTATCCCCTCGATACCCTGCTTCATCAAGCACCAGCTCAGCCAGCCAGTCCGGCGTGTAGTACTCTCCGAGATGATGACGGACCACGTCGGGCACCAGATATTGATACAGTTTCTTCAAAAGGTCACGTGTCACCTCCGGATCGATCATCGTTGTGGCCGGCTCAAATTCCGAAAGAACCCTCGTCACACTCCGAGTCGCATCTTCGAGCCGCGGAGAGTTAAAGGCTTCCAAGTACCACCGGAAGAAGTCCCCTTCCAGAAAATTGCTTATTCCGCGCTTGCTGTATATCCCTCCATCCTCTATGTCCGTGAGGTGTCCGAGCAATTGCTCTCTCGATGCATGCGCCAGTGAGCTGCTGAACGAGCTGCCCAGGCTGCCTTCGCTGACGGAAAGCAGTTCCGCCGCAATCAGCTTCATCAGCAGCGCAAAGTACGTGTGCACGCAGAACAACACCGCTTGAAAGTCGGTCTCGGACGGCAAACCGTAGGTCTCGGCCAGCACCACCGTCTTCTTGTCCGAGCCGGCGCCGAACTGTTCGCCATAAACAATCCCGAACAGCCGCTGCCATTCCCGAAAGAATACCTTTGCTCGCGGCGTGCTCCAGTTGGCCATCGCATCGGCAAAGGCTCCAACCGCTTCTCTTGCCACGTCGGCCTTGGGCCCGAATCGGTCCGCCAGATTCTCCGCAGTGAGGGCGAGCCGCGCCAATGCGCGCAAGTAAGTAACAAACGTTAGTGCGCTTTCCGGCTCGAAAGTGCACGGGCCGTCCATAGTGAACTCAAATCCCGCCGGTTTTCCTTTTGCCGTTTTACCCTTGCTCCTGCACCGCACAAAGAAAATGCTGCTGCCGTCGAAGCCGACGCCGACGATGCCCGCCGGTCCTGCGATCTGGTCTTTGCCCGCTCCCTTCGCCTCCGCCTCGATATATTGCTTCAACTGTTCGTAGGCGTGCTCTATGGCTCGTTTCGATTTGAACGCGTGTGGAGGTTCATACTCGATCACGACTTGGCCGTGCAGGGCATCGGGTCTTTTTCCCTTCAGCACCGTTTTTGCCTCTGCGCTGCCCCGCTCATAACGCTCGTCGAACGCAATCCCCGCGCTTGCCACTAATGGGCCCAGCACCTTTTCAAATCTAATCTTCAGATCTTCTTCGGTCTTGGCACTACGCATTATCCTCATAGCAGCAGCCACAAGGTTGTCGGCCACCGCTTTCAAGGACATCGCGTCTTTGCCGTTCCTTTTCATTTCTTGTCGTCTGTAATCTGTCAGTCCGCGGTCTTTACGAATTCGGCGACGAAGTATTTCGGCGTCAGCGGCTCGCCTGTTGCGCTTTCGATCATCTTGTCCCAACGATAGAGCGAGCCGGCCTTGAAGACCTTCTCGCGCAGAAAATCGCCGGCCTTTCTTTGGCCGACATAGCCCACATTCTCATCGGAGGCAAGCCTCATGACCTTGTGCACGAGGTGGTGGTGCAGTTGAGAGGCTAACAGCTCGCCTAACAAATAGTTGTGGTAATAACACGGGTAGAGAGGCAGATGAATCTTGGCCGCCCAGTCCGGCTCGTCACGGCCTTCCGGCTTCTTCACGAATTGATATTTCTCGACTATCCGCCACCAAAGCGCGTTGAGGTCCTGGTCGGGATTCGCGTAAAGCTGCTTCTCAAATTCGTACATCACCATGGCCCAGCGGGCAAAGATGAGCTGCTTGAGCTGGGCGTACTTGTCGCTCACTTTTTCGATGTCGGCCCGCTGCCGGCCCGACAGACCCAGCATCTGCTGCATCCAGACGGGGTTGCGACTGAGGCGGCCGAAGAACATGGCTATCGCCTCCGTGGTAAACGTGTGCGCCGGCTCTCTCAGTAAGTAAGGCACCCGCCGGTCATGGTACCGGAAGTAAACGCCGTGCCCTAATTCGTGCAGGATCACTTCCATCCAGTATTCGTTGTTCTTGAGATTGCACAAGACGCGCACGTCGCCCTCACGGTCCATGTCCTCACAGAACCCGTGCGGATTCTTGCCTTCGCGCTCGTACAAATCGCTGGCGGCAAGGATCGAATCCACCGGCAGGTCAATGCCGGCGTAGAACCGCGCCGCCAGGTCCCTGACGTCCTTGTCCTGATAATAACCGTCCAAATCCAGCTCATAGACCATCGGCGTCTCCTGGAAGAACGGGTCGTGATAATGCCAGGGCATCAGGTCAGTGACGGTGACGCCATATTTGGCCGCCAGTATGCGGTCCAGATCGGCCTTGAGTCTGGTGAAAGGTTCATTGGTCAATTCATAAAGCTCCTGGAAGATCCGGTCCATCTCTTTGACGTCCTGCTCGGCGGTCGCCAGAGAGAGCGTGTGGAAATTATCGAAGCCAAGCTTGTGGGCCGCTTGGTTTCGCAATTTGACCAGCCGGATCGTATCCTGTGCCACCGCCGCCCCCACCTGCTTGCTCGCCAGCCATGCCTGCTTTCTCTTGGCCGAGTCGGTCTGCGTTTTCAGAATCTCCTTGATCTGGTTGTCGGTGACTTTTCCCCCGTCAATGGCGCCGCGAAACGTGCTGAAGTTTCTTTCAATGTCCGTGCCCAGATCGACGATTTTTTTCAGCAACTCCGGCTCTATCTGGTTCGTCAAATAAGCGTTATAGAGTAAATCCAGTTGCCGGGCCAATAGAGGACTCTGCGCCTGGCCGGACTCTTTTATACTCTTGAGGAAAGCAAACTCCTCCGGGTCGCTATAAATTTGGCGAATCCTGAGCGTCAATTCACTGGCTCGATCATAATCCTCGGCCTTGCCGCTGCCGGCGGCATCCCAGGAAGCCAGGTTCCGCTCCCTCGCCAAAGGTTTGATTTTTCCCACGTGCGCCGACAAAAATGTCTCCAGCTCTTTTTCTTTAGCGTTAGGCGCACAACCGAAAGGAACAATGCTCATCGTTAAGACTCCCATTAGAAGCGTATTTCTCAACATTACAAAAAGTGTGGATGAAGTTTTCATGGCTTCGTACTCCTAATTAGATCCAGCATCGCCACATTGCCCAAAGACCCCTTTCTTGAACTGAAGGATATTACCAACTCCGACCGCCGGAATCAAGCGACTTTCGGGATTGCCTGCGTCGGGTCGCCCTGCCCATTATTTCGCAGGTTCTTTAATTTCTTCTTTGAATTCGGACGACGGCACCTGTACCATATCGCATTATGGCTAAGAGCGACTATCTGACAGCCCCGGTTCCGTCGAAGAAAACGCCCGCCGGCGTACCCTATATCCTCGCCAACGAAGCCGGCGAACGATTCGCCTTCTATGGGAGCAGATGTATTCTTGTATTCTTTATGACCCATCTGCTGCTGAACGCCGAAGGCCGGCTTGCTCCCATGACCCCCGAACAAAGCAAGACCTGGTTTCACCTGTTCGTCTCGGCTGTCTATTTCACGCCTCTGCTCGGTGCTTTGCTCTCCGACATTTTGCTCGGCAAATACCGAACCATCCTCTATTTTTCGGCGCTTTACTGCTTCGGTTTTTTTGCCCTCGCGGTCAATCACACGCGTGTGGGTCTGGCGGGCGGACTGATCCTGATTGCAATCGGCTCGGGGGTCATAAAGCCCTGTGTTTCTGCAAACGTCGGCGACCAGTTTGGAACCACCAACAAACACCTGATGGCGAGAGTCTATAGCTGGTTCTATTTCGCCATTAACCTGGGTGCGTTTATTTCCAATCTGCTGGTCCCTGAATTGCTGGACCAATATGGGCCTGCCGTCGCGTTTGGCGTTCCCGGCGTCTTTATGGTGCTGGCCACAATAGCGTTTTGGCTGGGGCGCAGAAAATTCGTCCACATCCCACGCGGCGGGATAGCATTCGTCAGGGAGTGCTTCAGCGGCGAAGGAATCAGAGCGATCGGCAAACTCTGCATTATTTATGTTTTTGTCGCGCCGTTTTGGGCGCTATTCGACCAGCAGGACTCGGCCTGGATGCTGCAGGCCGAGAAAATGAATCGCACCTGGCTGGGCCACACGTGGCTACCCACCCAGATTGTTGCTTTGAACCCGTTGATGATACTGATTTTGATTCCCGTTTTCTCCTATGTCATATATCCGGCCATCAACAAGATATTTCCGCTGACGCCGCTTCGCAAAATCGGATTGGGCCTGCTTCTGGCCGCTTCACCTTTTGTTGTCTCGGCCCTGATTGAAACCGGGATTGTCGCCGGCGGCGCGCCCAGCATCGGGTGGATGGTCCTTGCATACGCTCTGCTTACCTCCGCCGAAATTATGGTTTCCATCACCTGCCTGGAATTCTCATACACTCAGGCCCCAAAGAAGATGAAGTCCTTCATTATGGCCGTCTTTCTGCTGTCGATTTCACTCGGAAATGCCTTCACCGCCGTGGTCAACGCCGTAATTGTGAATGAAGACGGGACCAGCAAGCTTGCCGGTGCCAGCTATTTCTGGTTCTTTACAATTGTGATGCTGGTGACCGCCGTTATTTTCGTTTTTGTCGCCAGGGGCTACAAAGAAAAAAGCTACATCCAAGACGAGGCCCCGCCAAAGGCGGAAGACGGATGACAGAAGACCGAAGACGGACATCCAGCTTCGGCCTTCCGTCCACTGTCCACTGTCCTTCGGGCTTAGAGCGGCTTGAGCAGCAGCTCGCGCACGACGATCTTCATCGGTCCGAATTCCGCGCCCGGATGCACCTGAAAGCCCAGCTTGCCCGAATCCGTGGTGTCATCGTGCACGTCGGCCACCTGACGGCCGTTAAGCCATATCTGGAGATGGTTGCCCTCGGCACGCACCTTGATCGTATTCCAGCCTTCGCGGTTGACAATGGTCGGGTCCTCGTTCATAGCAAGGAACATCTTGCCGGGACAATAGAGCGTGCCGGAATAGCACACGGGGTTTTTGTATTCGAGGATGTCCGCCTGATAGGCCTTATTGGGCGACTGGTAACGGAACCACAAGCCGCTGTTGCAGGGCCACTCGACCCGGTAGGTAAGGCTCGCTTCAAAATCCTTGTACGTCGCCTTCGTGAACAGATCGCCCGGAGCGTTCTTCTCGCCCTGTGTTCCGACAAGCATCCCATCCTGGACGACCCATTTGGCGCCGCCGGTAGCCTCCCAGCCGGTCAGGTCCTTGCCGTTAAAGAGCTTCACGGCGCCGGCCATGCCTTTATCTGACCCCGGCTTCTTGCAGCTCTCGCAACAGCCCGCGGCCCACACCGATACTGCGACACATACAACAGCCAATAGTCTGCGTGACATAATCTTCTCCTTATCATTTCGTTAGAAAATGGTTCGTGTTGTGCCAAACAAGCACCGCACGGTTAATCCTGCCAGATATCGGCCGTGCGCGCCTGCACGTCCGGCATTTTCGGAAGCGCATCGCTGGGCACCGGCTCGTACCAGAACGCCGCGCACGACCAGTCATCCTGCGTCTCGGCTAAACCCTGTTTCCAGGCAATCTGCTGGATTGTAATGTGGCACTCTTTTCGCCACGCAATCGGGTCGGGCAGATGCCAGCGATACATCGAGACGAAGTTCTTCTCGTTCAGGCTACAGCCGTTGTAGAGGTACGGCGTCTGCTGCATGCCGTAGGACAGGCCCACGTAATCCTCGCTGCCCGTGCCGCAGATGGTGGGAAAGTCCGTGTCGCCATCCATATAGACTTTGATCTCGCCTTCGCCCCACCACTGGCCCGCCGTCAGGTTCCGTATGCCTAAGACCGCGCCCACGAAGCGGCCTTTGCCTTTTCGCTCCGGCAGCATGATAAAGTCCTGCTTGGTCGTGGTCGGATTTTCCCGCCGGAACAGCACGTGCAGCCGGCCGACGTCGCCGGGGTGCTTGTCGGCAACCGTATAGTCAATCTGATAGTACAACGGCACGCCTTCCTTGCCTTCGTTGGTCAGCGTGATCCTCGCCCGCCTGGTAAACGGCATGGGCAGCCAGATATTCATGCCGGCGTTCTGGCCCACCGAGTGCACCGCCGAGTGATAGGGCATGACCCTGCCGTGCGCAAAGCCCATCAAGTCGCCGATGGGACATTCGATGCTTGGATGTCCCTGCCCCTCCCACCAGGCGCGCAGCACGAGGCTCCGCAGGTTGACCGGGTTTCTTCTGGTCGTCATCCAGATATGCCGGATCGTCCCCGGCCCCTCGATGTCGCAAAGCTGCACCTCCTGGCCGGCCTTCAGCGTGATCGACGGCGCGCCTTTTCGCCCCACGCCGAGCGGGCTGGCCGCCTTGCCGCCTTCGCCCGGAGCACCCGTCGGATTCTCGAACGAGATCGAACGCGACAGAAGCCCGGTGTCCAGCAGATAAGGCTCGGCGACCACGTCCATCGCCTGCGGGCATGGACCGCAGCCCGAGACGACGCCGAGCAAAAGAAAAAGCATTGTTCCCGAAACAATCCTTCCGACCATAGCATCTCCTTTCTGCATTACGAGCTGATATTTCCTAAGACAGACTCTACGTCGAGCCATCGCAGAAGTCTATCCGAATCCCATGCGCCCGTCAAGGCCGCCACCAGACAACGACGCGAACATATCTTCCGGAAAAGCTTGTCGTCTTTGCCCGTGCTTCTTATGATTGGTAGGTGATGAAGAGAATTATCTCAGTATCTCGCAGAACGGATATCCCGGCGTTTTACGGCGACTGGTTCATGCGGCGGCTCAAAGACGGCTTTGCCGGCGTGGTGAATCCGTTCGGCGGACGCCGATACATTGTATTGCTCAAGCCCGAAGATGTCGTTTGTTTCGTGTTCTGGTCCAAGAACTTCAACCCTTTTATGGAGAACTTGAGAATCATCGCCGGCCTGGGATACAAATTCTATTTCAACTACACCATGACCGCCCTGCCGGGTGTCTTTGAAAGCAGCCTGGACAAACAATCCGCGATTGACGCCTTAAAGCAGCTCAGCAGAACGTATTCGCCCCGGCATATCAACTGGCGCTTCGACCCGATCGTTCTGTCCAGCCTTTGCGACCGAACTTTTTTCCTCAAAGCCTTCGAAGAGCTGGCGTGCGAATTCGAGGGACTCGTTGAGCGCTGTTACTTCAGCTTCGTGACCGAATACGGCAAGGTCAAACGCAATTTCGAAGAATTTGAAAAGGCCGCAGGCGTGAAAATCGCCCGTTGCCGCAGGAATTTCAAAATCGACCTGGCCAACGAGCTGGCGGCCATTGCCGAGCGCCACGGCATCCGGATGTCTTCCTGCTGCGGCGACTACCTGCTCAACGAAAAAATCGAAAAAGCCCATTGCATTGACGGCGGCATCATTGAGCGTCTCTTTTTCCCCGACGGGCTCCAGTACAAACAAAAGCCTACAAGGCAACAATGCGGCTGCACCGAAAGCACGGACATCGGCGCCTACGACACCTGCCCGCACGGCTGCGTCTATTGCTACGCCAACGTGAACAAACACAGGGCCTATGAGGCGTATCGAAATCACAACAAAGACTCCGCCTTCTTAGGTTACAGCAAGGCGCAGTCGGACGCCTGGGTCTACGAGCTTCAGCAAAAGATGCTGTGGTGATCGTGCAGGGTGCACAGGCACACAGTTGGCCTAAAAGAATGGATGGCCTGACAGCACGAACATGATATAATGCACTTATGCACTCACAACTGATGCTATTTGAAGACGATAGACAGACAATGCCCGACATCAAGGTGTCGCGATCAGGCACTTTTGTCGATAATATGGCGCTTCCCGTTCACCGGTGGTTTCGCTACTCCGCCGGCTTTGCCGCGCAATGGGTCGAACAAGTCTTGGCTGAATGGAGAATCGGAAAACGGCACCTCGTCCTTGATCCATTCGTAGGGTCGGGAACTGTGCCCGTTGTCTGTGACAGGCTGGGAACTCCAAGCCTCGGAGTGGAAGCGCACCCTGTAGTCTCGAGAATATGCAAGGCCAAACTGCTTTGGACAACACCGCCCCAACGGCTTGGCGGTTTTGCCGCCAATGTCCTCAGGCAGGCAGAAAAACGGATGTCACGGGCTGCGGATTACCCATCTCTGATCGAACGCAGTTATGATCGCGATGCCCTTACCTCTCTTGACGCTCTGAAATCCTCCTGGCTGCAGTTGCAGGACAAGTCTCAGGAATCGGAATTGGTCTGGCTGGCATTGACTGCAATCCTTCGTCCGACTTCAAAAGCGGGCACTGCCCAATGGCAATACATTCTGCCTAACAAGACAAAGAAGAAGGTCATGGCGCCGTTCTTGGCTTTCCAGCAACAGATCGAGATCATCAAGGCTGATCTTCGATGGATGCAGGTGCGAGCCAACGAATCTCTCGCAGAGATCATTGCAGGGGATGCGCGCACACTTGCAGACAACGCTTCGCGCGAGGTGGATGCGGTTATTACCTCGCCACCCTATGCCAATAACTACGATTACGCAGATGCATTGCGTTTTGAAATGACATTTTGGGGCGACGTGAACGGGTGGGGCGATATTCACGACGCGGTACGGAAGCATCTTATTGTCTCGTCATCGCAACATTCATCGCGCGAAAGACTGAGACTTGCGGACCTCTTGAGGTCAGAGGCCGTTGCCCCAATTCGTCCCGAGCTGACGTGTGTTGTCGAACAGTTGGCGGAAGTTCGAGAGAGCCATGGCGGCAAGAAGCACTACCACACAATGGTTGCGGCCTATTGCCGCGACATCAGCCTTGTCCTTCAGCAGCTCCGGCGCATCTGTAAGCCTGGTTCTCACATGTGCTGGGTCATTGGCGACTCTGCTCCCTACGGCATCCATTGCCCAATTGAGAGATGGATTGCAGAGCTGGCGATTGCTGCCGGGTTCAAGAACCACCGTTTTGACAAGCTGAGGGACCGAAACATCAAATGGAAAAATCGCAAACACCGAGTCCCTTTGAAAGAAGGACTCCTGTGGATCGAAGGGTAAGAGATGGCTGAATCGCTGGCACACACGTTCGGGCAGATCATCGGCAATGTGCTCGAAGGCGCGATTGAGCCGGCACTGCAGAAGTTCGCCGACGAGCACGGCCTGTATCTGGACAAGAAAGGCCCCCGCAAAGCCAGAGAGGGAAAGAAAGTCACATGGACGGACCTTCCATGGCAATGCGCACGATCTGGACTTCGTTCTTGAACGTGGCGGAACAGACACGGCCACTGGGACGCCAGTGGCTTTCGTCGAGACTGCCTGGCGGCGCTACACCAAGCATTCCAGGAACAAAGCCCAGGAGATTCAAGGCGCAATTCAGGCCCTTGCACTGACATACAAGCACTGTTGCCCGTTTACCGGTGCGATTCTCGCCGGAGTCTTCACTGACGAAGCAATCAACCAGCTCAAGTCTCTTGGGTTCCACATACTGTTCTTTCCTTACAAATCAATAATCGAGGCATTCCAGAAGGTCGGTATTGATGCGAGTTTTGATGAGGGTACGCCTGAGAAGGCGTTTCGCATGAAGCTGAGCCGTTGGAAGGCTGCGAGCAGGAAGGCAAAGCGTGGTGTTGCGGTGCAACTCGTCAAAAAACACCAGAAGGACATTAACGATTTTCTCTCTGCACTCGACAATGTGGTGAAACGCTGCATTGAGAGGATCGTCGTCATCCCGCTCCACGGCAGGGAAACAGAGTGCTCCTCTGTGGGCGAGGCAATCGCCTTCCTATCTTCTTACGAAACCGCGCATGTCCACGGGGCAGTCTACAAGTACGAAATTCACATCCGATACAGCAGTGGAGACAAGATCACGGCTGAATTCGCCGACAAGACTGCGGCCTTGGAGTTCCTCAAGAAATACCAGTAAGCGGCAGGGGATCAAGCACGTTACAGTCCCGTGCGTGGCGTTGTGACTTCTGTGCCGGCGAGCTTTAATACTAATTGTTCCATAGCCACGGGTGCTTTTGTCCGGCCGGTTTTTACGGCGTAGTCGGTCTCGGCCAATTGCTGCAGGTACGTGCCGATTTGCCGCAGGCTCAGTTGCCGCACTTGAACGAAGAAACCGTCCTGGTTGCCCCAGATTTGCAGTCTCTTTAAGACCTCGCCGGCGTCGATGCCTTTTTCAAGCAGGACCTTGGCGTTGAACAGCCGGCGGAAATGAAAGGCGAAGGCGCCGACGACCGTGTACTCGGCGGATCTATCCTCTGCGAACATGCCCCGCAGCCGCCCCACCGCGGCGGCGAGATCGCCCGCGATGACCGCGTCAATCACAGCAAAGGCATTGAACAGGCGATTGTGGCCGACGAGCGATTCCACGTGCTTGAGCGTTATGACCTTTTCCGTATCGGCGAATAAAGCCACTTTGTCGATTTCGCTGTACAGCCGGATCAATTCATCGCCGGTCAGCTCGATCAGAAGCTCCGCCGCGTCCCTGCTGAGTTGTTTGTCGTGCGCCTCGCGTGCGTATTCCGTCAGGCGCTGCGGCAGCTCCCGGCGGCTCGGCGGCGTGACGCTGATCAGCTTGCCCACCTTGGGCAGGGCTTTGGCCAGCCGGGTGCGCGAGTCCCAGCTTTTCACGGTCAGAACGAGCCGTCCCGTAGGACACGGATGATCGAGATACTTCTCAAGCAGCGCACGGTTCTGCGAAATGAAATCGTCCGCCCCCCGGATGAGCACAACCCGCTTGTCGGTCAAGAACGGCGCCGTCCGCAGCTCATCCAGCACGTCGGAGGCCGGGACCGAAGCAGTCTCGGCGTCAAGAAGTCCGGTCACCCTTTGCGACGGCTCCAGCAGCGTATCGAGCAGCTCCCGGCACCGGGCGTTGACAAGAGACTCTTCCTTGCCGGCAATGACGTAAATCAGCTCGTGCGAGTCACGATTTACGTCACTTGCCGCCGGTCTTTTTTCTGCTGTCGGATTTTGGCCCAACTTCCGCCTCCGGCTCTGATTGTGAGCTGCCCTTGTCGTTGGAGTTACCCTTGCCGTTGGACCTGTCCCCGCCGTTGTCCGCCTCTTCCGAGATGATCTTCTCGGCGGCGACAAGCTTGTCTTCCGCTTTGAGATTGATCAGGCGCACGCCCTGCGTGTTTCTGCCGATCGAGCGGATCTGGTCAAGTCCGGTGCGAATAATCATCCCGTGAGCGGTGATCATCATCAAGTCGTCCTTGTTCTGGACGGCCTTGAGCGCGACGACCTTGCCGTTCCGGGAGCTGGTCTTGATGTTCTTGAGGCCCACGCCGCCCCGGCTTTGCGACCGGTAATTCTCAAGACCGGTTCGCTTGCCGTACCCGTTTTCGCAGACCGTGAACAGGGCCGCCTTTTCCTCGACAATGACCATGCCGACCACGGCGTCACCGGGCCGCAGCTTCATGCCCCGCACGCCCCGCGACGCCCGGCCCATCGAGCGGACCTGGCCCTCGTCAAAGCGAATCGTCATGCCGTCGCGCGTGCCTAAGATGATATGGTTGCTCCCGGTGGTCAGCGCCACACCGATCAAATCGTCGTTGGGGTCGAGATTGATGGCAATGACGCCGGTGGCTCGCGGGTTGCCGTACGCGGACAGCTTCGTCTTTTTCACGGTGCCGTTCTTCGTGGCCATAACCAGTTGCCGCGGCGGCGTGCCCCCTTCGCCCTCGCCGTCGAAACTGCTGACGTTGATAATCGAGGCGATCTGCTGGTTGCCCAGGCTCAGCAGGTTGACGATATTTCTGCCCTTGCTCTGCCGGGACATGCTCGGCACGTCATAGACCTTCAGCCAGTAGCACTTGCCGCGGTTCGTGAAGATCAGCAGGTAATCGTGCGTCGAGGCGATGAACAGATGCTTGATGAAATCGCCTTCCTTGATATCGGAGCCGATGATGCCCCGGCCGCCGCGGGCCTGCCGGCGGTACGTATCGATCGGCAGGCGCTTGACGTATCCGCTGTGACTGACCGTCACGATCACCTCCTCTTCGGCGATCAAATCTTCCACGTCCACCTGCTCGGCCTGGGCGGCGATTTTCGTCCGCCTGGCGTCGCCGTACTTTTCCTTGATCTCATGGATGTCCTCGCGAATGATGTCCAGCAGGACCCGGTCGCTGGCCAGGATCGCCTCATAGTCCTCGATCTGCTCGGTCAGCTCGGCATACTCCTGGGCGAGCTTTTCGATCTCCAGGCCGGTGAGCCTCTGCAACTGCATGGTCAAGATCGCGTCGGCCTGCGGGCCGGTGAGGAAATGTTTGCCTTTGCTCTTTTCCGCCACGAACACTTCGGGCAAGATTTTCTTCAGTGTGGCCAGCTCCACCAATTGCAGGGGCTTGTTCATCAGGTTCACTTTGGCGGCCGGGGCGTCGGGCGATTTCTTGATCAAATCGATGATTTCGTCAATATCGCTGACGGCCAGGATGAGGCCCTCGACAATGTGGGCCCTGTTTCGGCATCGTTTCAGCAGGAATCGGCTGCGCCTGCGGATGACCTCCTTGCGATGCTCGATGAAGCAGTCCAGCATCTGCCTGATATTGAGGGTCTCAGGCCGGTTGTTCACCAGGGCGATATTGGCGATGGCAAACGTGGTCTGCAGGGGCGTGTAGCGATACAGCTTGTTGAGCGCGATTTCGGCGTCGGCGTCTTTTTTCAGGTCCACGACAATCCGCAGCCCGTGACGGTCCGATTCGTCCCTGACGTCGGCGACTTCCGGCAGCGTATTGTCCTGGACGCACTCGGCGATCTTCGAGACAATCGTGGTCTTGACGACCATGTAGGGTATTTCGGTGATGACGATTTTGTCCCGGCCTCGCTTGCTTTCTTCGACATCGACTTTCCCGCGAACCATCAAATGGCCCCGGCCGGTGGAATATGCCTCCACGATCCCCTTGCGGCCGCAGATGATCCCCCCCGTCGGGAAGTCCGGGCCGGGCAGACGCTTGAGGATATCTTTGAACCCGCAGCCCGGCTCATCAATGACCAGCAGCAGGGCATCACAGACCTCGGCAATGTTGTGCGGCGGGATATTGGTCGCCATGCCCACCGCGATCCCCGTCGAGCCGTTGACCAACAGGTTCGGTAACTTCGACGGCAGCACCGTCGGCTCCGTCCGCGTCTCATCGTAGTTCGGCACGAAATCGACCGTCTCGTACCGGAGGTCTTCAAGCATGTCCATCGCCGGCGCCGTCATTCGCGCCTCGGTGTATCGCATCGCCGCCGGCGGGTCGGAATCGATGCTCCCGAAGTTGCCTTGCGGGTCGATCAGCGTGTAGCGCATCGCCCAGTCCTGCCCCATTCGCACTAACGTGCCGTAGGTCGCCTGGTCGCCGTGGGGGTGGTAGTTGCCGCCGGTATCACCGACGATTTTCGCACACTTGCGGTGCTTGCTTCGCGGGCCGAGGTTCAAATCGTTCATCGCCACCATGATGCGTCTCTGCGAAGGCTTCAGCCCGTCGCGGACGTCCGGCAGCGCACGCGAAACGATCACGCTCATCGCGTAGTTCAGATACGAATTCTTCAGCTCGTCGAGGATACGCATATCCTCGAATTGCTCCTGTGGCTTACTGACTTCCTTCATAGGTTTTTTGCTATCCTTAAATGCACGATCCGGCTTAGCCATGAGATTACCCGCAGACCCTCAAAAAGTCAAGAAATACCGGTGATTAATGAAGAACATTGACGAGTTTCTCACGTATAGAAGGCAAACGTGCCGGCCGATATTGACAGTGAGGAAGAAATGAACGCAAAAAGAATCAAACAATTCGTGTGCCAGTCATGGAAGGAATGTCGAGCGACCATCTTTTTCATCGTTCTGGTGGTGATCCCGGTAAAATCGTCTCTGGCCGACTGGAATTGGGTCCCGACCGGCTCGATGAACCCGACGATCCTCGAAGGGGACCTGATCTACGTGGACAAGATAGCGTACGACCTTCGATTTCCCCTGACTCTGCACCGGCTGGCAAAATGGTCCGATCCCCAAAGGGGTGACATCGTGATATGCTTTTCCCCCGACGACGGCACCCGATTAGTCAAGCGCGTCATCGGTCTGCCCGGGGACACCGTCGAAATGAAAAACAACACGCTTTTACTCAATGGTGAGCCGGTCCCCTATACAAAGGCCGACCCAAAGTACGGCCAATATCTGTCCCGTGAGCTGCAAGAAAAGTGCATATTGGCAACGGAAGATTTGCAGGGTTCCGCCCATGCAGTTATGAGTATTCCCTCGATCCTCGCCATGCGGAACTTCGGCCCGGTCACCGTGCCGCCGGACAGCTACTTCGTGATGGGCGATAACAGAGACAGCAGCCGGGATTCGAGGTTCTTTGGATTTGTGGACAGGGAACAAATCGTCGGAAGGGCAAAGGCCGTCATCGGCTCATTCGATATCACCGACAAATATCAGCCCCGGCTCAAGAGGTTCTTCGCCTCCTTGAAATAACCATCGGGCTGAGCAAGACTTCTGTGGATTTCTTCAAGAAGCAGGCAAGGAAGCGCCATACCCAGTACCAGAAGATGATCCGCCGCCTCCTCGACCTCTACGTCGCCCACCACCAAAAACGCCCCACCGGCTGACCTGCGGCCGCCTTGTCTATTTTGCCACAGTGCGCCCCGAAGCGGCGAGCGCTTCGGGGCGGATTGCCTTTCAAGCCGCAAAGCGATCTTCACTACGGTTCGTACGTGATTTCCAGCACGGGGGCGAAATCGGCGCCGCGGTCGTAGGATGAGAATTGCCGGTAACCGCCCTTGTGCTCCCGCGTGCTGTAGAAGATAGCCAGCGAATTGCCCGCAGACCATCCATCGCGACGGATGACCTCCTGAATTACCGCGGCGATATCAGGGCTCTCGTACCACGTGTCCGGCGACCAGGGCTCGACGTGATCCCAATCAACCGATGCATCGGTTTTCGGCCGATCAGCAATGTGGGGGGGCTTGTCAGGAGGAGCAGCGTTATCAGTATCCTCTGCTTGAATTATGGCGTAAACGTCATCGGTCAACTGGGTGTCACACGAACATATCTTCAAGCAGGCGCTGACTATCCGAACATCCTGGGGGACGCACACGTCTCGAAACAACGTGCAGGCCATATAATATGGCGGCTCGGCATATTTAGAAGCTCCTACTCTCAAACAGGGTGTATCCATGTTTGGAGGTGATTCATTAAAGGCATATCCGTCGTCTTTGCCGCTGGAAACCAGGACTTGGCAAATTCTTATCCACTCTTTCACAGTGAAGCTCCAGACAACGCCTTTCCGCGGGCTTGCGGGATCGGCGTCGTTGACCTCATCTACACGCCAACAGTATGTCTTTCCTGAGCCAAGCGTGCCGGGAATGTAGGTGTTTGGTTCCTGGGGAATGCCACCTGTTGCGTTGTTCACATCATTGAAATCTTGACCGAAATAGACCGTGTGCTTCTGTGCGCCGTAACCGGGCGTCCACATGAGAACCACATTGGGATCTACCTCTGTAGCTCCATCCGGCGGGTAAGGGTTGTGTGCCTTCTTCTGGGGTACCGTAAAGCTCCAGACCTGGCCTTTCCATGGACTTGCGGGGTCGGCGTCGTTGACCTCATCAACCCGCCAATAGTAGTTTGCGTCTGGAACAAGGCCGACGACCGTGAAGTTGGGCTCAGTCGGACTGCCGCGCAATGTGTAAACGAGACCGTCGTTGACGTCATCGAAATTGTCGCCGAAGTACAGGTCATGGCGCGCCGCGGTGATACTGGGTATCCAGCTCAGAGTCACGTTCGGGTCCACATCGCCGGTCCCCTCGGCCGGATTGGGAGCATAGGCAATTCTGTAATAAACCTGCCAGCACAGTCTCGGATAATCGACGCCGAGAATCGTCCACGTTTCGGCAATTCCGTTTTCCGTCTCGTCAAGAAAGTCCCAGCCGGCGTTAATAAATGTGCTTCTTCGTTTCATCTCCTCGGTCGTTCTGGGAATCCCTACCGCACTGGTTATCAAACCGGAAGCTTGGAAATCCCAGAAACAAGACTTGAGCATATGACGATTAGGATCAGGATCATATCCGACCAAGCCGCCCACATACGCTCCAGTTCCCGTAACACGACCGACCGAATAACAGGCAGACAGACAGTCGTTATTGTCTCCTATCAAGCCGCCGACATACGAGTTGCCCTTGACGGAGCCTCGGGCGTAACAGTCGATGACGTTACAGTCATTGATGTCAACAACAGAATTCTTTCCTACCAGACCACCGACCCTCCGCCGACCGCTAACTGGGCCCTCGGCCGAACAGGCAATGAGGTTGCCGCCGGAATTATACCCCACCAGGCCGCCAGCATAATCGTAGCTGTAGTAAGTACTGAGGGAGCCGCTGACGGCGCCTGTGGCCGAACAAGTGGTGATGTTGGCTTGGTCATTAGATCCCACTAAGCCGCCTACATGCGATCCAATCCCTTGGACCAGGCCCGTGGCAGAACAGGCGGTCAGGCTGGCGTTAGCATTGTCTCCCACCAAGCCACCCACATAGTAACCACCGCTGACCAAGCCGCTTGCATGGCAGTCGTTCACAATGCCATCGGAATTGTGCCCCACCAGACCACCGACATTTCCCCTGCCGCTAACCGACCCATCGGCAGAGCAAGCAATGAGGTTGCCGCCAGAATTATACCCCACTAGGCCGCCAGCATAATCGTAGCTGTAGTAGGTGCTGAGGGAGCCGCTGACAGAGCCCGTGGCGGAACAAGTGGTCAAGTCGCCGTGGTCATTACGTCCCACCAGGCCGCCCACACACGATCCAGTCCCTTGGACCGGACCGGCGGCAGAACAGGCGGTCAGGCTGCCGCCAGAATTGCTCCCGACCAGACCACCGATGTTGTAACCACCGCTGACCAAGCCCCGTGCATGACAGTTGATCATGTTACAGTCGTTGACGTCGCCGCACAGGCCGCCGACATGCCCCCTGCCGCTAACCGGGCCCTCGGCCGAACAGGCAATAAGGTTGCCGCCAGAATTATACCCCACCAGGCCACCAGCATAATCGTAGCTGTAGTAGGTGCTGAGGGAGCCGCTGACGGAGCCCATGGCGGAACAGTTGCTGAGGTCCCCTTGGTCATTGCGTCCCACCAGGCCCCCTACAAACGATCCAGTCCCCTTGACCTCGCCCCCGGTGATGGAACAGGCGCTCAGGCTGCCGTTAGAGTTCTGTGCGACCAAGCCGCCTACATACGATTGGCCCGCAATGCGCACGTTTTCCAAGTGTATGTTGGAGATATGCCCATTCTGGCCCAAATAACCGAAAAGGCCGACGTAGCTGTTAGACTGTTCAATAACCAGGTTGCGCATGATATGACCATTCCCGTCAAGGACGCCGGTGAAGCGTTTGCTATTAGTTCCGACGGGCGATAGAGTAATGTCCTTCAAATCCAGGTCGGCCGTCAGAATAAAATGCTTATTCCAATCACCTGACCTGTTTATTAAAGTCAGCCAGTCCGAAGGCGTACGAATCTTATAAGGATTTTCTCGGGTACCATCACCGTTGGAATACTGGGCCTGAGAGACGGCCGCAAAGATTGCTATACAAATAAGGACTGTCTTGAATGTGAAATTTGACTTGCACATTTGTTACCCTCCGAATTTACCCAAATCTGTTCACCCGTTTTACAGTAAGAACCAAGACCTCCTGACGGTGGTCTATTTGATCCAGCGAAAAAGTTTCAGTTCTCATCCGTTCCGACTACCCACTATGAAATATTACACCCTCAACATCGTGAATCATCGTGTGAATTCGTATGCCCCGAGGTCCACGATCAGGCGATAGCCGGGGCTATCGGGCGTCCCGGTGTTTGGCGTATCGGGATCATCGGCAAAGCGGCTCCGGCCGTCCAGGTCCAGCGGGATGCGCTCGGCCCGGTCATCGTCCAGGTCGAGGTCATCGGCGTCCGGGGGAACCGCCGTGTTGTTCCCGGCGTCGATACAGGCCGACCCCGTGCGGAGGCGCAGGTCGTCATCCGCTGTGCCGGCGACTCCGTCGGCGCCCGCGGGGCTGCGGAAACCCGGATCGCGATCCAGATTTTTGCTGCCCCAGGTGACGGACGTGCGTCCCTTCTTTGTGATCCCATCAGCGCCGCCCATGACGTCACTGTACGAGACGGATAGTTTCGCCTCTTCCTCATCCGTGCCCTGCAGCGCGATGATCGCCTGCTCCGGCGTTGCCTGATCCCAGACAATACAATTGACTAATCCCGCCGTCGCGCCAAACACGGCGAGCGCGCCGCCGCCCAGGGTGCCTTCAGATACGTTGCGATTGAAGGAGCAGTTGGTCAGTACGCCGGCCCCGCCGGATAGAGCGACCGCGCCGCCGTCCAGGAACGCGAGGTTCCCGCTGAACAGACTGTTGATGATCTCCATGCTCCGGCCCGCCGAAAAAACGGCCCCGCCCGAGCCGAATCCGGCGTTCCCTAAGAAGCGGCAATTAGTCAGCCGGCAGTCACAGTTCTCGCCGCCAAAGACGGCCCCGCCATCCCACGACCGATTCGCGTGGAAGGTGGAGTCAATCACAACGCCGCTGCTGTCCTCAAAGCACAATGCGCCGCCCTGCATACCCGCATGGTTGGCCTGGAAGAGACAGTCCCGCAGCGCCGGACGGCTCTTCAGGCTGTGCAAGGCGCCGCCCCAGCCGCCGGCCCAGTTGAATTGGAACGTGCACGCCAGCAGCGCAGGCTCGCCATAGAAGCAGGAGACTCCGGCCCCCTGGCCCCAGCCATCGAGACCGTCGCCTGACAGGCGTCCGGAGCGGTTCTCCTGTATCGTACACTGAGCGATGATTATATCGCTGCGGATGAGCTGGATACCGGCCCCGTCGTGGCTGTTGCCGCCGGTAATGGTGAAGCCTTCGAGCAGCGTGGTATTGTCGATATCGTGGGCGGTTATGACGTGGAAGCTGTTGTCCAGACGCGAAACCTCGCTGTAAAGATCATGGACGTCGGCGACCTTCGTGTCGTCGCCCTTCAGGTCGCCGCTGAGGATGGTTTCGTATGCGACGATATCGCGGGTATCAGGTTCGGCATGTCCCAGACCCGCGTAGCCCCCTTTCAGCGTTGCACCATTGGCAATGGCGAAGCTGAGCGTGTAGTCGCCGGGCGTGCGATTGAGGCCGATGTCCGGCGTGTAGCGCCCCTGGGCCACACGGATTTCGTTGCCCCGCTGCGCTGCGTCCAGGGCATCCTGCAGCGATGTAAAGGCGTTTTCCCAGCTTGAGCCGTCGTTGGCGCCCTTCGCACGGCTATCGACGTAAATCTGGGTGCGCAGGAAATTGGCTACGAGAGTATAGTGGGCGTCCACCAGCACCGTGGTCTGTGCGGCGTTGGGGTCGGTTACGCGGCCGGCGTCCACCGCACTGCCGGACCAGTACATGAAGTGGTATCCATCCCTGGGGCTGGCGACCAAATCGACCGTCGCGCCCGGGGCGTATTGGAAGGCGCCTTCTCCGGGCGAAGTAACCTGGCCGCCTTCTGTGGAGCGGATCGTCAGCGAGCGGTAGCCGGTGGTCTGCCGGCCCAGATCGACCCAGGCGGTCTCGACGCCGTTGGCGTTGCGGGCCTTGACGCGGAAGCTGTACGCCGTGAAGGGCAGCAGGTCCACGCTGTCCCAACTGGTGGCGGCGATCCAGCCGGAGTCCGCGCCGGTGGTAACGTTCTGGCAGCGGTAAAGCGTGCCGAAGGGATTGCCGTTGGCGCCCCAATTGACCTGGATACTGGTGTCGGTGACGTACGAGAATTCCGCCGGAGCGGGCGCGTTCGCCAGTGTATAGGTTGTGTTTGTGCGGCCGTAGGGCGTTTCGTCCCCGTCGCCGTTGCGAGCCTGTGCCCGGAATACGTAGGGCGTGTTGGGCAGCAGCCCTCCGCTAATCCAGAGCTGGTTGCTCTGCTGCCAGGCGGACAATTGGCCGGTAATGACGTTCTCGAATCGAAGGCCGGAGCTTCCGAGATTCAGACCCGTGGGAGTATTTTCCGACCGGACTTCTATGCTGCTGGCGGTAATCGTGCCGAAGGCGACGCCCTCGGGCGTCTCGATGGCGGAATATTTTTGAGTCTCGGCCGAGAAGCCCGTTTCCGCGCCGGCGGCGTTCTGTGCCTTCACGTGGAAGATGTATCGGGTGTTCGGCTTCAGACCGGTATTGTCCCAGGCCGTCAGGATAGTCCAGCCGGAGCTCGTGCCGGCCGTGGTATTCTCGCAGAGGTACAGCGTGCCGGGAGGATTGCCGTTGGGGCCCCACTGGACCTGGATGCTGCGGGTGGTAATCCCGGCAAAGTCAGCCGGGGCCGGGATATTGGCATAGGTATAGGCAGAGGCGATCTCACTGGAGGGGGTTTGCTCTCCATCGCCATTACGAGCCTGCGCCCGGAAGTCATAGCGGCGGTTAGGCAGCAGTCCGTCGCTGTTCCAGAAGTTGTTGTCGCGGCGCCACGGCGACGTGCGTCCGGCGGTCAGGTTCTCAAACCGCAAGCCCGACTCGCCCCGGTCCAGACCGGAGGGCGTGTTCTCGGAACGCACCTGAATGTTGCCGGGCGTAATAGCTCCAAAGACAATGCTCATGGGGCTCTCGATCGCCGAGTACTTGTGGACCGTGTCGGAGAAGGCCGTTTCCACGCCGTCGCCGTTACGGGCCTTTACGTGGTAGGCGTACCTGACGTTGGGCGACAGGTCCGTATCGAGCCATTGGGGGCTGGTAATCCAGCCGGAGCTTGCGCTGCTGACGAGGTTCTCGCACCAATAGCGTGTGCCGGCGGGGTTCCCATTCGCGCCCCAGTGGGTCAGAAGACTGTTGACGGCCACGTTCGAGAAAGCGGTTGTCCCCGGCACCATGGCCAGGGTATAGATTTTGGCCACAGGGCTGAACGGGGTGTGATCGGCGTCGCCGTTGCGGGCCTGGGCGCGGAAAGTGTACCGGGTATTGGGCAGCAAGCCGTCGCTGGTCCAGAAGGCGTTCTCCCGCAGCCAGGGGGAGACCTGAGCGGCTGTGATATTCTCCAGCTTCAGGCCGGACTCGCCCCGGTCCAGACCTGAAAGTGCACTGCTCGACTTAGCCTGAATGCTGCCGGTGGTTATCTCGCCAAACTTCACGCTGGCCGGGGCTTCAATGGCGCAATACGCGTACCAAACGGGGGAGTACGCCGTCTCATTGCCGCCGCCGTCTCGCGCCTTGACACGGTAGCCGTATTGATGGTTGGGATTCAAGCCCACGTCCATATAATCGGGACTGAACTGCCAGGGCGAATCCGAACCGCCGGCCCCGCCCGTGGGGCTGGAGACGAAGTCGAAGACATACTCCTCCGGCCCCGACACGTCCCGCGCGATGTCGGCCATCATGACGATCGACGAGGTATCGATTTGATCCGGCTCGGCCAGCCATATCGCCGGATGCGGGATGGGAGGGATTGTCTCTGCGAGCGTAATGAAGCTGCCCGTACGCCCGGAATCCGAGTGCTCGGAGTTCTCTGCCTCGACGTAGTAGAAATAGACGGTGTCAGGGATCAGGCCGGCAATCGTCTGGCTCAGCACCGCCCCGCTATACTGGCTCTCGATCCACTCGGTTCGCCAGTGGCGGCCATCGTACTTCCTGTAGATAAACCTGGACCGGCACGCGTCGCCCCCATCATCGGCGAGGACCGCCCGTAGTGTCACCGTGGTTTCCGTGGCCTCGGCTGAGCCGGTGACCACTTCAGGGCTCACGATATCCGGGTTGTCTTCGTCGTCTTCTTCCTCATCCTCATCCGGCGTGTCCGTCTTATATACGGATGACGCCTCTACTCGGCCGCAGTAGGGTATGGGACAGGCCCCGTCGTAATACGTGCCCGTGACCTCGACGATGGCGCCGCGGGCCAAACCCTGAGGCCGCTCGTAGCAAATATCCACCGATGTCACATTGCTCAGGACATCCCCCGGATCGTCGCTGACCTTGATGATCGAGACCTCGACCGTGTACTGACCGGCGCACACGGGGTAAATCTCGCGGTGCTCATCCGTATCCACGTAGGCCGCAAACGCAACCTCGCCCGTGTTCCATCCCGTGGTCTCTCCGGGCGCAGCGCCCAACAGAGCCAGAACGATTACATACGCCGACATTGCAGACATGATACGCCACCTCCTCACTCAGTCACACCCGAACAGCCATGCCGGTCAGCCGTAACCCCACCGCCCTAAGAAGCGGCCTCCTCGCGTGCCGTCCAGGATGGCTCCTGGAAAATCGCACGTAACCAATGAATATGCCATAGCAGCGGTTTCTTGTCAAGTGAAATCAGGCTCAAACCCGGACTAAACTCAACGGCTGAGGGATGGTTTTCGTGGATTTTGGGCTTGCAGAATCGCTTCGGATGTTTTATAATCTGCCTCCTGCCGAAGTGATTCCAGTCGAACGCTCGACGTTTGATCCTGGCCCGCCGCACAGACGGCGGGCTGGATACTAATCAGACCGACCCCCTCGGGCCCATCGTCGGGAGATGGTTTGAGAGCTTTAGGTTCAGGCGGCCCAAAGAATTGCACTTCGCTCAAGCCAACGTACTCGGTATCCCCGAAGCTGACCAGGTTGTCGAAGCGGACTTTCTGGGCCGTCGTCGGGTCAAGCTTGACGACGGTCGGCTCGTCATAGGCGTCGCCGCCTTCGGCCTGATCGAGCTGCAGATCCTCGTGAATCTTCCGCCAGCCGGTCTCCCGCGTCCAGACCGAGATGTCCATCTTGCGCACACCCCGGTCGGTGTGGCGCATGTCGTTGTAGTTCCAAACAGAGATCGCTATAAGCGTCTGGGGCTTGACGAAGTCGAACTCCACCCAATCTTTTATATCGGCCTTGGCGCTACGCCACATGCAGGCTGGGTCGCCACAGTGCTCAGCCAGGTCATCGAAATCAAAGTCGCGCAGGCCGCTTCCGTTGGTCAAATTGACGGGTGGGGTCCCCGTGTCGCTGCTGCCCGCCCGCGCCTCCGTCGGTATGATCATCTCACCCAGGGCGTGCGGCTGTCGATTCCGTGCCTTGATCCACAACTGTTCAGCCAGAATTCTGAATGGCCCGCCGATTTCGATGTTCGCAATCAAGGGTTTGTTGAGATCTTTGGGCTCCGGCCACCGGAGCGTGCAGATGCCGCCTCAGCCATACGTGGCGTCGATGCTTTGGTCGTAGGTCCCGTCTCTGCTCCTGATCCGCAGCTTCGGTGGCGGCGGCCGGGACCCGTTGCGAGTCAGCACGATCCGCTCGCGGTGCCTGCCCTCCAGTCTCTGCTCAAAGGAGTAACCCGAGGCGTTCCTGCCGGCCTCGATGATGCAATAGATCGGCTCGCCAAAGGGCAGGCTCGCCTCCTTGTCCCGTGCAATGGTGAAGCCCGCGCGCCCACCTGGAGGCAGCATCCCTCTCATTTCCCACCGCGCGCCCGTATCATCCGTTCTAGCGATGATCCAGGAATCGACCCGGTACTCGCCCACAGGCAGTTTGATGATGCTGCTTTCCGGCTTGCAGACAGAAGGACCATTCTGTCCCTGGACAACCACGCTCGTGATATTGTCGGCGAGCCGGACGGTCCCGTAAGGCACGTCCCCGGCCTCATTTGCCAAACGGTACGCAAGCCCCTGCTCGTTCTGGGCCAGCGCGGTGGAAGTCAGAACAATACCCAGCACAAGGGTCGGCACCAGTCTAATGGGAATCCACGTTCGCATACACGGCTCCTGATAATGCTCCTATTCTGCCCATTCTGCCCTCTTGAGAATCATCTGTCGCGGCGCGCCTGAGACGTGGTAACTGCCTTGCGGGTAGATGATTCCTTTGTCCACGATGAGATTGCCTTCCTCCTCGAGATATCCTCGGTAGTTGTAGTTGGGCCCGTATGGGCTCTTGTCATTGATGTCTATGATTATTTCGTTAGTGCTCAATAACCACGTGCCTGATACGCTGGCCCCGGCCTTGATCGCTCCCGGGGTCTTGTCCTTCCCGAATCTGTCGCCCATCGTCACCTGACATACCCCTTGTGGCTGGACATCGATGGTCTGGATATCACCTCTCGTGGTGGCGCGCCACCGACCCAGGAAGACAGTTTCGGGAACAGGTTCGACCAAAGCTCCCTCAACGTCCACCAGCTCGGCAAGACCAAGGCGTTTGACAACGGCCTTGGCCGTGTCGGCGACCTGCTTTGCCAACGAGGCGCTTGCCTCGTCATACTCGATTCGGAACGTCAGCGGCACATTCTTCGGCTTGGTGAGACGCCAGAGGATATGCTGCTCAAGGTCGGTCGGATCGACCCAGCCGCTGACGAGGGGTTTGGGACCCCCGTCCGGCCGCCGCACAGCCTCCGTATGGAACGTAGTGATTTTGCCCTCCCGCAGGAAGAACGTGGATTTGCCGGAGCCCGTAAACGAGATCAGTTCCAGACGCGCTTCTGTATCCATTTGGGAGCTGGTCTCTTTCGCCACCGAGATGATCTTGTTGCGCAGATCCTCAGCCGAACCTTTTGTCTCGGGATCGTAGTAGATGTGAAATCGTATCGGCAGACTATCCTTATTCTTCAACCTCCCCCGGACGTAGTCCAAGGTCTCTTTCTCGGATAGCAATCCTACCAATTTCCAGCGTTGAGAGGGGAAGTGCTCGGAAAACGGTCTCTGGGCGTCGAGAACATACAGTCGCTCACCGATCAACTGGAGAGATACCCGCGCGTTGAGGGTCGGTATCGGTTGCTCGGCCAAGGGAAGTTTGGGGATGATTCCTACTATTTCCCGGAGATTCGCCAGCTCCGTCGTGCGTTTGGATTCGAGTTCCGCCTTGGCCAGCAGCAGTTCATATCGCATCTCGGCAGGTCCAGTCGTGGCTTCGGCCTTTTGCCCGATCTGTTCGATCTGCAGATCCAGCAGCTTGATCTGCGCGTGACTTTGTGTGACCATACGCACGATTTCGAAAGCCTCTTCCTTACTGATGCTTTTCCTATTCTCCATTGCCAGTCGAATCAGGTCGCCCAACTCCGGGTCGTCCACCTTTTGCACGCGATCCAGGATACTCGGCGTCTTGCTTTGAGCCGCTGCAACCGCCCCACAGACCACCGACAGACCCAGGCAAAGGACACACAACAATTTTTTGATCCATCCAGTTTTCATGTTTCAATCTCCAAAAGACTGTGCAAGAATTTGATTCACACTCTCAGCCGACGGGTGCGCGCCCGGCATGCCCATCGGTCCGATACGCTTCTTCTGATTATCGGCAGACCCGCCGGCGGCGAACACGTGCCCCATTTGGCCGCCCACAGTGACCGTTTCAACAGGCAGCAGTCTGCCCGCGCGGTCGATGGCACGCGCCATGCGGTCTTCCATCCCCAACTGCCTGAAGAGACGAGCCGCGTCCAGCCATGCGACGAGCTCACTCGGTACGTTTACGCCATCGGATTCGGCGGCCACCTGCGGCGCGACATCCACGCTCCTGGGCAACGTGCGTGGTGCCGACAGGCGACCGCCAAGAAACGCGACACCGGCGGCCAGGATAGCGGCGGCCGCCAGTTCCGCCCTCCGCAAGGCGGAACGTCGCCGCCGAACACGAACGAACTCAGTCGTCGAGTCACGGAGTATCTGTTGCTTAAACGCTTCGCGCGGCGGCTCACCGGACAAATGCTGCCCCAGATGTATATCCACGTCTCTATCTTCCATACTGTCACCTTGCGCAATGCATCACTCCAAAGTTCGCATCTGTTCGTACACACGGGTAAAGCCGGCCCGGGCACGCCGTAGCAGCGATTCGATCGCCTCAACGCTTGCACCGCTGTCTGCGGCGATCTCGTTCATGCTGAGGCCCCGGAGATACTTTGCCTCAAGCACCACGCGATAATGCGAGGGCAACTGGGCGAGCGCCTCATGCACCCGCAGATCGGGGTCTCCCCGCGTGACCGCCTCAGAGATCCCCTTCGCAGAGGACTGCTCGTGGCGCTTGCGCCGCTGCTCGCCGGTCCGGATCGCCATGTGGCGGTTCCTGGCAATCCCTAACAGCCATGCTCGAAAGGCTGCCCGACTGGGATCGAAACAATGTATCCGGCGGGCCGCAACGACGAAGACCTGCTGGGCCACCTCCTCGGCCAAGTCATGCTGGCCGCCCGCGAGCGCCACGCAGAACCGGTACACCGCGTCGAAATGCCACTCGAACAACTGCCGCCATGCCTGCTTGCTGCCAGTCTGTGCGGCGTGTATCGCAAACATCTCGGAATCCGCGTCCATTAGACGATTGCTCGGATCTAACATGCTGTCGTAGGTCACGTGTCTGTAGTCATTTCTCGCCCCGGCTGGCAAATCCGTCGCGAATGCCGGAAGAAGCTTTGAAAATTTTATCACGCCAACCCCGGCCGTACACCGGCAAATTTGCATCCACAGAGGGCGCCGGGTGCGGTTTCGTGGATTTTGGGCTTGCAGAATCGCTTCGGATGTTCTATAATCTGTCCCTTGTCGAAGTGATTCCAGTTTAATGCTCGATATTTGATGCCGGCCCGCCGGGCAGACGGCGGGCTGCGTACCCATCAGACCACAAGCCGGGAATCGGGCATTAGGGGTCGAAAATCGAAGCATGTTTGAGTCATTGACGCAGAAATTTAATTCGGTCTTCCGGTCGCTTTCCGGCCGGGGCAGGATCACCGAGGCGAACATCTCCGACGCCATGCGGGAGGTCCGCAAGGCCCTCTTGGAGGCGGACGTCAACTACAACGTCGTCAAGAAATTCTGCAAGGACGTGACGCAGGCGGCCCTCGGCGCCGAGGTCATCAAGAGCCTCCATCCGGGCCAGGTCATGGTCAAAATCGTCAACGACGAGCTGACCCGGCTGATGGGCCCGGTCGATACGCGCATCTATTACGTCTCGCCCGGCCCGACGGTCATCCTGCTGGCCGGCCTGCAAGGGTGCGGCAAGACCACGACCGCCGCCAAGTTAGGCAAGTACATTCTGGCCAGCGGCAGAAAGCCGCTGCTGGTCGCCGACGACCTGCAGAGACCGGCCGCAATCGAGCAGTTGATTATCCTTGGCCAGCAGACGAACATCGACGTCTATAGCGAAGACGGCAAGGACTCCGTCAAGGTCGCAAAAAATGCCGTCAGGCACGCCCGAGAGAACAGCTACGATGTGGTTGTGCTCGACACGGCGGGCCGGCTGCACATTGACGAAGACATGATGACCGAAATAGCCGACGTCGCCAAGGCCGTCACGCCGCACCAGATCTACTTAGTCTGCGACGCCATGACCGGCCAGGACGCCGTCAACTCCGCCAAGGAGTTCAACGAGCGGCTCGAGCTGGACGGCGTCATCCTGACCAAGCTGGACGGCGACGCCCGCGGCGGTGCCGCCCTGAGCGTCAAGGCCGTCACCGGAAAGCCCATCAAGTTCATCGGCGTCGGCGAGAAGCTCGACAAGCTCGAAGAATTTCACCCCGACCGAATGGCCGGCCGAATCCTGGGCATGGGCGACGTCGTCAGCCTCGTGGAGAAGGCCCACGAGCACTTCGACGCCCAGGAGGCCGTCAAGCTCCAGCAGAAAATGGCCAAGGGCAGCTTCGGCTTCGACGATTTTCTCAAGCAGATGCAGGCCGTCAAGAAGATGGGCGGCATTAAAGACATGCTCAAAATGATGCCCGGCATGGGAGAGCAGATCGACGACCTGGATCTCGACGGCGCGGAACTCAAGCAGATGGAGGCGATTGTCCATTCCATGACGCTGCAGGAACGGCGAGACCCGGAGCTGATCGAATCGTCCAGGCGAAGGCGGATCGCCGCGGGGGCCGGCGTCGAGGTGCACGACGTGTCCGGCCTGGTTAAAACGTTCCGACGCAGCAGAGATATGCTCAAGGCCCTCAGCGGCGGAAGCCTCGGCGGCCTGCGGAGCCTGTTCTCGGGCGGACTCAACATGGGGGCGCTGAGCCAGATGATGTCCAGCGGCAGGAAAATCAAGCAGCGCTCCAAAAGAAAAAGAGTCATCAAGCGCAGAGGAAAAATAAAAAGAGGATAATAGCAAGAATTTGCTTGCAAATATTCAGCCCCGCCGTACAGTAAGTGCCTCTAAGCTTCGCCGCCCCCCAGGCGACGGCATTCAAAAAGCCGAAATCAGTGGCGCAAGACGTTTGTGGGGAAAAAGGGTCGCAGTGGACGAAGATGATGACATAGGTTGTCGCAATTTCTTGAAGCGTGCCGGTGCAACCGCCGCAAGAGCGGTGCCGTCCGGCTGGAGGGAGGCTGTACGCCCGGCCCTTGCTCAGGGCGAAGCTCGCACGTCTGATAAGCCGAACTTTATTATCATCTTCCGCGGCGATTTGGGCTGCGGCGACGTCAACTACACCGGCAACCGGCGCCCGGCCGGCCGGGTCACCACCCCGACGCCGTCAGGGATGAACAAAATTCAGCCCTCTGAATATATGCCGTGAAAATCTGCCCCCGGTATGCTGGGCAGCAGAGTATAATGGTGGTTATGAACAAAATCTCGATTGAGCAATATCTGGAAAAGGTGACTCGGTTTTCGGCCAGCGAATACGGCAAAATGCTCAGAAGCCAGTTCGAGGATATCCATGGCGACAGTGAGCTGGCGATGCTGGCGGCGCCGACCGAGGAGGAAGTGGAGCAGTTAAAGAAGGCCGTGGCGATCATGACGCCGGCTGAGAAGCAGAATGCCGACAGCCTGACGGACGAACAGATCGAAAGGCTTGCCGCCGACGCTCAAATCGACCCGGCCAATCTGGCCATCTTCATGAACGGCTATGCCCTGCATTGCAAACGCGTTCCGTGACCTTACTAAAGCAGAATGCTAAAAACATACCTGAAAGAAATATACAAAACCGCTCGGACAGGTGATGCCAGAGAAGAAAGCTATTATAGGCCCCTGGCGGCACTTGTGGAAAGCTATGCAAAGTCAATCCATAAGTCCAGCGTCTCTGCCACAATCTCACCCCAAAGAACCGAAGCAGGAAATCCGGACTTTCGTATCTGGGACGGCAAGCAATCAATCGTAGGTTATATCGAAGCTAAACGGCCTGACGAGTCTAATCTCAACCGGATAGAAGAATCTGATCAATTACAGCGCTACCTTACGGCCTTCCCAAACGTGATTTTGACCAATTTCTTCGAGTTCCGTTTATACTCCAATGCCCAATTAATCGACGAAATTCAGATCGCCCGGCCTTTCATAGCGACGCAGTTAAAGGTTGTTCCCCCGGTTGAAAACGAAAAGAAGTTCTATAAGCTCCTGGAAGATTTCCTATCTTTCTCCATCGCCCGGGATTATTCTCCAAAAACGCTCGCGGAAGCACTTGCCTGCCGGACGCATTACCTAAAGGACCAAGTACTGTTAGAGCTAAAGAACAATAATAACAGACTGACCGGGTTTTATCAGGCTTTTCAGCAGTACCTCATAGCGGGGCTGACAAGAGAGGACTTCGCCGACATGTACGCCCAGACCGTAACGTATGGTCTTTTTGCAGCCAGCACCCGGCACAATGGCGAATTCACACGGAAAGCCGCATTTGATAACATCCCGGCCACAATCGGTATTCTGCGCGATGTGTTTCGGTTTATCTCATTAGAGGAACCGAGCGAACAGTTAAGCTGGATCATTGACGACATCTCCGACATCCTGAGCGTCGCCAACGTCAAGAAGCTGCTCCATTGTTACTTCGTCGAAGGTCGAGGCTCTGACCCCGTGGTCCACTTCTACGAGACATTCCTCGCACGATACGACCCCGATGAACGTGAGCAAAGAGGCGTCTATTATACACCCGAAGACGTGGTCGGTTACATCGTCCGTTCGCTCAATATTATCCTGAAAAAATACTTCGAAAAAGCGGATGGTTTTGCCTGTGAGAACGTAACCGTGCTCGACCCGGCGGCGGGCACACTGACTTTTCTTGCCGAAGCCGCAAGAACCGCCGTGAATGAATTCTCAGTAAACTACGGCAGCGGCGGCAAAGACCAGCTCATAAAGAATCATATCCTGGAAAACTTCTACGCCTTCGAGCTGATGATGGCGCCGTACGCCGTCGGCCACTTGAAGATGGGGTTCCTGCTGGAGGAACTCGGATACAGACTGCACAAAGACGACCGTTTCAAGCTATACCTTACTAACACGCTCGAACTTGAGGTCCTGGCCCAGAGCACCTTGCCCGGTATGGGCTCGCTGTCGGAAGAATCACATTCAGCAGAAAAAATCAAAAAAGAACAACCTATACTTGTAATACTGGGCAACCCTCCGTATTCGGGTCATTCGGCAAACAAGGGCGATTGGATAAGCAAAGAAATTCGCGAATATTACAGAGTTGACGGAAAAGACCTCGGCGAGAAGAACCCGAAATGGCTCCAGGACGATTACGTCAAGTTCATTCGCTTTGCCCAGTGGAAAATAGACTCCGCAGGCGAAGGCGCGCTCGGCTTTATTACAAACCACAGCTATCTCGATAACCCGACCTTCAGAGGAATGAGACAATCGCTGTTAAACAGCTTCGATCACATCTATATTCTCGACCTGCACGGCAACAGCAAGAAAAAGGAAAAATGCCCCGATGGCTCGAAAGACCAGAACGTCTTTGATATCCAGCAGGGTGTGGCCATTATTCTCGCCGTCAAAAAGCCCGCCCTCGAAAAGAAAATCTCTCACGCCGACCTCTGGGGGCTGCGAGAAGAGAAAAGCATCTGGCTGAAAACAAATGGTATCAATAGTACAAAATGGAAAACCTTCTCAGCAAAATCTCCATTTTATTTCTTTGTCCCGCGGGATGAAAAACGGCTGTCAAAATACCAGCAATTCCCAAAGATAACCGATATTTTCCCTGTCAAAAGCGTTGGCGTTGTCACAAGCAGAGACAAATTCGCCATTGACCCCAATAAAGGAGAACTCAAAAAACGGGTGAGAATGTTCTGTGACGAAAGTCTCTCCGGCGACATGATCAAAAAAGCCTTTAATCTTAAAGACAAGACCAGATGGAAAGTAAAAGACGCCCGAAGCAAAATAAGGGCAGAGGAAAATTGGGACGAATTCATGCTGCCGATCCTCTATCGCCCCTTCGACTCGCAATGGATATTCTACCACGATGCAATAATCGAAAGGACCAGAAAAGAAATAATGCATAATATGATGCACGAAAACACATCGTTATGTGTCGGCAGAGCCGGCCAAGTTGTAGGACTTGAACAAGCATGGAACGTAGTTTTCTGCTCAGAAACAATCGAAGATTTTAATCTGTTTTACCGCGGTGGAAATGTGAACTTCCCATTGTATGTTTATCCTGCGGAGGATCTCTACAACGGCGGCGAAAAATATCAGCGGGACGTCAACATAGATAAAGCACTTTTCGATAAATTAACCAAAACATACGGCCGCAAGTTGTCTCCTGAAAAAGTACTCTGCTATATATATGCGGTGCTTTACTGCAATGTCTATCGAAACAGATACGCAGAGTTTCTCAAATCCGATTTCCCGCGCATCCCGTTTACGGCGGACCCCGCATTATTCTCGAAAATGGCACGTTACGGCGGGGACTTAATCGAATTGCACCTGCTCAAATCGAAAAAATTCGAAAAAGCGGCAATGAAATTCTATGGCCGGGGTGATAGGCGTATAGGTAAACCCGAACACGATTCGGAAAAAAACCTTGTGAAAATCAACCCGGAACAGTATTTTGGCCCGCTTTCTGACGAAATCTGGCGGTACCAGATTGGCGGCTATCAGGTAATGGATAAATGGCTAAAAGACAGAAAAGGAAGATGTCTTGATTTGGAGGACATTAAACATTACTGTAAAATGGCAACTGCCTTGAAAGAAACTATAGTGATGCAAAAGAGGATTGACGCGGCATACGCCCAAATCGAGCGGGGTGTTATGTGATCTATAAAAGGCATGGACAGGATAACAGGATTGACGAGATAAATAATCATGTACATCCTGTTATCCTGTCAAAAGAGTAAACGCGTTCCGTGACTGATATTTGCTAAGTCACGGGAATTCATGATAAACCTGAGAAAGGAAAAGACCATGGCAGTGAAATTGAGAATGACGAGGATGGGAAGGCGGCACCGGCCGTTCTTTCGAATCAACGCCGTCGAATCGCGCAACCCGCGCGACGGCAGAATACTGGAAAAGCTGGGTCATTACGACCCGATCGAGAAGGACCCGGCCAAGCAGATCGTGCTTGACAAGGAGCGGGCGCAGTATTGGCTCGATAAGGGGGCCATACCGAGCGATACGGTCTCGGAAATCCTGCTTCGACACGGGATCAAGCACAAATACGCCGAAGAAAAGGCCGCGCGCCGGACAAAAGCCAAGGCCGTAGCGCGGGCCAAGGGCAAGCTGTTCAACAAGGCCCAGATAATAGCCGCTCAAAAAGTAGCCGAAGCCAAGGCCGCCGAAGAAAAAACCAAAGCGGAAGCTGAGGCTAAAGCAGCCGAGGAAAAAGCCAAGGCGCAAGCCGAAGCGAAGGCCGCCGAAGAAAAAACCAAAGCAGAAGCCCAGGCCAAAGCTGCGGAGGAAAAAGCCAAAGCAGAAGCTCAGGCCAAAGCTGCGGAGGAAAAAGCCAAAGCCGAAACCAAAGAGGAACCGGCTTCGAGCTGATGAGACAGACAAGAGCGATGAGAGTTGACGTTCTTACGCTTTTTCCGCACGTTTTCGAATCGCCCTTGAGCTGCTCGATATTGAAGAGGGCTCAGGAGAACGGACTGGTTGAAATCGCGCTGACCGACATACGCGATTTTGCCGCGGACAGCTACAGGAAAGTGGATGACAAGCCATACGGCGGCGGGCCGGGTATGGTCATGATGCCCGGACCCGTCTTCGACTGTTTCGAGCACGTCCAGACGTTATCCCCGGAAAAGGGCCGGGTGATCCTTCTGACCCCGCAGGGACAGAAGTTCGACCAGGCCAAAGCTCTGGAGCTGAGCGGCGAAAAACGCCTGATTCTAATCGCCGGAAAATACGAGGGATTCGACGAGCGAATTCGGATAGGGCTCGACGCCGAGCAAATCTCCATCGGCGATTACGTGCTCAGCGGCGGCGAGCTGGCGGCGATGGTCATCCTCGACGCGGTGGTCAGACTCCTGGCCGGCGCCCTGGGTGACGAAGACTCGGCCAAAGACGACTCATTCAGCCATGGTCTTTTGGAATACCCGCACTATACAAGACCGGAGGTCTTTCGCGGGATGAAAGTTCCTGACGTTCTTTTAAGTGGCAATCATGCCAAAATCGCCGAGTGGCGGCGCCGACAGGCCCTCGAACGAACAGAAAAATGGCGGCCGGATCTCTTGGAAGAGACCGCAAAAAAAAGGGAGAATTGAGACATGAAAGAGAAAGATCAGCCTCCTGGGAAGCCCCAGCAAAAACCCAAGACAGCTCTGGAAGGAGTAAAGTCCCTGGGGCCGGTCCCTGACCTTGAAGAGCACGTTGACCCCGAGTGGTGGCGGCAGATTTTCAACGCGACGTATCTGAAGACCGACGGCGACGTCGTCGATGATCCGCAACTGACGGCCAAGGAAGTGGACGTCTTTGCCGGGATTATCAATATGTCGATGGAAGACAGGATTTTGGATCTGTGCTGCGGACAGGGACGCGTGTCTCTTGAGCTGGCCAGGCGGGGATTCGATAACATCGAGGGCGTCGATCGGTCACACTACCTGATCCAAAGGGGCAAGATGCAGGCGAAAAAGGAGGGGCTCGGCATAAAATTCAGAGAAGGCGACGCCCGGAAGCTGCGGTATGCGCCCGACACCTTTGACGTGGTCATGATTCTCGGCAACAGTTTCGGATATTTCGAGACGGTCGAAGACGATATGCGAGTCATCAAGGAGATCTTCCGCGTGCTCAAGCCCTGGGGAAAAGTGCTCGTCGATGTCACCGACGGGGAATACCTCAGGCGGAAATTCCAGGCCCGGTCCTGGGAGTGGATCGACAAGAAGTTCTTTGTCTGCCGGGAACGCTCGCTGTCTCTGGACAAGCAGCGCCTGATTTCGCGCGAGGTCGTCACGAACGTGGAAAAGGGCGTCGTCGCCGACCAGTTCTACGCCGAGCGGCTGTACACGGGAAAAAGCATTACCGAGCTGCTGGAGAAGGCCGGCTTTGCCGACGTCACCATCCACGCCCAGATCTCCGGCAACTCCCAGCGAAATCAGGACCTGGGAATGATGGAGAAACGAATCATTCTCACCTCTGTCGCCCGCAAAGAATGGACAGCGAGAAAACGGACGAGGGAATCCAAGAACGTCACGGTCGTGTTCGGCGACCCCCGCAAGCCCGATCCCCTCAAGCCGCTGCGCATCTTCGACGATGACGACTTTTATACCATCGACCAGCTCAAAGATGCGCTGCGCGAGCTGGACGGCTATCGCTATTCCTATCTGAACAATCACGACACGCTTTTCAGTGACCTGGTCAAGCTCGGCACCAAGACCGATTTCGTCCTGAACCTGTGCGATGAGGGCTACAACAACGACCCCCGCAAGGAGCTGCACGTCCCGGCCATGATGGAAACGCTCAACATCCCCTATAGCGGCGGCGGCCCGCAGTGCCTGGCCTTCTGCTACGACAAATCGCTCGTTCGCGGAATCGCCAGTGAGATGGCCATCCCGGTCCCGGCGGCCTTCTTCATCAAGCCGGAGGACAGCACGTTCGACCTGCCCATCGGATTCCCGGTCATCGTCAAGCCCAACTTCGGCGATTCCAGCTTCGGGATCACCCAGCGAAGCGTCGCCTACTCCATCGAGGACCTGGTCAACGCGATTTCCGAGATAAGAGAGAAATTCGGATACGAGAAGCCCGTTCTGGTCGAGGAATTTCTCACCGGCATAGACTTCACGGTCGGCATCATCGGCAATCCGCCCGAATCGTACACCGTCCTGCCCATCATCCAGGAAGACTACTCCGCCCTGCCGCCCGAGCTGCCTCGAATCTGCGGCTACGAAGCCAAATGGATACCCGATTCGCCTTACTGGCAGATCAAATCGATCCCGGCGGACCTGCCGGACGACGTCGAAAAATTCGTCATCGAGTGCTGCCTGAAGCTCTTCGAGAGACTCGAATGCAGGGACTACAGCCGGTTCGACTGGAGAATTGACGCCCGGGGCAATCCTAAGCTCCTTGAGGTCAACCCGAATCCCGGCTGGTGCTGGGACGGGCATCTGGCAAAAATGTCAAAACTCGCCGGGCTGTCTTACTCGCAGATGTTAAGTGAAATCCTCCGCGCCACTGAAGATCGTCTGAGCAGTCAGACGCCGGGCGAGAAAGACGCGACGACTGAGCCTCACGCCAGACCGATACTAAACGTCGCCGAGAAGAACGGAAAAATAGAGGCAACAGCAAATTCCGTCCCCAATCACCGATAGCCCCGCGGCAGCGACGAGGCTAAAATAGCCAGGCATTGATACCGGTGCGGCCCTTGCACGAACAAACAAGGGCCGCACCCGGATTTGCCAGGAGATGATGAAAATCGTCGAATTGCACGCCGCTCTGTTATGCGCTCGCCCTCCGCTGTCATTCCTGCGGAAGGTTATCACCCCTGCGAAAGCACGGGCAGCAATCCAACCGCTCACACCTTGTGTGACGGAGCACGATCAGGATTTTCAGCTCCTGCCGGACTCCAAGATGCCACTTTGAGAACAGTCAACGGTTACTCCACCCGGAACCAAGCATAGAGTCCAGGTTTAAGAGGTAACCTAATCTCCCCGTGCAGCCGAAGGTCTGATGGGGGAATTTTCATATCTTCCGTGCCTATCTCGACCCCCCAGCACACAATTCCGCCGCCCCAGCGCAACCTAACCTTACGATTGCCGTTCTCGTCCCTCGAATAATATACACTGCGAGGGTTCAATTCTTTCAACGGTTCTGTCCATTGGTCGGAACTTAAAGGAGCAGGGTAATCAATGTCGTCCTCTTTGTCGAGCGTCCTTAGCCAAGCCCTTATCGACTCAACATCTGCACGAGCGCTTATGCGTTCTCCAAAGCCATACATAAAAAACCTGGAGCTGGGCCAGCTTATCGCCGGCTCAAGCGAGGACGCGACAAAAGATGCAATTAACACCGACGGAATGGCAATTTCGGCAGCGATTATGAGCTTTTTCCTCCGCGTGAGTTTCTTCCAGTCGCGAAATAATCTTGAGGTACATACAACAAAACAAATGATGCTGAAAATCAAGTACGGCGCCACACTCAAAACAACAAAATATATCGCCTCGGGGTAGAACCGCCCGCAGAGATAAAAAAACCCTCCCAGCGGCAAAAGGATGAAGAATATGACGGGCAGGATAAGAAGAATCACGACCGATCGCTTCCAGTTCCAGCCGGGCTTTATTTCACTGGTTTGTGCTGCCTCGGTGTGCTTGTCTTGCTCCATGGCTAATTGATGTCCTGCGCCCGCTCTACCTTGCCGGGTTTACCTTACATACTCTCTTGCTATCTCGTATCTTGGGCGTTATATGTATAATAGAAGTTGACGTCACAAAGTCAATGGTCCGTCCGTAAGACAACATGGAGGTCAGAATGAGAGGTCTGAACCGGTGAGAGATTTCGAAAGGCACACGAATGTGGGAGAGGAAAAATGGAAAATGAGAGAACACAAATAAGCTGTCCGAGATGCGGCAACGAAAACTCCGCCGGCGCCCAATTCTGCAACGCCTGCGGCGGCCCCCTGACGCAGGCCGGCCCGACAACCCAAAGGGTAACCGTCAGGGTCAGCAGACTGGCTATCGCATCGGTCGTACTTGCGCTTCTAAGCTGTTTGCTTTTGTATTTTACATTCACCGGAAGAGCTGGCCGAGGTAATCCCCTCGCTGTGATGTGGCTGATTACGAGCCTGGCGGCCATCGCTCTGGGTATCGTCAGTCTAATCCAAATCGGGTTGAGCGCCGGCCGGGTAGTCGCTGTAGGCTTTGGTGTAATCGGGACCACGCTTCCATCTGTTGTTTTCCTCCTAATGATGCTCATCGCTCTTTTGAGGACACCCAGGAGCGGCGCGTTTCGCATGGTGTGCGGCACGAACCTCGCCGGCATCGGCAAGGCCATGCTGATCTACAGTAACGACTACGATGACGAATTCCCGCGTGCCGGCGGAAAGGGCAGCGCGTGGGCGCCCAAGATACCCGACTGGAAAGCCGCCAACCGGTTTACCGCTTACGGCTTAGCAGCCGACGGCAGCGGCGGCCAGGGAAGCATCTCAGCCAGTCTTTATCTTCTGGTCAAGTACGCGGAGGTGGAGCCGAAGCGCTTTATCTGTACGGGTGATCGCGGGATCACTGAATTCAAACCCGGCAGGTTCAGCGCACCGGGCAAGAAACTGACTGATCTGTGGGACTTCGGGGCCGAGCCTTGGAAGCATTACAGCTACTCCTATCACAACCCTTATAGCGCGTATGCTCTGACAACGGCCTGCGAACCAGGTTTTGCGGTAGCCGCCGACCGAAATCCATGGATGGCTTCGCCCTTCGTCAAGGCCCGGGATTTTGGCAGATTCAACCCGGACGGCGACCGAGAAGCGATAAGGGGCGGCAACGCCGTCGCCCACAAGTACGACGGCCAGAACGTGCTGTTCGTGGACAATCACGTCGGCTTTGAGAAGGACTCTTTCTGCGGCATTAACGACGACAATATCTATACCTCCTGGGACGGCCAGGACATACGGCGCGGCGTCCCGCCTAAACTCGGCAGCCAGCCGGCGGACCGGCTGGACTCGCTGCTGGTCAATGACCCGCCAGTGCCGCCGTAGCAGAGAGTCTTGGCGCGTCATCTTGAGACCGGCAAGAAGACTTGTAGGGCGGGGCTTGCCCCGCCGATCATCCTGAGAGCAGAAAGGGCAGACTATAAAGAACCTCAAGCGACGCGAATTTCTTGGTTTCGTAGGCGGCAGCGCCGTGCTGGCGATGGGTGGCAGCCTCAAAGCCGCAGGCTTTGGGGATGGCGGTTCGGCCCTGAGCTTACCGCCTAATGGCTCGACTCCGAATCTGGGCAAGTAGCCGCACCCACGAGCTTCTGACCGGCTGTGATATTCCTACGGCGTCAGCGCCCGGTTGTAGAGGCGGACGTCGTCGATCAGGCCGGAGAAAAACGTGCCGGCCTGGCGCGTCTTTGCGGCGCCGAAATACAAGCCGCCGTCGGCGCTTTCCAGGCCGGTCAGCGGGGCGCTGTCCTTAATCACTTCCCGCCCATCGACGTACAGGTGTCTGTACTGGCCGTCCCAGGCAAAGCCGACCTCGTGCCAGGAGCCGTCAGTGATGACCGCCAGCGATACAATCGAGTCGCCTCCCCGGCCGGTGGTCCTTAGCTCCGTCATCAGCCTGCCGCCCGAAGCGTCTATGCAAAGCCAGCTTCTGCCGGTTCCCGTTCCATCGGCCTGCGAAATAATCACCTGTCCCGGCTGGCCGCCCATGACCCAGGCGAAGACGCTGAATGGACCGGCCGCAGGGTCCAATCCGGAAGCGGTACCGACGTAATCATCGACGCCGTCGAACAGCAGCGCGCCATTGACCTGCCCACCCGCCGGCTGCCAGAGCGGCCCGCCGTGCAGTGTGCCGTGATTCTGGCCGGCGCTGTCGTGCGCGACGCCGCCCTCGGCCTCGTCAAGCGTCCAGCGCCCCAGCAGGCCCGGATACGTCAGCCAGTATTCGACCAGGCCCGCCAGGTCCCTGTAATTGACCACGCCGTCCCCGTACGGGGGCGGACAAATATCGACGGACTCCTCATCCTCCAGCCAGTGGTGAGCGAGCTTCCAGAAGTCTTTCATATCGACAGCGCCGTCGCCGTTGAAGTCCGGCATCGCTCGAACCGGGGCGATTGAGACCTGCCAGAGGTCCTGCCCGCCTACTCCGCCGGGCCGGGTGGAGCCGAAATAAAGCACGGTTCCGTCAGCCGAGATGCTCGGATCGGTATCCTGGTATGGCGTGTTCACAAGCGGGCCGAGATTGACCGCGACCGTCGGCCCGTCGCTCCGGGGGTCCCGCGCCGCCACCCAAATATCGCGGTCTCCTGCTGCACCCCGGCGGTCAAAATACAGGGACAGACCGTCGGCTGAGATGTTCGGAGACAGTTCGTTATAAAGCGTGTTGGTCGTCGCGCCCAGGCTCACGGGCACCGTCCAGGCGCTGTCCGTCGTCGCCCGCTGCGTCACGTAAAGGTCGTAGTTGCCATCCCGCGCAGAGCCGAAAAACAGCATCAGCCCGTCGGCTGAGATGCCCGGATGGTTGTCGTAATCGCCGCTGTTGACCGGGCGTCCCAGATTCACGGGCGGCCCCCAGGACTCTTCGATGCTGTTTCGCGTCGTCACGTACAGGTCGGGGCTGCCGTACCCGCCGGGCCGGTCGGAGGCGAAGTACAGCGACAAGCCGTCGGCGGAAATGCTCGGCCCGGAGTCGCTGAAGTAACCGTTGACGGGCGACGGCAGAGGAACCGGCGGGCCCCAGTCGCTGTCTGTCGTTTCTCTGGTCGTCATCCATATATCCCAACTGCCCAGGCCCGTGGCTCGAAGCGAATCAAAGTAAAGCGTCAGGCCGTCGGCTGAGACATCCGGCGAGCCGTCCGAACCCTCAGTGTTGACGACCGGCCCCAGATTAGTCGCCGTCCCGAAGATGAAATCCGCCCTCGCCCCACCGCCAAGCAGCACGATCCCGGCAATAAATCCATACACCATCAGCCTGATTTCAGACATATTCAACGATTTCATCTTCCCACCATCCTTATCTTCTTTTGAGCGAGCCGCATGGGCAGGGGAACCTGCCTCGTGTCGCGGGCATCTTGCCCGCGGTTCGAGGGCGGGACGCCCTCGACACGAACTTGTCCATCTTGTCCGACTGCAAACGCGCACTGAATCACATTTTGCGTTAATTGCCTCATCTGGTCTTGCTTGTGATCAGCGCGCATCACTGTTCATCCTTCGGCTCTGCTCAGGACGCCGTCTGCGGTTCCATTCTATTCCCTTGCGGCCTCCCACCACAGGCGGGGATAGTCCTGCCCTTCCAGAATCCACCAGATATCCTCCGTGCCGTTTCTCGTCTCGCCCACGAAGTCCCAGCCAGCCACTTAGAAACCGTCGCAAGAAACGCAAGGCAGGGCTTGCCCGCCTTGCGTCTGGCGGGCTTGCCTGACCGATGATGTCTCTACGATGCCCAGTTCAGAGTGAGCTTCTTGCGGGAGTGCGCGCACTGACGCAGATAGAGGTTAATCAGGTTCTGGTAGGGAATCCCCGTCTCTTCGGCTAATCCTTTGAAGTACTCGATCACATCCGTTCCCAGCCGGAGCGTCACCTGCTTCTTTAGATGCCTGGCGAAGGGATTTTTGCGGCCCTTCATCTTCGAAAAGTCATATTCTTTCTTCATCGCTTACCTTCGAAATACACGCGTTCTTCATTCTTTGTTGCTTTGCGTGCGGAAATAAGCCGAATCTCCGTACCTTCTTCTCGCAGACAATAATTAACAACCAGGACTCGCAGACGCCCGCTGAGACCAAGCATCAAGAATCGCTCCTCATCGATTGAGTGGCCGGGATCGAAGAACTCAATGGCGTCTTCATCGTAGAAAACGGTGGCAGCTTCTTCAAAAGAGACCTTATGCTTCAGCAAATTCTGCCTGGCCTTACGAGCATCCCAGCGAAATTCGATTTCGTCCATAATTATATTATATTGCTAATCTCATTATCGGTCAAGACGGAGTGGAAATCATTTGCAGATTTCCAGGGAATTCCACACAGGCATTGAGTGGCCTGACGGAACCCGGATTTGCCGGGAGACGATGGCAATCGTCGAAGAGAAGAAGACAGAAGCCCCAGCGGGATCAGTCCCGCAATGATCGAGTCGCTTCGTCCTCGTGCAAGCGGGGAATCAGATTTGATATTCACCGAATCCGGCTTTAGACGGACCCGAATTGTCCAACATCCCTCTATCCCGCATAGTCCAGAAAACCCTCCTTACCCGTCCGGTTCTTCCGGCCCTCTCTAAACTGAGACTTTGTACGATTCACACCCCTTAATATAGCGGCCGTCCGGCAATCCCAGCAGAACGCCAATATTCTGTTGTCTGACATTCCGTCTGAACCGACGAACCTGTGCATCGGTCCAGCCCTTATGAATGTAATACTCCCCGTGCTCCTGCGGCTTTGGCCCGCGTCTGTAGTTGTCTTCAGTCGAGTCCAGAGGTCTATAACGGCAGTCTATGACGCGAACTCGCCATCGCCTGCATGCTTCAAGTTTTCGCTTCATCTCGCTGTAGGAGAGAACATGGTTGTAGATCATGAAAATGTAGATTTCCCTACGCTTGTAACCTGCCTTCTCGAGCAGATCGATGGCTTGCTTCACTGCCGGCCACGATTTATAGCGCCCATCCCATGCTATACGTGGATTGACAAAATGTGCATGCTTCAACAGTTTCGCTCGCTCCGCCGTAAGCAGGCGAAGGTCAAATCCGCTTTGACTTTCACATTGTAGGGGGTGTCCCTTCTCCGTCCGGTAGCCTGACAGCTCCTGGAGAATCTTATCAATATTAGGATTGGCGAGAAGATTGTTGTCGTAAAAAACCAGCTTTCGCTTCTTGATCAGGCTGGCAACTGAATCAACGCATGTGAATTCCGGCTCGATCCGCCACGTTCCGCAGAAAGTGCATCGCCGAGTGCACCCGCGTGAAGTATGAATAATCTGATAATCCAGGTCTTCCGGCAAAAGGGAATAATCAGGCTCGACCTTTTCCGCTTCACCGCCTCGATACAAACCACGGCATACTTTAGCAAAAGGAGATTGCTTCCTGCAATGCTTGGGCATCAGCGAGGCATATATCCCGCCAATCTCAACCTTTGCATCGGGGTATGCCTCGTGGTAAAACTTTGCCGCCTCTTGAACATACTTTGACCAGTAAGTGAACAGCGATGTTATCAGTATCCGGTCTGGCCTGAATCCACATCTTTTCAGCCCGCGCACAAGCCTAACTTTGTCGCCCTTCGTCTTGTGATACGTACCGATTTTCAGTAACCCGATCGGCAGGAAATGTGAATGATTCTTGCTCTTTGATGGCACTGGGAAATCAGGTTCAACCAGAAGTATTCTTTCCATTCAGCTTAGACCGCTCTTGTTTTTGACAGTCATTGGATGTAGTGATGTGCGTCAGGCATAAGTTTCTCGAGATCACGCTTGTATAAGGCCTGGTTTTCTATGTACTTGTTCGGGTCGTAGATGTAATTCAATAGAGTTTGACCATATGGACACTTCTTGTATCGCAAATAATCAGCGGCAAGTTCTTCGCCAACCTTTTTTGCGTGAGCCTTATCTCTAACATATTTGGTCTCAACAATGATTTTGTGATCTTTCAGCACGAAATCCAATCTGTTGCTCTTCCCACAGATTTTCTCAGTTGGATCCTCGAATTCAACCGAAGCGACCAATGTTCTGAGAATCGAGTAGACAAAGTTCTGCAATTCCGCCTCATTTTGGAATTTTGCTTTGGTCCTCTTCTCAAATTCTACTATCGCTTCGCGTAAGTAATTGAACACCAACGTGAACACCCCATCCGCTATAACCTTTCGCTCGGTGTCCACCAATTTCCCCCGGTAGTCAGCTTCTGTTGGAACGTTAGTCGCCTTTGTATATTTCGTCTTTTTCGTAGACTTCGCCTTGACCGATTTTCTCCGCGTCTTAGGGGGAGCCTGCATCCTCTTGACAATGGCGCTCGCGTGTTCGTTAGGGTCGTCCAGGAACTTCCTAAGCACGCTCCTTAGTCTTGCTTTGTCTGGCGCTTTGAAAAACGTCAGAACATTGTCCATAAGATAACGCGTATTCCCTAACTTCCCATCCTCCGCTTTCTTTACGAGGACACTTCTTAATTTAGCATCTCCAATTTTTGCATACAACTGTGGAAATTCTCTCTTAAAAGGTGCAATGAAACTCGACTCAATTTGCACAAGATAGCTCATCGCCAAAGCACCCTCCTGGACCTTCTTTATTGTTGCTTCGTCATATTGCAGGAGGGCCATCAACGTCTTCAAATCATGCTCCTTATGATTTGTTATTTCTTTCAATCTCTTGAACAGTTCAACATCCGTAATGTCCTTGTTCTCTGCCCGTAGTTCCTCAATGATTTCGCTGATGGAATTCAACTCGCATTTCTTGTCCCATTGTTTTCTGAGCATATGAATGTTATATGCCAATACTCTCCCGTCGCTCTCTGCTCCGGGAATGATATGAACCGGAACCGAAGGCTTACCTTCGCTAAGTGCGGCCCGCAAACGCCTCTCTCCGTCCACCAGCTTATATGGTTGAGTCTTGCTCGGACTGTCTCTTACTATCAGCGGCACCAAGACCCCGTATGTGCGCACCGATCTTCTTAACTCCTGGAAGTCTGCATCTTGGAGAATCTGCTCCTCCGTCTCGCCTCTGGGATTCTTTTCATCAAATGCTATGCTCTTGGACGAAACCAACTCGATTCTACTAAGGTCTGTTAAGTCCATAGTCTGCTCACCTCGCAAAACAACCAACTACGATAGTCCACTCGCCTTTGGCATTACTGATCTGCAATGAATAATTCCGTCATGAATACTCGGCGCCCCATTTTCACAATGCTTTGAAAGATTCATCACTGCGAAAGAGATTTTCCCAGCCACAATAGCATTTATCGGTTGAAATTCAGCGGCGTATAACTTTTCCCGCCCGATAATCAAAAACTTGCTTTGAGCAGGACCGATAATCTCAAGCTTCTTAACTCTGCTGTGCTCCATCGGTCAAGTCTGCTTCACGCCATACGCTATTCGCCATGCCCAATTATACCCTTTACTATGAACGTGGCGTATCTGGCGGGATTCACCCCATGAGATAAGCCCTGCACTTGCCCTTCTCTATATTAAGAGCGTATCTCACGGGGTAAATGTAGATAACAATTTTGGAAAAATCTCAAAAAAAAGTGAAAAACTTCAAGAAAAGCAAAATTAGGAATACAGTCCGCAGGAGGCAGACGTCAAAAAAACGGCGAATTTGGCGAAAAACGGCAATTTTTGAAAAAACGCTTGCTTTGCGAACACAAGCCTGCTATTGTTCGGGGTTTAGTTTTTGGCGCTTGGTGGTTGCATTGGAGATATATCAGTGAAAACTGAACTTTTGGATGCCGTTGAGAGCAAGAGTCTGAAGCACGATATCCCGCACTTCGAGGTGGGCGACATCGTCGATGTTCACTGCCGGATCAAAGAAGGCGACAAAGAGCGGACGCAGATATTCACCGGCACGGTCATCAGCCGCAAAGGCCGGGGCATTAACGAGAACTTCACGGTCCGGCGGATCGTCAACGACGAGGGCGTCGAGCGCATCTTCCCGCTACATTCGCCCAACATCCTCGACATCAAGCCGGTCCGCAGCGGCAAAAAGAGGCGGGCCAAGCTCTATTACCTGCGCAAGCGAACCGGCAAGGCCGTCAAGCTGACCCATCGGCACAGCGAGCACACCATCTCGAAGTAATTCGCCTGGGTGACATCCTCAATCGCAGGCGTGATCTGCGATTGCTGATTGCCGATTGCCGATTTGTAAATCAAAAATCGCAAATCGCAGATCGAAAATCACGAGGGGCCAGCCACCCGACGGAATTCATGCGGGGTCGCGCTGACGTGTACATGATATGCTGGGCAACAGGCGTAAGCTGTTGGCGGATAGGGAGCAGCTCGGGCGATGGGGCGAGAAACGCTGCGAGCGGTTCCTCAAACGCAAGGGTCTCAAGACGCTCACGCGAAACTTCCTGTGCAAGACCGGCGAGATCGACCTGGTCATGGTCGATACCGACGGCACGCTCGTCTTTGTCGAGGTCAAGACCAGGGCGAACGAGGACTTCGGCCCATCGGAGTCGGCCGTGACCGCCGCCAAGAAAATCCGAATGTTCCGCGCCGCCCGCTTTTTCCTGGCGAGCCACAAGATTGACGACCGCCCGTATCGCTTCGACGTGGTGACCATCGTATTAGCTGAAAAAGGCCCCGCCGAAACAAGACACTACGAAAACGCCTTTGTGCCATAAGAATTCAGTAACGGGAGAAAAATCTTGTTCCTTTCCGTGGGTTTTCGCGTCTATAATGGTAACGGTGCGATGCGGGCGGAAGTCTAAACTGGAAGCGTGTAGTCTATGAACAAGCGGCTCGCTTTACTTACATTGTTTGCAGTTGTAGCGGCGATGAAAATGGTTCACGCGGATGAGTGGCCTGCTGCGACGGTGAAAGATTACTTCTCCACAAGCGGAAAGTTTGTCGCGCACGTAACACCAGCCAGGCTAAATGAGCAATCACTGCTTGAAGTCTTTGAAATGAAAGTCACAGAAAGGGCAGCAGTGTGGCAGTGCAAACTGGGCAATAAAGTAGCTCCGGTGGAAGTGTATGTGTCGAATGATGGCAGATACGTGGTAACTAATAATGAGTGGCACAGAGTTGGATACGGCGACCTTGTCGTTGCTTTCTACGGCAAAGACGGGCCGATCAAGAACTATTCCATGGAGGAAGTTCTACGTTTGCCGAGCGATATTAGCAATTCGGAATTGCGTCGCTTGGTCCCCCACTCCGTTTCATCTCGCTGGTGGGATGAGAACAGCATAAAGTTCTTCGACACTTACAATGGCAAGCTGCATTTCTGTATTTGGCTGCATCTATTCGATCGCTGGATTGCGTGGAATCCTGCTGATGGTGAAGAGGTCCGAATTGATGATGAAATGGTTGAGAAGTGGAACAGCACAGCGCGTTCATGGGCAATCCAACAGATACAAGAAAAGTCGTCCGGCGATAGTCCTTATGAATTCTTAGGTAAACTAAGATATCCTGATGACCGCAGTCTAGTTGAAAAACTGCTTTCAGATGAGCACTTCAGTCTATCGGGGCCGACCTCACAGGGTAATCATCTGATTCGATACACAGCGGCTTCCGCAAAGCGGTTATTGGCTGAGCGCCTGCTGGCCAAGTGGGACGGAAGACCTGTGCAAGAACATGCTTCATCAAGACAACCACTCCGCTACCTGGGCAAGTTGGAGGGCATAGTTACTTTGCCCAAAACGACCGACCCAAACAATGCAACATTGTGGATTTATGTGATTCCCAGCACCACATCCGAAGGCCGATGGCATAAGCAACCTCTCGTTCAGCGTCTGGTTGTGTCGTTCGCCGATTATGGTCTCAAGCGATTTAGTCTCGAATACGTTCGTAAGTTTCCGTTTGGCATTTCAACGGTAACACCAGGTCAGTATCGGATGAAAGCAGTATTGGATAAAACGGAACCTTTGTCCAAATTCACCGACAGAATTTGTCTGCCCCGACAGGGCGATTATCAAAGCCATGAATCCCCAATAATATGCGTCAAAGCCGGAGAGATTGTCGATGATATAACTATTGATTGTACCCAAAAGGTCATAGATGGACCTGATTGATACACATTGCCATTTGACCTTCGAGCCGTTGGCCAAGGATGTCGAGGCCGTCGTGGCGCGCAGCAAAGCGGCGGGCGTTGCCGGCTGGATCACGGTCGGCACCGGCGCCGAGCACAATCGAAAGGCCGTCGAATTAGCCAACCGGTTCGAGAACATGTACGCCGCCGTCGGGATTCATCCGCACGATGCCAAAGACGTCACGGCCCAGGCACTCGCCGAGCTTAAAGAGCTTGCCCGGAGCGAAAAGGTCGTGGCGATGGGCGAGACGGGGCTGGATTTTCATTATGACCTGTCGCCCCGGCTGGACCAGCGGCGGGCCTTCGCCGCCCAGTTGGAGATAGCGCGCCGGATGAATCTGCCGGTCATCATTCACTGCCGGGAGGCCTTCGAGGAGACGATAGATATTCTGGAGCAGTTCATCCGCCTGGAGGGCCGGCTGCGAGGCGTGGTCTTTCACTGCTTCAGCGGCTCGGCCGAGCAGGCCAAGGTCGTCCTCGATCACGGCTTCTACGTCTCGTTTACCGGCGTCGTGACGTTCAAGAACGCCGAGAAGACCCGCAGCGCCGCCGCCGCGGTGCCGCTCGAGCGATTGATGTTAGAGACGGATTGCCCGTACATGTCGCCGGAGCCGATGCGAAAGCAGAAGATTAACGAGCCGGCCCTGATGGTCCACACGGCCCGCTTCCTGGCCGAGCTCAAGCGGATGCCCCCGCCCGATTTCGCCCAGGCCGTCACCGCCGCGAGCGAAACCTTCTTCGGCCTGCCCTGAATAGTTCTTCAGCGGGCTTGAGAAGGTATATTGTCAGTCATTACAACAGGGCAATCGCAAAGTCGCTTGGCAGATCCCGTTTATGTCATTGCGAGGAGCGCAGCGACGAAGCAATCTCGACTCCCAGCATGAGAGATTGCTTCGCTTCGCTCGCAATGACATACAGAGCGGTGCTATCGAACGACTTTGCGTCCGCCCTGGTCATTACAATGACGCCTGTTGAACCGGCAGGGCGTAAAGGGTAAGATAGGCGCTCGAACGTTCAAAGGCTCTTTCAGCTTTGGGATACTCATAATTAGATGTACGCCGGGGGGTGAGAAAGGCGTAGATAAGCAGAAGAAACGTAACAAAGGCTCTATCGAAGAGAGCACGGAAGGAGACGACCCATGAACAACTTGTCGCGAAGAGATTTTCTCAGGACCGGCCTGGCGGCCGGCGCCGCCGTATCGTTGGGCGGTCATACGGTGTCTGTGACGAAAGCCGGCGAGCAAAACAAACGGGGCGGCCGGCCCAACATTGTTTTTATTCTGGCAGACGACTACGGTCTCGATGGTGTGGGATGCTACGGCTCGGATCGTCACAAGGAGCGGACGCCCAACATAGACGCCCTGGCCGCCGGCGGTATCCGCTTCGAGCGGTGCTATTCGACGCCGCTGTGCGGACCGACCCGCTGCCTGATTAATACGGGCCGCTATGGCTTCCGGACGGGCGGCCTGACCAATCCGACCGCGGGGCAGCCGCTGTCGAAGGATGAATACCCGCTGGCCCGGATTTTGACGGAGACCGGCTACGACACCTGCCACGCCGGTAAATGGCGCCAGATGGGAGAAACGCCGGGCGCCTGGGGCTTTGGCGAGTACATCACCGACAACACCGCCGGCGGCTGGTACTGGCAAAAGAGCTACACGAAGAACGGGCAGCTCGTCGAGACGCCGGAGGAGGTCTATTGCCCGGATGTCTATCATGACTTTGCGGTGGATTTCCTTCGCCGCCATGCGCCGAAGGACGCGGCGGCGGTTAAGCCGTTCTACCTCTACTACGCCTCGCACCTGGTCCACGGCCCGATTGTTCGCACGCCCGACAGCAAGCCGGGGGAGAAAGACCCGGCGACGCTCTACAACGATAACGTCGCTTACCTCGATAAGCAGGTCGGAGCGCTGGTGGCCGAGATAGACAAGCTGGGCCTGCGCGAGAGCACGCTGATCGTCTTCTCGACCGACAACGGCACGGTGGGACAGCCGACGAGCACCATCGGCGGCCGAACAATCAGCGGGCAAAAGGGCACCATGCTGGAAGGCGGCGCCCGGGTGCCGCTGATCGCCAACTGGAAGGGCGTCGCGCCCGCCGGAGGCGTCCTCAAAGACCTCGTGGATTTCAGCGACGTGCTGCCGACGTTTGCGGAGATCGCCGGGGCCAAGCCGCCCGCGAGCATGACCTATGACGGCCGCAGCTTCGCGCCGCAGCTTCGCGGCCAGAAGGGCAGCCCCCGCGAATGGATCTTCGTGCAGCTCGGCCGTAACTGGTACGTGCGCGACGACGGATGGAAGCTGAACCAAGCCGGCGAACTGTTCGACATGAAGGACTCGCCGTTCGTCGAGCAGCTCGTTGCGGCTGATTCGACGGACCAGACCGCGGCGGCTGCGCGCAAGCGGCTCCAGGCCGTGCTGGACAAGCTCAATCCGGCCGGCGGCAAGACGATTTCCGCCGAGGAGGAAGCCGCCGCCAAGGACCGCGCGAAGAAGAAAGCAGAGCGCCAGAAACAGGGGCAAAAGCAAGGCCAGAAGCAGGGCAAAGCGGGTCGGCGCACCCAGCCGCAATGAGCGACGGTGTGATCCGGGAGCCGACGCGCACTCAAGGCAAATCTGGAGCGTGTATGAATGTACTTGACCAATCCGGCAACAGCGGCCAGCAGTCGCCCGGCCGCCGCCGGCGCCCCAGATACAGCGGCACGCATCCGAAGAGCTACCGGGAAAAATACAAGGAGCATGACATCGCGGCCCACCCGGAGATGTGGGACCACCTGCGTGCAAAAGGTACGACGCCGGCCGGCACTCACGTTCCCGTTCTGATGGAAGAGGTCTTTGCGTGCCTGATGCCCGCACCCGGCGAAATCGTAGCCGACTGTACCGTCGGCTACGGCGGCCATGCGGCGGAGTTTATCAAGCGCATCGGCCCCGCCGGAAGACTGATCGCCTTTGACGTCGATAGCGCCGAGCTTGAACGCACCCGCCTGCGGCTGAGCACGGAGAACGTGCCCGCGAGCTTTTATCGCAGCAACTTCGCCGGCATTGCCAACGTGCTGAGCAAAGAAAAAATCGACGGCTACGACGTCATCTTTGCCGATCTCGGTGTATCGAGCATGCAGATAGACAATCCCGACCGCGGCATGAGCTATAAACACGAAGGCCCGCTCGATATGCGGATGGACGACCGGCTGAAGCGAACCGGCGCGGATTTGCTCAACAGCCTTTCCGAAGAACAACTGTCCGAAGCGTTCCTGGAGCTGGCCGACGAGCCGGACCATCAGGAAATCGCCCGCCTGATCGTGGCCCGGCGGGCCGTGCAGCCGATTACGCGGACCTCGCAGCTTGTTGGGCTGATTTTCAGCGCCAAGGGCCTGACTGCGAAAAGCCCCCGTGCTTTCTTGCGCAAGCAAGAACGGGGGCAGACCTCCAAATCCGGCTTATTGCACCCCGCCGCCCGCGCGTTTCAGGCCCTGCGGATTCTGGTCAATGACGAGCTTGGTTCCCTCAGAGAGCTTTTGCGAGTGGCCCCGTACTGCCTGCGTCCGGGCGGCAGAATCGGGATAATAAGTTTCCACAGCGGCGAAGACCGCCTAGTCAAGCAGTCGTTTCGTGACGGCGTCAGGAACGGCACATACCAGTCTGCGGCCGAGGATGCAATCGTGCCGCAAATCAAGGAAATCACCTCAAATCCGCGCAGCGCATCGGCCAAATTCCGATGGGCGATAAAGCCGCTTTGATGAGCTTGACCGCCGGGACAAGAAAACCGGCCGTGTTTCAGTTTACAGGCCGCTAAGCTCGGTTTAGCGAAATCTATTCTGTCCTCGCAGGCCGTGGTGATGAAAAGATAAAACAAGAGTCCGCGTGGGCAGAAAAACCTGCTCGTCCTGCAAAACCAGCCTATTGGGACAGGCTCTTACTAAGAAACTCGGCAACTACTTCCGCAAACTCCGCCGCCTGCGTGTGAAAGGGGAAATGCTCAGCGTTCTCGATAATACGAATGTGCGCGTTGGGAAATGCCTTGACGTAACTGCGGCTGGCTTCCTCCGGCTGGAGATCATTGGCGCCGTGAATCACAAGCACCGGCGCGCTGACGTTGCTCAGAACCTGGGAGTAATCGTGTCGCTGGCCCATGCCGAGGTACGCCGCATGGCAAATCCAGCCGCCGGGTTTTCCCTGCTCTGGGAATGCCGTCGAGGTAACCATGCGATAGTACCGGGCAAATTCGTCATTCAGCGCCACCAGATCGCTTTCGCTTTTCGAGAAAAGGGTTCCGAAGTCAAAATATCGCTGCAACCAACCGTCATAGTCACCACGCCGGTCCTCGGGCAGCCGGGCTTTGACCTCATTGAAGAGACCCCCTCTGTCGCTGGGGGCTACCAGCACATCCGCCGGCGCGACCAGAACAATCGCCGCCACATGTTCTGGAAACTCGGCTGCGTACAGGGCTGCAAGAAAACCCCCAAAAGAGTGGCCAATGAGAATGAGCTTCTCCTCGCCCAAGACCCGGCGGATCCGCTCAATGTCCGCAATCTGGGCGGCAAGCCCGAGCGTTCGGTCTATCAGCAGTACGTTCTGATAGTAATTACGAGATTCCAGGCGATCAATGGGCCGGGTCGATTGGCCGCATCCCCGCTGGTCGTAATAGATGAAGCGGTAGGAATGGGTGAGCGCCTCCAGACCGGCCCATGGTTTAAGGTGCGGACGCCCCGGTCCTCCATGGACAACCAATGCCGTGCGTCCCTTGCCCACGGCGAAGTGATAGAGCTTGACGTCAGGCTCCACTAACCAGAAGTTCGGATCTCCCGCCTGTGGGGGCGGCGTGAGTGGTGCACGCAGATTCTTCTCGGCGCGCACCATCCCCGGCTCGTATAGTGACTTGTATTCTGCGCCCCAGACAGCATCGCTGCAGACGACAGCCATGCCAATCAGAGCAAACGGAATCGAACCTGCAATAAACATAGGTTTTTTCATTGCTACACCTCTCTTCTTTGCTGTAACCGGAGGCCGGCCGGCTGTTGAAAAAGTCAATCCCGGTCCTTCCCACCCATTATCGACACGCATTTCCAATTGTCAAGTGCGAATTCTCGTCCCCCTTTCAACAGGTTGCCCCGAGAATCCATGGTTTTTTCGACCCTCCCGCCGCTACCCGTTGCCCATTTCTGCTATTCAGGACAGCCACCGCTTTTTTGTCTTGGTGTGCGAGTGACGCTTGTATCAAAAGGGCCGCCTGGGCAGAAAAACCTGCTCATCTCCGTCAGGCCACTCGATGCCTGTGTGGAATTGCCGGACTGGCGAGGAATGGTTCGACGTGCTCACCATCCTGAGCGGAGTCGAAGGATTGCCGGACTGACTGCGGTTTTGGCGGAATTGGCTGAAAACGCGTTATGTTCGGCTTCCGCGACGGCACTTAGCTATAGTTTTCTTCCAGGGAAGGCGGCAGTCCAATCCATAGAGGGTAGAGACGCATCACCGTATGAGATGAGGGTGACGATATGAGAGTGCTGACGTTCCTATGGAAATGCTGGTGTGGACTATGGCGGTTCCGTCAGGCCACTTATCGCCGACGAGGAATTGCCGGACTGACATGCGGGCATTCAGCCGGGATTGATTCGCACAAGTGGGAGAGCAAAATGGAGACGTTCGGACGCTTGCCGGGCAGGTGAATGATTGGAATTATTCGGGACGTGTACCAATTTTAGCAGGCCATGTTTTCAGAGATAAGACGGCCGAGCAGGCGTAGAAGTGCTTGTCGTGTAACCGCCGAGGCATTTGATCCGCCGCAAGCGGAAGCGCATCAGGAAATCTGGGGACACCATGGAATGGCGGTTCCTTAAGGTGTTCTTGTTGCTGTCGATCCGCGTTGTTGGCCCAGAATCGATGTTTTTGGGTTTACCTATCTTCTTAAGGAACCGCCATTCGGG
>CAYWZW010000003.1:0-172851 GCA_964462945.1 uncultured Pirellulales bacterium
GGTCGGCACGCATTGCACGCCAAATCCCCAATAAACTGGCGAGAATTGAAATAACCAGTACAATTATCGCTAACGAGCATAAGTCCCTCTGCATCAATACGACTCGCCGGGGGAAATATGGGAATATCCACTGCCCCAAAAAAAACGCAATACAAAAACCGATACTTCCCAGCAACAGCGCCTGCTCCATAATAAGGCCGAGTATGACCGAGTTTTTTGCGCCTATGAGCTTCAGCATGGCGATATCATGCAGTTTATCGAGAGTGAGCGTATAAAGAATCAAGGCCATGATGATGGCCGAAACAATAATCAGCAACCTTCGAAACAGCCCCAATTGTCTGCGGGCACGCTCAACAGGACCTCTGAGCAGCAATTGTTTTTGGCCGTCCTTCGTATAGACCGAGACATCCGGCCAGACGGCAATCTGTTTTGCAACTGCCTCTATGTTGTAGCCGGGTTTGACTCGGACCAAAACAGCGCTAATCATAGAGGTGCCCAAAGCGGGTATTCCCGAGCTCTCGCCGCCGGCCCTCTCGCTCATTTGCGGCTGGATGTGTCCGAGTTCGATATCTAATAAACGGTTTACGCGGGCCGCTCTCTCAATACGGATGGATTCCGGCGAGAGGTCAAACTGCACGGCTTTTGCATCATCCAACGTCATAAAGGCCATCGAGTCGCCTGCCTGAGAGGTCATGCCTTTTGTCAGCCCTTTTACTGTGAAGATTTCTTTTCCCAATGCGAGTTTATCTCCCACCTGCAATCCGGATGATTTGTCAGCCACCAACTCGTAATGAGCCTGTTTTAGCCCTCTTCCTGCCGTTATCGGAAGCCAAAGTCCCTTGTCAAGCGGCCACGATAATCCCTGGATGGTCAAACGTAACGGCTTTCCCTTATAAACGCGCTGTACGGTATGAGAAACGAATCCGTGTGCCGATTTAACTCCAGGGACAGGTAAAACACGGTCTTCCAAATCGCGGGGTATACGCGAGATTTCAGCAAAAGGCCCGCGGGTGTCCTTTTGAACCACCCATAAATCAGCCCCGATGCGCTCAACTAACGTGGTGGCGTCTTCAACCAGACCTCGGTAGATACCGCCCATTCCCATCACCACCATCAACAAAAGCCCTATGCCCGCCGAAGTCAGAGAAAAACGTCCGAAGTTGTGCTTGATATCCCTTGTTGCCAGATTCATTTCGTTATCACCTTTACCGCTCGACCATCTCTTGGTAGTTTAGAACCAGGGATTAAGACAACTCGACCTGGCTGTAAGCCTTCTTTGACTTCGATTTGGTTTCTGCCTTCTGTCCCGATGGCAATTTTGCGCCAGTATGCCCTTCCATTTTCTATTACGTAAACGCCCGGTTGCTGCTGCCGCCAGACAACGACGCGCTGAGGAATCAGCAACACATTTTCCTTGCGGGCGGTTTCTATATAAGTTTCGGCTCTCTGGCCGACGGCCCATATCTTAGGCATCTGGTCGATTGCAACGTCAACAAGTACCTCTCTTGTTTCCCTGTCCGCCTGCGGTGCGATCCGAACGACCTTGCCCGGCAGTTCTATTGCAGGGGCGGAACGAAACACTATTTTTGATGCCTGTCCGGCTTCCAACCGATTCAGCAGCGTCTCATCGACCCATGCGGATATCCAAAGCTCGTCAAGCGAAATCATTTGCAAAACCATGCTGCCGGGGACAGCGACATCACCGGGATCGCGGTTTCGCTTGACAATTAATCCATCGAAAGGTGCACAGACTACGGTATATGCTAATTGTGCCTGGGCAAATTGCAGGGAAGCTTCGGCTTTGATGACAAGTTTTTCGGCCTCAATTTTTGCAGTTTGTGCCTGATTTAATTCTGCCTGGGCGACTTCCATTTGTTGCTGGGATTTCTCAAGAGCATCCACACTTACAGCGCCAGAGGGCGCCAACTGCGAGATTCTGGCGTATGATGCCTTCGCTTCTTTTTCCGTGGCTTCTGCACTTTTTATTCCTGAAACGGCCTTTTCCACACCAGCATGGGCAACCGATAGCTCTGCTTTTGCGATTTCCACTTGCTGCCGGAGATCCTCATCATCCAAAAGGACGAGCTTTTGTCCCTTGACCACCTTATGCCCCTGGTCAACCAGGACTTGCGCAACGCGCCCGGAAATTCTTGGACTGATCGTTGCACGCACGTGTGCTTCAAGTGTTCCAGTCCCCATAGCTTCCGCAGAAATCAGACCTGTCTTGACGGCACAGGATTCAACCGGCACCGGAGCAAAATAGAGGCGATAAACAATGACCAATGCTATTAATAAAACCAGTGCTATCTTCCAGCCAATACCTAATAATCGTTTTGTAAACATTACTTTTCCCATCAAACTTACATAATTTGAAGCTTAGAATTACTCTTGTGGTTCTTGAAACGCCGTCTATACTGTTTTAGGAATTTCTCTAAGACCTGCTTTCGCGTAGCAATACTCTCCGCCCAAAGATGAAGCAGGCCGATTCCTTTTTGTGTCAAACTATAATTTCTTTTCGCCGGGCCAGTCCCCTTGGTGTCCCACTTCGATACTACAAATCCCTCTTTCTCCAGATATCGAAGCGTTCTGTACACCATCGCAGGGTCGGGATTGGCTTTAGGAAACCCGAAATTGTCTAATTTAGCCATTAACTCATATCCGTAAGAATCCCCTTGCGATAAAAAAAACAACAAACACGGTTCCACAAAGCGCGTCATTTTTCCGCTCGGGCATTCGCATTTCTCTATTTTGTATTTTTTTGCAAGCCTGCTGCCTTCAAACATATTGGCCGCCTATCAATTTAATACATCTATATGTAATATACATATACATGCACATTACGTTCTTGTTCTGTATTGTCAAGCAGAATTTGCTCTAAGTCGGGTTTCTTGAGGATAACGGAGTAACTGACCACGCTAAGGGGCTGTATAGATTAAATACACGCCCCCGAGCAAGACCAGAACTCCGCAGACCTTTTTAAGAATATCCGCGCCACGCGATTTTTCGTTCCAGTTCATGTAACGTTGAACCAGTTCCGTGCATGTTCCGGCAAGAACAATCACGGAGCAATGTCCCACGCCGTAGGCCAGTAAAAGGATGATTCCGTAGAGCAAAGCGGTTGATGCAACCTTGAAGGTTACCGCAAGCATAGGAGCCATGTATGCAAACGTGCACGGCCCCAAGGCAATTCCGAAGACGAGCCCGAGTATAAATGCAGCCAACAAACCCTTTTGCTTGAATCCGATTTGGCTCGGACCACTGAAGGGCATCGGAATGACATCCAGCAATACGAGACCGACCACAAAAAATATTAGCGCCACGAAATAATTGCCGTACCGCCCGACATCGCCCATCATTCTGCCGGCGGCAGCGGTCACGCCCCCAATCGCGCCTATCGTAATCAAAATTCCAACGGCAAACAGCGTTGATATAAGAAAGGCCCTCTTGGTGGACATCTGACCCTGCTGGTCGATAAATCCTACGATGAGAGGGATACTGGCCATGTGACACGGGCTAAGTAGTATGCTCAGGATTCCCCAGACGAAGGCGGCAGTCAGAGCTATCTCAGGTGTCCCCTCGACAGCGTGTGTCAGCGTTGTGAAAAGTTTTTCCATCTGCTATTTGACACCCATTTCTGATAGTTTGCCTTCGATCCGTTCCTGTGGGAAAAAGCCCACATGGCGAAAGACCTCCTTGCCGGCTTTGTCGAAGAATATCTGAACGGGGATGGCCTGGATGCCATAACGACTTGCAAGAATAGGTTCCTGCCCTACATGGACAAAGACAACGTTTGCCTTACCTTTGTACTTTTCTCTTAATGTCTCGAGTATTGGAGCCAGCATGTCACACGGCACGCAACCTGTTGAGCCAAAATCTACCAGAGATGGTTTCCCGCTATCACGAGCTCTATCGACAGGATTGTCTTTTGCCAAAGCTGCCTGAACTTTGAGCCATGAGGCGGAAACTTCGATCTGCATTCTTTGGCCGATGGTCCGAACGTGCTCATTTATAAGCTCTTGCTGTTTCTGCTGAAGGAGGAATTGCTCAATTTGGGGCTTGACCTGCGCAAGAGCAGCACTGCTAAGCGTTTCCTTATTGTTGTTGTAAAAATCGAGGATTTCCGTATCGCCTACTTTTACTGTTTTAGCTAAGGTACGCAAATAATCTTGGATAATAGCCTGTTCTCCCTTCTCTGAGATATCCAATCCGTTTTTAGCTGCATATACCTTCGCCTCAGCTAAAAGTAACTTAAATGTTGCGATTTGCTCCAAAACAAAAAGGGTACTCTTCTGGAGCTTTGGCCGCAGGTTCTCCTGGGCTTTTGCTGCTTCCTCATTTAGATCCTTGTCTCTAACAATTAGCTCACCAGCCCTGAGCAATACTCCTTCTGGAAGCTCTAAGGCTACGGCATAGGTCAAACAAGCCCTTGTCAAACCCGGATACAGCTCGTTTAATGTGCTGGGTTTGGAGAGTGACGAAGATGGATTCACTGTGCTGTTTCTTTCTGCTCCGTGTAAAGGCATCCCCAAAGCCAAAAAAGAAAAACATGCAACTATAGGAATTCCGTAGTGTTTCATCGTTATTACCCTCGTACTACGTTATTTAGGGACGCATTCGCCGATTTTGCAGGCACTTTGAATCTGCTGAGGCGACAGTCTCATTTTGTCGGCAAGGGCCTGGCTAATGCTTATCAGCCTGCCCCTCTCGTAAGGGTTCTGCTCGACCCATTTCTTCAGGTTTTCCGCGTTGGCAAAGAAGCCCTGGTGGAAACAGCCAGCCGAACCCCACGTACCGTCGGGCTTCTGTCGCTGCCCAAACCACGCAACGGCCGTCGCCGGTTCCAGTGAAGTGATCTGGCCGTTTAGCGTCTTTACGACGACCGGCTCGCCGGTCAGGCGGTCCTTCTCGTGAACTTCGATATCCTTGCCGATCCTGGCTGCGACACCCAGCGCGCAATGAGAACAACAACCCCACGTGTGCAGGCCGCCATCGACAATGACTTCGGCGGCATCCTGTGGATAGCAGGCCCGGTCGCAGAAACCGCAGCGTGTGGCTAATTCCTTCTCTTGGAGAATATGCCATGCGACGACATTCCCACCCGCTGCGGCGGCCTTTTCCCTGTCGGCAAAGGCTTTGGTCGTCGGCCGTCCGGTTTGGCCGTCCATGCTGTATACATACACAGCGTCGGCAGCCGGCACCGGGTCGCCTGTGTCCCAGCTTGTCACCGAGACCTTTTTCTCGAGATCAGTCTTGCCTTCTGTGAGGCACGAGTACAAGATGAAATAGCAGTGCGGACCGCACAGCCGGACCGGTCCTTTGTTAGTCTGAACCGTCACAAGCGTCTTGGGATCGATATCGCCATCGCACATGTAGCAGATTTGATCCTTGGGACGATTGTCCGGCGCAGCGGGAGCGAGCCGCTCGAACGCGGGCGGTTGCGAGCCGGGACCAACGAGATCAACGCCAAACTCTTTCCACTTGGTTAAGATGTCCTCTTTCGAGTAGAAGCCCTCGTGGCGGAACAGCTCTTTGCCTGAAGCATCATAGAAAATCTGCGTAGGCATGACTCTGATCCGATATACCCGAGCCACGTCAGGCAACTTATTCAAGTCGAGAAACTGCACCACTAATCTGCCTTCAAGCTCTTTCTTGAGCCCTTCGAGAATCGGAGCCATCAGTTTACACGGAATACATGTGCCGGCGCCGATATCAATCAGCACGGGCAGACCTTTTCCTGTGATTTGCTCTGGCATGTATTCAGCCGGCACCTGCGGGCCACCGGACTCGCCGCTTGAAATCTCTGCTGCCTCTGGTCTTGTTGCTTGGCTGGAGGAACCATACTGCCTGATGGCTATTGCAGTAATGACCCCGGCAATTAGGACGACAACGATTGCTATTTTTCCTAACTTGTTCATAAATGAATCACTTTCCCTTCTTAACACGCGTTTAATCCAGCTCGCCAGAAGCCAGATGCCGGCGACGGTTGCCAGAAGGAGCAACACATTAGCCGCTTCGCCGCCGCACGGGCACTGGAACACGACTGGGTGCCGAAATATCATCATAAGAATCTGCTTAAGTCTATTCTGACAGGCCCGTTCATCACAGTTCATTCCTTATTTATCGTTCATAAATTTGCTTATTTCATCCTTCACATACTCGGAGAATCCTTCAGAGTTACCGAGAAGCTGCCATACTTCTTCGAGCTTCTTGTATCTAACGTGACTGCCGTTTACCATCCTTGCCACAACGAGAGTGCCGGTGGCAATGTCGAACTCTCTCTTAAACTCCTCACCGCCCGGGTCGTCTATGTTAAACGGGATCCACATGAGCCTCCCATTCGCCACTTGCTCGGGGAAATTGTCTTTGATGACTTGAGCGGCGTTGGTTTCGATCGTGAGACAGGAGAAACATCGGGCCGTTCTGTGAAAGTAGTACACGATGACCGTTGGCTCTGCCGGATTGCCTTTGTGCTGTCCGTTTAAGCCCTGAGATGCCGACTCGCCGTCTGATTGACGCTCCTGACAGCCACAGCAGATTAGAACCAGCGCGATAAGAACGCTTGGTCTCAGTTTGGATAACATTGCGGTATCAACTCCTATGATGCGATCATCTCTTTGCATTTGGCTACGACTTTGACAATGTTCTCCTCGGTGGCTGGGCTTTTTCCCTTCTCCAGCCCAAGGTCTGCCAACTGCAGATGGGTGAAGTTGCTGAATCCAGCCTGCTCTAAACAATTCTTGACGCAATTCAAAGAGCATCCGTCAATCGCCAGAATCTTCTCAGCGGATTTCGCCGTTTTCATAATGCCGCTGACGCGTCCACCGGTACCGGCTAAACAGAACATCTTGCCGCTGCCGTCCTGGGTCAATCGTCGAGCCGCTCGGTCGGAAATCTCTCCCACGTCCGCGGCTCCGGAGCACGCAAATACCAATTTGGGCCCGCCGCAGCAAGCCCCTGATTTCTCAGCAGACATGATTTCCCCTTACACAAGCATCTTCTTAATTTCGTCCGGCGAAGCAACCTTGCCGACGGTTTTTACCTGGCCGTCGATTGCCAGGGCCGGCGTCATCATCACGCCGAATTTCATAATATCATTTATCTGCGTCACCTTTTCCAGGGAGTATTCGACACCCAAATCTTTGGCTGCCGCCTCGGCGTTTTCAGCTAACTTCCTACATTTTGGGCAACCTGTGCCGAGTACTTGTATTTTTTTCATATTGGAGACTCCTTCAGGGCTTGTCATACACTTTTTCAGAATTGTTACCCGTACGCTCATTGGCGAACCACTTTCCTTTCAGCCAAAAGCTGACATTTACAAGGGAAATCAGCACCGGCACCTCCACTAAAGGCCCGATCACTGCGGCGAAGGCCTGCCCAGAGCTAATGCCAAACACCGCAACCGCTACGGCGATTGCCAGCTCGAAGTTGTTACTGGCGGCGGTGAAAGAAAGCGTGGCAGTTTTAGCATAATTTGCCCCCATCCGAAAGCTCATCCAGAAGCTCACAAAGAACATCACCACGAAGTATATCAGCAACGGGATGGCGATGCGGACCACGTCCAGCGGGATCTGCACGATCAGGTTGCCTTTGAGGCTGAACATCACCAGAATTGTGAAGAGCAAGGCGATGAGCGTGATCGGGCTGATTTTAGGAATGAAAACGCGGTGATACCAGTCCTTGCCCTTGGCCTTGACCAACACCAGGCGCGTCAGAATACCGGCGATGAACGGAATGCCGAGGTAGATGAACACACTTTTGGCAATCTGGCCGATACCGATATTCACCACGCTGCCCTTGAGCCCAACCAGCGGCGGCAGAACCGTGATGAAGAACCAAGCATAGACGCTGTAAAACACGACCTGAAAGACGCTATTGAAGGCTACCAGACCGGCGCAGTATTCTGTGTCGCCGTGGGCCAGCTCGTTCCAGACAATGACCATTGCGATGCAGCGTGCCAGTCCAATCATGATTAGTCCAACCATGTACTCCGGATAACCTCGCAGGAAGACAATAGCGAGAACGAACATAAGGACCGGGCCGATCACCCAGTTCTGGATGAGGGACAGACCGAGCACTTTGAAATTGCGAAACACGTCGCCCAGTTCCTCATACTTTACCTTAGCCAGAGGCGGATACATCATCAGAATCAGGCCCAAAGCAATGGCGATGTTTGTAGTTCCGACCTGGAATAAATTGATGAACCTCTCGGCGGCAGGGATGAAGTATCCAAGGCCGATTCCGACAGCCATTGCCAGAAAAATCCATACCGTCAAATAGCGGTCCAGAAATGATAGCTTCTTACTGACCGATGCAGGCATTTATTCGACACCTCTTATCTTTGCTCGAAATAGTTACTCTTTGATGGGCAAGAGCTCTTCGATAAGACCATCCATCTGATTAGCGGCGCCTTTTCTGACCATCTTCCCGACATCAATAGACTGTTGAATCTCAGCTTCATCGATTTTCATTTCGCGTGCCTTTGCCGTGTGGTACTTCACACAAGGATGGCAATTGGCCGAGACAGAAGCTCCGATAGCAATCAACTCTTTTATAACGGACTCTAACATTTTCTATTTTCCTTATTATCCGGCTGAGCAATTGGATGTTTTTTCTGCGTTGTTTTCTTAATCCGTTCCATCAAGTGTTGTATTTTTTCTCTCTGAACGCGTTCCTCATCACTCTGCGGCTCCAGAGACGGCTGGGTGACCTTCCAGGTGATGGTGCCGGTTAGTGGCGCTCCCTGGTAGGCGCCCGGATCGTAAAGTCTGTATTGTCTGAACGGTGTTGGTTCCTCCTGGTAACAAGACCAAACCGCCTGCCGCAGGACTTCAGGTGCACCTTCGTTGACAAGGTCTATTACAGCAACTTGTTCCCGAAACCGTTCCACAAATTCCTGTGGAATGTTGAAAAGGTACGGAGTGGGAGCTTCCGTTCCGATGATGCGTTTGCGGCCGTCCGTGCCGTTCTTTGCCAGCGCCAGGATCGCATCACCCACCAAATGCCCCGGAGACTCCGGGCCGCATACAACCAGGTATCGGATATTTGGATTCGCGACGATATTACAGACAACTTTTTCCAATCCGATGTTCTCCGTCTGAAGTGTCCCGGCGAGCGCCGCTCCACTTTCAACAGCCAGTCTAACCAATCTCTCAATGTCCGGCGGTGTCTCCTCCCGCATCCATCGCAGGATAACAACCACCGCAACCGGCGAATAGTCGTTGCCCCGAAGGTAACAACCTTCTTCCGGTGGATAACCGACCGCCGGTTCTGCCTTCTTAACATCAGTCATATTTCGTTCGGCTGCTATGTTTGTGCGAGACGCAGAGCAGCCTCAGCAACTCTGATACCCAGCTTCTTCGCACTTTCCATTCCGAATTCGTCTTTGGTAATGTCGTCTTTGTAGGCGTTCCAGAGTGTGGCACCCTGGTGTGCCGGGGGCTTGCCGCCAACGACCATGACTTCGTGACAGAGCAACGCTGCTTGTATCTGTTCGATAACCAATTCCTGGCCTCCATTGCGGTATGCCCCGACTGCCAATACGCCCACCGGCTTGTTTGCAAGAAGCAGTTTAGGCGAGCGCAGAACGGCGAGGCGCTCCAAAAACGCCTTGCACAGAGCGCTCATCGAGCGGAAATAGCTCGGCGAGCCGATAATCAAGCCGTCCGGAGCGGGCTCGCAGAGCTTCGGCAGAACCATCAGGTCGAAATCATCTTTTGGCTGTTGGGCATCAGCAGAGGTCGCGCCGCCCAGCGACCCGGCAATTTCCAGACCCCCCAGGTCCACTAACTCTACCTTGATCCTGCCATCGACGCCTTTGGCGGCCTCAAGGGCGGCCTTGACGGCTGTGGCGGTGGTTTTACCTTGTCGGGGGCTACATGCGACTCCCACTATTCTCACTTCCTTGCCATTTACAGCCCTACTCGGCGATGTGTCCGCAGATGCCAACGCAGCCGCAGCCAAACCTGTGCTCAGAAAAGTCCTACGATCCATGATTTTTCTCCTCTATGTATTGTTCTTTCCTTTGCGTATGACCAATGTGATCTCTCGTGCAACCCTGTTTTAATTCTTCATCTATCCCCAAATCGCTCCGAAGAACATGCCAGTGATTGTCGCCATAATTATTACGAGCGAAATGAAAACAACGGTTTTCTTCGTTCCCATAATTCTCTGGATAACAATCATACTCGGCAGGGATAGCGCAGGGCCTGCGAGCAGAAGCGCCAGCACAGGGCCTTTGTGCATACCCAAATTCATCAACGCCTGTGTTATGGGAATTTCAGTCAATGTAGCAAAATACCAAAACGCACCTATAACGCTTGCGATAAAATTACTCTGCAGGCTATTGTCACCCACCCACTGTGCAACCTGCTTTTCCGGCAGCAGGACGCTGACAAAGCCGACGATGAACACGCCGCCATAGAGCAGCGGCACGAGCATCTTGGCAAATTCCCAGGTGCTGTGCATCCACTGGGCAATCTCATCCCGCTCGTACCATTGCCAGGCCATTATAAGCACCGCCAGGCCGCACAAACCCGCCAGATACCAGCGTATGTGATGGAGCGCGATAATCCACGTCTTTTGCTCTTGTATATCGTCTATCTCGGTTTTCTGCAGCTCAATCTTGTCCCCGGTTTTGTTTTCGCCGAGATTCTCTTCAAGCTGAAACCGAATCATGTCCTTCGTTTCATGGATAACCACGGCCTTGAACTCTCGACCATCGTTTGTTTTCACGACGACGTTGCCTGGGTTGTACCAGTCGCTAAATATAAGAAACAGAATCATAGAGGCCAGAAACAGTGCGGTCTTCCCGATGTGACGGCGAGGTTTTTCCGGCTCCGGCATCTGCATAGCTGCTTCAGCCTTTGCTCGCTCGCCCTTGCGAAATATGACTGCCATGAGCAAGCCAATAAGCACGGAGAAGACTACCGCCCCGATAAACCTGCCTACTCCAATGTCGAAGCCCAGAACACGTGCGCTCAAGAAAATGGCGAGGACGTTTATGCCTGGGCCGGAGTATAAAAAGGCCGTTGCAGGCCCCAGACCGGCACCGAGGCTGTAGATGCCCGCGAACATCGGCAGCACGCTGCACGAGCAGACCGCCAGGACGCAGCCCGCCACCGACGCCACGGCGTAGGCCAGGACCGGGTTGGACCGCGGCCCGAGATACCGCATGACGGAGTTCTGCGATAAAAACGTAATAATTGCCCCGGCGATAAACAACGCCGGGACCACGCAGGCTAACGTATGATTTCGGGCGTACCACTGAAGCAGCCGGAAGGCCTCCAGAATCGCCCCCTGAATCTTGGCATTACCCAACGGCAGAAAATAAGCGATAAGAAAAATTCCGGCCAGCGCCGCAAGAATCTTAAGCTCTCGTTTCATATAGCCCTTTTGGAACTGTATGCCTATGTGACCATTTACTCACGCAGCTCTGGAAAAAATTGTGATCGACGATTACACGCGCCGACCACTCTTAAATAGCTTTCAGAAGTTTCTCATTCTCTTTGGCCTGCTGCCGTAAGACGCTGGTGATGCAAGAGAAGAAATCAAGAATGCAGACGCACTTCAGTCTGTATATCACCTTGAGTCCTTCTTTTCGATACTCGAGCACGCCGGCTTTGACCAGGACCGAGAGATGCCGTGAGATATTCGAGCGTTCAGAGCCGACGTATCCGGCTATATCGCAAACGCATTGGTCACCCTCTTTTAGAAAATCTATAATCGCAATCCGCAGCGGATGGGCTATCGCCTTTGTTATCTCAGCCTGTTTTTGAAATATCAGCGACTTTTTCTTATTGGACATCGAACATCTCCATCTAAGTTACTATGTGATGCTATACTCACATAGTAATAACAGGTTCGCAAAACTCAAGCCAAATCCTGGAGATTTCACAAGAATTTTTCGCCTGAATTACTTACGTTGACGAACTTAGAACGTTGCCAGGAAGTAAAAACCGGCAAGGATAAGCAACGCTCCGGCGGCGATTCTTATGGCAGTTTCAGCTCTTCTTGCCTTTATTGCCGATTTGCCGAAAGAGGCACCCAGCATAATGAGAGCCAGCGGCAGGCTGAATCCCACGGCGTAGGCCGCCATGATACACATCCCCCACAAAGTGTAGCCCTGCAACACCGCCACCCCCAACACGATGAAAATTCCGGGATTGCAGGCCAACGAGGCCACACTGATACCTCCTCCGGTGACCAGCCCAAATGCTGCTGCGCCCAGGAGCCCCTTCGGTCGCGAGCCGGTGCCCGCAGTTTTCGTGGGCAGCTTGAATGGCAACAACTTGAGCGCAGCAAGGCCGACAAATATCGCAATCAGCCCGGCGAGAACCTTCCAGTATTTTCCCATCATGTCCTGGGCTACCTGCCCGATGAAGCCCGCCACAGTGCCAAGAACAACGAGCGCTATGGTTGTCCCCAACATGAAGCAAAGGGCGGCAAGAAACTTTGCCCGGCGGTCGCGGTCCTCCCGCGTGCCCGAATAGCCGACTATCGCACCCAGCAGGGGCAGAGTACAGCACGCACTCGCGACCGCACTGGCCAGTCCAAGAACAAACGCCAGGGGCAGGGCCATGGGCCGGAATCCGACCTGTTCAAGCACGGTCTTGGCCCAATGCATTATCGACTGAATCCATTCCACCGTTTTTCGCGCCCTCTACTTCTGGGGACTTACAGGAGCGCAGGTCGTGCTCCCCGGACAGCAGCCTGAGGATGGTCTGGATGCGGTTACAAATGCCTGGACCAAATTCGTCTCAGTGATCTGGTCCGCCGGAACTCCGCTCACTCCGCCACCTCTTACCAGGGCAAGCACACAGGGGATGGACAACTGCTTTGTCAAGGTCGCATAATTGGGTGCACCCTGCTTGAGTCGGAACGCGGAGATGCGAACTCCATTGCTGCGGATCGTTTTGGCGGCGGCTTCGATCTGTTTAGTGGCGGCCTGGCTGCCTTCCTGGTCATCGGCTGCAAGAAGAATAAAAACAGCGTCTGCGTTTGCTGCAACGTTGTTGAGGGAAGCGAGCGAATCAAGCGGCTCGCCCCACAGGCTCGATGCGAGCTGGTCAGATCCTTGCGTTTCTGTCGTCGCGCTCACCACCGCAGGAGTGTCCAGCTTGCCATCAGGCTGGATGGCGGCAAACAGTTGTTGTGCCTGATCGGCGGCGGAATTGGACTTGCCGATAAGTGACCGTGCCAAAACTACCCCGGCCGCAACTACGATAAGGATAAATACCGCAATCTTCCATTTCTTGCCCCCGCCATCGGAGCCTGACGGGCAGCAACTGCCTCCGTCACAGCATGATTGGAGGTTACTCGCGTTTTCCTGGCTGCTGGCCTGTTCTTTGTCATCATTCATTTTAACATCCTTTCCAAAAAAAGATTAAAGACGCATTCTGTAATCGTTATGCACACTGCGAGACATTGTCTCTCATGGCATTTCCAACAGTTAAGGGTACGACTGCAAGACTGCCGTTATCGGTGTTTCTCAGCAGCGATCCTGTTTTAGACCACAATAGCAGCGTCGAGCTGAAAACTACCGTAATACAGCCGGCCTCCTGGAAAACAACCGCCAAGACAGGCGTAAGGATCCCAAAACCTGCAAGAATAAGCCCTATCACGTTGTATATGATGGAGAAAAAGATATTGAGCTTAATACGCCGGAGCACTTTTCGGGACATCCACATGAAGTCCACCACCCGCGAGAGCTCATCATTCATTAGTGTAACATCGGCAGTTTCGATAGCCACATCGGTTCCGGCTCTGCCCATGGCAATGCCCACATCGGCTAAAGCTAATGCCGGAGCATCATTGATGCCATCACCAATCATGCCGACAACACGCCCCTGTTTTTGCAGCTTCTCGACGAATTGCAGTTTTTGTTCCGGAAGAAGCTCGGCCTGGAAATCGTCAACTCCGATTTCTTTAGCGACAGTTTTGGCCACCGTATGATTGTCTCCGGTAAGCATGGTGATATTTTCAATACCCATAGCTTTCAAAGATGCAATCGACTGAGGTGTTTCGGGGCGAACCTCATCGGCAATAGCGATCAGGCCAACAGGCTTCAAGTCATTGGCCACAAGAATCGCGGTTCTACCCTGTTCGGTCTGCTCTGAAACTGCCCATGCAATGTCTTCGGTAAGACAGACGCCTTTATCCCGCAGAAACTTGTCTTTGCCGACTAATATTTTCTTGCCGTCCCACTGGGCGGTAACACCCATTCCAATTTCGATATTGAACTCGTGAGGATCAGGAACCTGAAGGCCACACTCTTTCGCACGGGTCATAACCGATCTGGCTAATGGATGTTCGGAATACTTCTCGGCGGTTGCAGCTAAACGCAGAACGTCTTGCTCTAACATGCCGTCAAACGCGACCACCTTGACTACCTTCGGTTTTCCAAGCGTGAATGTGCCGGTCTTGTCAACGAGGAGAACGTCTATCTTTTTGGCCAGTTCCAGGAATATCCCTCCTTTGATAAGTACTGCACGGCGGGCCATATTGGATATGCCGGCCGTTACCGCCGTTGGAGTGGCAATGGCAAAGGCGCAAGGACAGGCGACCAGAAGAACCGAAACAGCAACCTTGACATCGCCGGATGCGAAAAAAGCTATGATTGCCAGTACTAACACGGCAGGCAGAAACCATACCGTGAAGCGGTCGGCCAGGCTCTGAATGGGAGCCTTTGTCCCCTGCGCTTGTTCCACAAGGTGGACTATTTTGGATAGCGTCGTGTCCCGGTCAACCTTGGTAGCCCTAATCTCAAGCCGGCCCGTCTCGTTCAGAGTTCCGCCAAATACTTCGCCGCCCTTAGATTTCTCGACCGGCATTGACTCCCCGGTAATTGGAGCCTGATTAACACAGCTTTCTCCGGCAATGACCACTCCATCGATGGGAATGCGTCCTCCGGGTCTGACAACCACCACATCTCCAATTTGAACTTCGCTGGCAGGTATGACAACTTCTTGCTCACCGCGTCGCACCGTTACCATTTTTGGGGTAAGGTCCAGCAGAGCCCTGATGCTCCTGCGAGTCTTATCAAGGGTGTAGGATTCCAGCGCACCGGCCACTGACATGATGAACACGATGATTGCGGCCGCCCTGAACTCGCCAACAGCAACGGTGGCGATAAGAGCGACGGTGACAAAGACGTTGACTGTTATTCTTCGGTTATAAATGTCCTTGAACCCGGCAACAAACCGCAGATAACCGCCACCCAAGGTTGCAAAAAGTGCCAATCCCGCATCCAGAAAATACGGGCCTATTCTCCAATAAGCCAGGGCCCAGCTCGCTGCAATCAGGATCCCCACAGTGCAGGGAACAATACTCAGCACAGCTATCTCCCTGTACTTGCCAGACTTATCATGTCCCTTTTTTCCCATGACTTGAACGTCCCGTCGAAGTGAAAACGAGTATCCCTGATTACATATACCTTTGCTCGTACCTAAACTGACCCTCCTGTCAGTTCTCGGATTCTTCTCCTTCCTTCTTCTCAACGGTTTTCTTGTCATCTTCTTTTGCAGGGCCACAGCAGCTTTCTCCATGACCGCAGCAGCCGCCGGTTTTGGTCATGGATTCCCAGATTGTTGCCAATAGCCCCTTCTTTTTCTTTTCTGTTTCCATATTTTATTGACTCCTTGACAGTTGTTTTTCTGAACGCCGCGTCTATTTCCTTTTTCGTGCCAACGGATTATTGTTCGTCGGTCTTGTCCTCTCGTAACAAGCACATAGCTGCCCCTTGTCGATTTTGCAGACACGTTTAACTTGTTTGGCGTCTCGGACTATCCGTTTGTCCCTGCCTATGGAATCCTGGACCCATTTAATCGCTTCGAGGACAAACTCGGGTGCGTCCTCATCAGCAAGCCGATAATAGTTCCACCGCCCTTCCTTTCTCGCATCAACCAAACCGGCCTGATACAGAATGGACATGTGCTTTGAGACCGTTGACGGAGCCAGTCCGAGTATTTGAATCAGTTGGCACACACAAAGCTCGCCCTGACAGAGCATCATCAAAGCCCGGACTCTGTTCTCATCAGACAAAGCCTTTGTAATATGTATGATGTTACGCATACCTGCTTCCTTACTTCGTCATATATCGAAGTATTCTAAAACAAAAAACCTTATTCGTCAATTAAAAAATGCAACGACTCTAATATTTTTTTCTGAATCTCGCAGCGGGGATGTTCATGAGCTTGCGGTACTTTGCGACGGTGCGTCGGGCCAAACTGTTGATGCCCGCCTTCTCCAGCATTTTCTTTATCTGGTCGTCGTTCAAGGGCTTTGCTTTATCCTCCTGGTCGATGATTTCCTGCAGTTTGGCCCTTATGGCCTCCCAGCTATGGCCCTGGCCTTCGGTGTCTTCCCTGCCGCCGCTGAAGAACTTGCGAAGCGGCAATATTCCCCAGGGGCACCGGATGTATTTGCCGGCGACGGCGCGAGAGACTGTCGCTAAGTGTACCCCCACGTCCGCGGCGACTTTCGACATCGGCAGCGGCCGAAGATACAACTGGCCTTTCTCGAAGAAGTCTTTCTGATACTTCACGACCGCCTGCGTGACCTTCAGCAGCGTATTTTTTCGCTGCTCGATGGCGTCCATGATCCACTGGGCGGATCGCAGATTATTCTGCAGGAATTTTCTCGTGTTTTCGCTGACCCCGGCATCCTTCGCCATTTTCGCGTAGTAGTCATTGAGTCTCAGATGCGGCAGACTGGAATCGGCGAGTCTCACGAAGTACCGGCCGGAATCATCCTCGGATTCCACGATCACGTCGGGGGTGATCGGATGGTTTTGGTCTGGGCCGATTTGCAGGCCCGGCGAGGTGTCGAGCTTGCTCATCCGCCCGATGGCCCGATTGACCGTCTCGACGCTGCAATTCATTTTCCTGGCGATGTCAGGCAGGTGGTTCTCAAGCAGCTTATCCATGTGCTCGCGGACCAGGCGCGATTCGAAGCTCATATCTTCGCTGCTCTGGGCCATCTGGATCAGCAGGCACTCCTTCAAGTCACGCGCGCCGACGCCCGGCGGCTCTAATCTCTGCACGAGCTCCAGCGCCTGCTTCAAATCATCGACCGTGAAATCGCCCCTGTCCTTGTTATACAACTGCTCCAACCTCACGGTCAGATACCCTCTGTCGTCGATATAGTCTATAATCATATCACCGGCTTTTTTCATGGACTCCTCGGCATCCCCTAACCGCCACTGGTCGGCCAAATATTCGTGCAGTGACTGAGGGGGGGCGGCGGTGTTTTTCAACGCTTCAAGTTTTCGGTCCGGTTCGTCGGTTTGAACGCGCCGACGGAAGGGACCCGCCTGGTCCATGTAGTCCGTGAAGCCGTCACCAATAGTTTCAAGACGCTCGAAGTCTTCCGCCTTGTCGGTATCGGTGCCGACCACCAGGTCCTTCTCGTCCGTATCGTCTTGAGGCGGCTCCGGGGTCGAATCGGCCTCCTCCGGGTTTTCAGGCTCCGCCATCTCCAGCACGGGGTTGCTGTTAAGCTCCTGCTCGATTCTTTCCTGAAGCGCGAGGATCGAAAGCTGGAGAATCTCCATCGATTGAATCATGTGCGGAGCGAGCTTCATCCTCTGCTCCATCCGCATCTGATTTGTCATCTCCAGCTTCATGACAACACCTGAAAAAACGCTCCGTGCCGGCTCGTTACCTGAACTGCTTCTATTATATCATAAACGCATCAAGAAATGTCGTCAAGATTGGAAGGGCAGTTGACAGACTTCGCGGATAGAGAGCGGAAGAGTTACTCTAATTCCTGTCTGCCGATGATCGCGTCGGTGAGCATTCTGCCGCTTGCATACTCGATGGTTGTGCCGGTGGGCAGGCCTCTGGCCAGCCGGGTGATCTTCACACCGGTTGCTCTGAGCAGGGAGCTTATGTAAAGCGTTGTGCCGTCGCCGGCAATATTGGGATTTGTCGCCATTATTACTTCTTTGACATCCCCATGGCGCACCCGCTCGATGAGTTGTGTAATCGTCAGATCGCCCGGCTCGATCCCTTCAAGCGGGGCGATATGGCCGCCGAGAACGTGATAGACCCACTTGCAACTGCCTGTCTTTTCAAGACTTATGACGTCTTTGGGCTGCTCGACCACACAAATCAGGCCTTTGTCCCGCCGAGGGTCCGAGCAGATTTGGCAGACGGCTTGTTCCGAGAGATTGAAGCAGATTTCGCAGCGTTTGATCTTGTTCTTTACATCCCGGATCGCCTCGGCGAGCGCCATGGCTTCATCCGGCTTGGCCTTCAAGATATGAAAAGCCAGCCTCTCGGCCGTCTTGGGTCCCACCCCCGGCAGCTTCCCAAACTCATCGATGAGTTTGTTCAGGCTCTCCGTATATGCACCGCCCATAATTCATCCTGCCATTCTACTAATCTTCTTCGATGCCGGTAATTGTCGCGTCGAGACCCATGAGGACGGTCTTGACGGCGGGATCGTTGACCAGCTCGTTTCTCTTCTGGCTGCCGGGCACTGGCTGGTTCACGCCGGCTTCGATTGGCGGTGGTTCATGAGCAGCCGTTTCAAACTTCAACCTGACAGGCATCGAGAGCTGCTCACCTAACAAGGCCTGGATTTGTTCCATTCGCCCGTTGCGTTCGCACATTTTTTTCTGCATTTGGGCTGATGGGCCGAACTCAAGGGTCAAGACGCCATCCCCGAATCGGCTCGGCACAGCGGAGCTTAGCAACCCGGCAGTGCCCGGCCCGAGTTTAGAGTTTATGAGCCTCAGAATGCTCGGCCAGTTGTCTTTTATTGACGGGATATCTGTTGACCGTGGGAAACTTACTGATTCTTGACTTGCGGCCGGCGGCTCATCATCTTCAATTTCTTGCCTGCTGCTTTGGAATGTTGTGGGTACTTCAGTCCTGGTGCTTGCGGCTACTTTTTTTTTAACGCTGGCCGTCGAGCCCGATTTCAATTGTGACAGAAGCTCATCGACGTTCAGGAAATGCTCGCTCAAGGCGAATCTCAGCAGCGACGCTTCTAAAAGCGCCCTGCTCGTATCGCTGTTCTTGACGGCCCACCGCAGTTTTTCCAGGGTCGCGATGTTGTAAATAAGTGCGGCGATATCAAATTTCTCAGCCAACTCACCGGCCCGCTTTCGCTGCTGGCTGGTCAAAATCAAAAGTTCGCTCTGCGGCCCCGTGGATTTGACGACCATCAGATCACGCATATAGTCGATCAGCGAATCGACGATCTGGACTTCGCTTACGCCGGTACCGATTAAGCTCTCTATCGCCGCCAGCGTCCCGGCCGCATCGCTGCTGCCGATTTGCTCGATCAGATTCCATATTTTTTCGCTGTTGGGGCAGCCCAGGTATTTTTCCAGCAGCGAAGCACTCAGCGGCTCGACGCCCGTGCTTATCAGCCTGTCCAACAGACTCAGGCCGTCTCGCATCGAGCCGTTTGCCATCTTTGCCAGCGGTAAGACCAAATCCTCCTCGTATTTAATCTTCTCCTGCCCGAGTATCGACCTGAGTTGCCCGGCTATCGCGGTGGGGCCGATGTTGCTGAAATCGAACCGCTGGCACCTCGATTGGATCGTCGCGATGACCTTGTTCGGCTCGGTGGTCGCGAGAATAAACTTAACATGGTCAGGCGGCTCTTCCAGTATTTTCAACAGGGCATTGAACGCTGGCACAGAGAGCATGTGGACTTCGTCGATGATATAGATCTTGAACCGTGCGCGGGCCGGCCTGTAGATGGCATTTTGACGAAGCTCGCGCACCTGCTCGACGCCGTTGTTTGTCGCGCCGTCGATCTCGATGACGTCGATATCGTCACCGGCGTTCACGGCGATACAGCTATCGCACTTGCAGCACGGCGCCGTGGTGGGGCCGTCAGCCGCAAGGCAGTTGAGCGCTTTGGCTAACACGCGCGCCATTGTCGTCTTGCCGACGCCGCGGGTGCCCGTAAAGAGGTAGGCGTGGGCGACCCTGCCGGTTTTTATGGCGTTCTTCAGCGTCTGGGCGATGGCGTCCTGCCCGATGACGTCATCGAACGTCTGCGACCTGTATTTCCTTGCAAGAACCGTATACGACATTGACTATTTACCACTGACTATTGACTATTGAGAGTATGCCCAACGCTCATCCAGGCTTCTTTCTGAGCCCGCGGGCAGTTTTTCTTGAAGACACAAGTATCGAAGTTAGCTCTCGCCCTTCCTGCAGCAGGGGGAGTACTCGCTGTTTTTTCAACAACTGCTCGTCAATGATGAACTCCATCCAAAAACAAGATTCATCGCTTTCTTCTATCACGATGCTCAATTTTGAAATAAAACCCGGTTTCGATTGTGCGATACAAACAGCCCGGTAATTTGCCGCTGCGGAAGTTGAACACCTTATCAGTTGGCCTTTTATGTGATTACCCAAAGCTGTCTGAGGCAGAGCTAAGGCCACTTTGACACACCGGGTGGGCGAAATCCTTGATTCTATCCTTTAACTCATCTGGATCCATTTCTCAATATTCAATTGTCAATAGAAAATAGTCAATTTAAAAGGTGGCCGGGTTTACCCACAGCACGACCAAACACACGTTTATGGCTGCTCGGTTCCCCGCCTGACCAGGTTCACGGGCTCGGTCTGCATGGGACCCGGCCGAAAATCATTGGTTCCGCCCTCGGCGGATATTCGATATTGATGATCGACTATCGGCTGCTCACAACATTTACAGGCCGTCAGTATAGCAGCAAAAAAACTATTTTCCACAAAAACATTTTGGTTTGACAAATTTTGTTTCAGCCGCTATTTTCTGCGCGAATGAATTCTGACCGCTGAAAGAAGCGTCAAGACAGAGAAAAAGAATCAGTACAACGACGACCCACTTGTTTTTCTGAGCCTCTCGAAGATGGGCGAAGAATTCCAGGTGCAAGGAAGGAGTGTTACTATGACAGTCAGAATTGAAGATACCTGCACGGCGTGCGGACTCTGCTGTGATACCTGCCCCGAGGTCTTTGAAATGGGGGATGATATGGCGCAGGTCATTGTCGATGAGGTTCCCGCTGAGCACGAGGACGCCGTTCAGCAGGCGGCCGACGAATGTCCCGTCGAGGCCATCATCGTCGAATAAATCAGCCGGACAGCTCCTTGCTCCTGTTGCGGGCTGCCGTCAGAGCATCGGTTATCAGCCGGCTGAAATTGTTTGCCCCAAGGACTTTCATCGCGGCTGCCGTTGTTCCGCCGGGTGAGGTGACCTTTTGACGAAGCTCGGCGGGGCTTTCACCGTGCTTGTCTGCTTCGACCGCCAGCAACCCGGCCCCCTTGGCGGTCTGCAGAACCAGGTCTTTTGCGATGGTCTCGGGCAGGCCCAGTTTAACACCGGCCTTGATCATTTCCTCCATCAGGAGAAAATAGTAAGCAGGCCCGCTGCCGCTGACCGCCGTCACGGCATCGATCAAATCTTCGTCGTCAACGACAACGGTTGTGCCGACCGACGAGAAAATTGACACGGCTTTTTCCAGCAGGGGCCTGGCCCGCTTGTTGGCGAACAACGCGCTGGCTCCTTCGCCGATCAGGGCCGGGGTGTTGGGCATCACACGAACGACTGCCATCTCACCCAATACGGCGGCAATCTTTGCGACCCTTATCCCTGCGGCGATGGATATGATAAGGGTCCCGGCGCCGACGGCACCTTTTACACTCTCCAGCGCCTCGGTCATGTTCTGGGGCTTGACGCTCAGGACAACCGTATCAGCCTTCGCCGCCAGCTCGGCGTTGCTCTGCACCGGAACGACACGATAGTTCGTGGAGAGGAACTTGAGCCGTTCGGCCCTGATATCGCTTACAAAGACATTTTCAGGCGTGTACACGTTGGCCGCAATGATGCCCTTTATCAGGGCCTCAGCCATATTCCCGCTGCCTGCAAAGCCAATCGCGCCCACTTCGTTTCTCCTTGTTAGAGCTTATCTGAGAGCGTATAATTTCGGCGGTAGATTTCCAGGGCCAATATAAGACCAGTGTTGGAGAAAGGCAATGCAAAAACAGGTTGAATATTCCGACGCCATCAAGACTAAGTATCCGGAACAGGTGGTGATAGCCATCGCCAGGGACAAAAAGGGCAAAGCCAACCCCGTCACGTTAGGCTGGACGATGATCGTATCGGGAGATCCGCCGATGATGGCGATAGCCGTTGCGAAGAAGCATTATTCCATCGAAGCGATCACACATTCGAAGTGCTTTACCGTCGCGTTTCCATCCTCGCTGATGGCCGATGCGGCGTTGTTCTTCGGCTCCCAATCCGGCAGAAATGCGGACAAATTCGCCGAATTCAAGTGCGAAACGGAGCCGGCCGAAAAGATTGACTCGATACTGTTGGCTGACGCCGTAGCCAATTTCGAGTGCACGCTCGAATCGCAGATGTCCACCGGCGACCATATAACCTTCATCGGCCGAATCGTCTGCTCTCACGTCAACACCGAGCTGAAGAAGCGGCTCTACAACCTCGGAGCAGGCCATCAATTAGGTTCGGTTCGCTGAAGATAATGCAGATTCACACGGCCCGGTCGGCCGGCAGGGAATCGTCTGCCGAGATTAGCCGGTCAGCAGCTCGAATTCTTCACGGCTGAGCGATTGCCTGAGCTTTTGCAGCGCCGTCAGCTCAATCTGGCGGATCCTCTCCTTGCTCAAGCCGAGCTGATGCAGGGTTTTTGTCTGCTTCCTTATGGGTGACCCGACAAGCCCCTCAGAATGGCTCCCGCTGCGATGATCCAAGGGGATGCCCTGCGCCGACTGCAAGAAACGAGGCCGAAAAGCCTCCTTGGCGCCCAGGCGAACGTCCCGCATCCGCCCGGAAGACCGGAAAACCTCGAAAATGGGATAGGCGCAACGGGGGGCGCTGGTACAATAATGTAGCACGGTCCGGCGGCGTAGCCGGGCGAGGTCAAATGGGAAATGTCGGTTTAATCGTTTATAAATGCGAAAATCACATATATTGAAGTCCTGGCCGAACTACTGGAGAAAGATTATTATGCAACAATGGTATGAATCATTATTTGAGAACTATGCGCAGACATACGATAAAGAATGTTATGTTCAGGGGACGCTTGGTGAATGCGACTTCATTGAACAGGAAATAGCGCACGACAAGTCCGCAAAGATAATAGATATCGGCTGTGGTACCGGCAGGCATTCCATTGAATTAACAAAAAGAGGCTACAATATTACTGGCGTCGATTTATCAGATTCTCAACTTAAAAGAGCAAAAGAAAAAGCTGAACAACTAAATCTGAAAATCGACTTTAGAAAGCATGACGCCAGAAATCTGCCGTTTTCCGGTGAATTTGACCTGGCGATAATGCTCTGCGAAGGCGTTTTTCCTTTGATGGAAACGGATGAAATGAATTATGAAATTCTGAAAAATGCGACAAAGGCATTGAAAAATAAGGGAAAATTCATATTCACGACATTGAACGGGCTGTTCCCGCTTTATCATTCCGTCGAGAAATTTTGCGATGCAGCAGGCGGGGAAGGCAATGCTACATATAAAAGTAACACATTCGATTTGATGACATTTCGGGATCACAGTACTCTTGTCATCGAAGATGACGGGGGAAATAAAAGAGAATTAAAATGTAACGAGCGATATTACGTACCCAGCGAAATAACCTGGCTGTTGAAAACCTTGGGATATAAAAAAATAGATATTCTGGGGGCGAAACTCGGAGCGTTCTCGAGAGAAGACAAGCTGACCGCTGAAGATTTTGAAATGCTCGTAGTCGCAGAAAAATAGCAACTTGAATCATATACCTTTAATAATATTGAATAATTTCAGTGAAGTGCATATGGGAAATCCCAATTAATACAATCAGGTTAAAACTGAATAATATAGTATCATAGAATTATGCGAAAGAGCCGGGCCTAAACAGAAACAGTTGCGGCTTCGAATTGTTGTTCTGACCGGCAAGGAATCCTCGGCGGAAGATTAGCCGGTCAGCAGCTCGAATTCCTCCCTGCTGAGCGATTGTCTGAGCTTCTGCAGGGCCGTCAGCTCGATCTGGCGGATTCTTTCTTTGCTCAGGCCGAGCTCTTCGCCGATTTGCTTAAGGGTCTTTGTCTGCTTCCTTACGGGTGAGCCGACCAGGCCGAACCGATTCAAGATGACGTACTGCTCGCGTTCATCCAGCTCGTTCTCGATCACCGCAGACAGGCCGCGCCGGGTTTTTTCCGTGGACGCAACATCGTCCACTAATCGCGTCCGCAAATCGCGCTCCATGTCGCCGAGCGAACCTGCTCTGGCCCTTGTCATGGTGGTGCCTTTTCCGGACAGCTTGGCATACTCTTTGGCTATGTTCAACGCGGCGCGCCTGCTGAATCTGATGCCTTTGGTATAATTGAATTCCTCCACCGCGTTGATCAATGCGAAATTGCCCTTGCTGACCAGCTCACTAAAGTCCGCGCCCGTTCGCATGTGTTTGCCTGCGATGCTGATTACAAGCCGCAGGTTGGCCTCAATTATTTTTCTTTTGATCTCTTCAGCTTGGGCCAGACAGCCTTCTATCTTGGCTAATTGAGTGCCCGAAACACGAGTCAGTTTGATGCCGGCCCGCTTTTGGCAGACCAGGAATTTCAAATAGTTGTATCTGCGGAACAGCTCGACTTCGCGCTCTCTGGTCAGCAGGGGGGTATCCTTCAATACCTGCAAGTATTCGGGAACGAAGCACTCGCCGGCCAGCTCGAAAGGCTCAATCGCCTTTGTTTGCACCTTCTCCCCCATGTCGATAGGCTTTGAGAGAATTTTTTCCTCGGCGTCTTGTTCGAGGAACTCATCGCCGGGGACGAACTCGATCTTGGCGGCCAGAAGCGCCTTCGCCCTTCGTCGATTGATAATGCGGTATATCGAGCTTTTGTTCCGATTGAAACGCTCCATCAGCTCTTTGACGGCACAACCCTGTTTAAACAGTCTGTAGATCTCAGCGGCCTGTGCCGGCTCGATTGCGCCGGTGGACCTCTTAAGGACGGTCTTGCCCGGATTGGCCTTCTCGTAATTGAGCAGCGTATATCGGATGGTTTCATGACACTTGCCGGTCTTGGCGCTGATCCTGTTGATGATCTGATGGCGTGACAGGTTCGTGGCTGCACTGAGCTTGGCGGCCTGCTTTATGATCTGACGTTTCTGCCCGTCTGTCAGCCGGGCAACGCCTTTAACCTGGCGGAAAAGGTCCGGATTTGCGTCGAAGAATTTATCGACCGTTGACTGCAAAAAGCCGAAACGTTTTACGCCGTCATCAAAAACGTACTTTTGGGCGATCAGGCCTCGCTTTCGCCAGCGAGAGATCGTTTTTGTTGAAACGCGCAAGGCTTTTGCAAGCTCTCCGATTGCGTAAATCTTCTGGTTTTGCTCGGCGGCCGGACGAGCGAGCTGACCGCTCAGTTTGGATATGAAAATCCGCAGGTCTTCCAGCAGCTCATCGCCCTTAACGAGCTCGCCCTCAGCGGCGCTCTTGGGCCCAAACCCCGTGATGCGAAAGCAGACAAACTCGAAAGGATACTCCTTGTCCTTGTCGATGATCGCAAAAAGCTCCTCGGCGGCGTCGAGCTGCTTTCGCCGCTTGTTCTCCGGTGTAAAACGAAGCTGCATCAACAATTGCGCCAAGTTCTGACTCTTTATCTTCCGCATAGTTTAGTGCTCATTCTACCAGAATCGGGCGCAAAAAAACAGCCGCGTAAACGGCTGTTCTCAAGTCTCACCGTAAGGTCGGTAGTATCTTTGCAGGGCTTCACGCAAAGGTCTTGTTGTTCAGGCGACGAGGCTCTTGGCCATATCGACGGCCGAGGCGGCATCCGGCGCGTAGCCATCGGCGCCGATTCTGTCGGCGTAATCCTGGGTGACCGGCGCCCCGCCTATCATCACCTTGACCGAAACGCCGGCGTTCTTCAGCGCCTTGACGGTTCGTTCCATGCCCGGCATGGTCGTCGTCAGAAGCGCGCTTATACCGATCAACTGGGCATCCGACGCTTTGACCTGCTCGACGAACTTTTCAGGCCCGACATCGACGCCAAGGTCGATCACCTCAAAGCCTGCTCCTTTGAGCATCATCGCAACCAGGTTTTTGCCGATGTCGTGCAAATCGCCCTGCACAGTGCCAATCAGCAGCCTTCCGACCGGCTCGACGCCGGCCTTGACAAGCTCCGGCTCAAGAATCTCCATCGCCATTTTCATCGCCCGCGCAGCGATGAGGACTTCAGGGATATAAATCTCATTCTTTTTGAAACTGGCGCCAACGACGTCCATACCTGCGATGAGTCCGTCATCGAGAACGCTCTTGGCCGCCGTGCCTTCTTTAAGAGCTGCTTTGGTAATTCGCACCGCGGCGTTTTGGTCCCCTCTTATAACTGCATCAGCTAATGTCTTCAAATCTGCCATTCCAGTTTACCTCAACAAGAACAAACGATCCTGCTCACATTTCCTTATCCGACATAGTTCAGACCGTGATTAAACATTATTTTCCTGTCCAAGACAAGCCCTAAAATGAAAGTTTTTGACCGCACGAAGCTGTTCTTACAATCGCGGCAGAAAAACGTGTACAGAATCAATTTATGTTACTTGAAAAGGTCTCAAGCCGTGATTATAACTGTGGCTTTTTAATCCCTACGGTTGTTTGCTCTGCATACGTCGTCTTGATGACAAGACAGTTATGTGTTAAGTTTTTGCGTTGAGTTCTCAGACAAATTGAAACCGAACACGGTCAATAAGATACGAGATACGAAAGATGAGTGACTACATAGTCTTGGTAAAACAGGTTCCTGACGTCTCACAGATCACCGACAATGCGTTCGACCCCGAGACCGGCACGCTTATCCGAACCCGATTAGCCAGCGTCGTCAATGAGCTGGATGCCCAGGCTTTGGCTTTTGCGAGCTTCCTGAGGCGAATCAGCGGCGATCAGAACGGCCAGATCATTGTCCTGACGATGGGCCCGCCAATGGCGGTGGAGGTCCTGCGCTACAGCTTGAGCAGATGTGCCGACAAAGTTGTGCTGCTTACGGATAGAGCTCTCGGGGGGGCAGACACCGTCGCAACGGCTAATCCTTTGGCCTTTGCCGTCAGAAAGATAGTCAAAGAAATCCTGAGAAACAATAATGATTATTACGTGGTCTGTGGGATGCAGTCGGTGGACGGAGATACCGCCCAGGTGCCGCCCCAAATGGCCGAGGAGCTTTCTCTGCCCTGCATCGCCTACGTGACCCATGCCGAATTCAAGGGCAATCGCTTTGAGTTCACGCGCATTATCAGCGGAGGCAGCCAGGTCGTGGCACCCAGGAAATTGCCGGCGGTGATTACCGTCGCCAAGTACGAGTACCCTCTGTTTGCAGCATTTGCAAAAACCCGATGGGCGAGTGGAACCGAGGTGATTACCTGGGGCAGCGAGGATATCAAAGCGACGCACATCGGCGTGAAGGGTTCGAGGACGAGTGTGATACGGGTTTTCCCGCCGGGCAAGAGCAGCAGAAAATGTCAGCAGGTTAGCGACGCCAAATCGTTAGCTAAGCTGCTTGTTGATAGCTTCAAGAGCGGTGACGGCCAGGCCGGCCAGGGCCGGGACGCCGGGCCAAGCCGTTATGTCCTGCCCCTCAGACGGGCGAGTCTGTTTGACAGAAGTTTTGAGGGGACCCAAAAGGAGCAGGCGGATTATAAAATCCTGGCTGAAAAGCTGGATGAGCTCGGGGCAAAGAAGCCCGGCCAGATCGACGGCGCGGTTAAAGAGAAGATTCTTGCCGCCTCAGCCGGTCAATTCCATCAGAAAGCGCTGGACGATATGATCGACGGCCTCACGCGGACCGAGCCGGCGTTTAAGGGCGAAGTTTGGGTCGTTGCCGAGCATAGCGGCGGGATCGTTCACCCGGCGACGTTTGAGCTGACCGGCAAGGCTCGTGACCTTGCGGATTCGCTTGAGACGCAAGTGGGGGTATGTTTGGCTGGCTACGCGGTTGAACCGATGGCCCAAGAGCTGATCGCCGCCGGGGCGGACAACGTCTATGTCGTCGAGGACAAACTGCTGCGAGTGTTCGACCCCGCGGCGTATCGCAAGGCGATTGCCGATGTGATTGGCACGTATTGGCCGCAGATTGTTCTCTACGCCGCTACGCCCCAGGGCCGGATGCTTGCCCCGATGGTTTCGTACCGGGTGGGCTGCGGCCTGACGGCCGACTGCACCGGGCTGGATATTCGAGACAGCTCGCGAAAAGGAGATATCGGCCTGCTCCTGCAGACGCGACCGGCGCTGGGCGGCAACGTCATGGCTACGATTCGCACCAAAGATTCAAAATCGCAGATGGCTACGGCCCGGCCGGGTGTCATGAAGAGAATCCCCGCCGACCCGTCCAGAAAAGGCAAGGTCATCAAACACAAGGTCGAGCTTTCACAGGATGACATCAGCCTGGAGATCATAAAGACGGAATCAGGGGCGGGGCGTGTGAACTTTGGCGCCAGTGTGATCGTCAGTGGCGGCAAGGGCATGCAGAGCAGAGACAACTACGAGCAGCTCGTAGGGGCGCTCTGCGAGGCATTGGCCAGGAAGCTGGATACGAAGGTCGAGAGAGGCGCCTCGCGGGCGGCAATAGAGCAGGGCTTTATCGAACGTGTGCACCAGGTCGGACAAACCGGCACGTCCGTCGGGCCGAAACTTTACGTTGCACTGGGAATATCCGGCGCCATTCAACACATGATCGGCGTCGCCAACACCGAGACGATCGTCGCCATCAACAGCGACCCGAACGCGCCGATATTCAAGCAGTGTGATTACTATATCGTTGGAACCGTGGAAGACATAATACCTCGGCTGGTGGAAGCCCTGGGCACGGTGTAAATGAGAGGTGGAATAAAAAGTGCCAGACAACAAGAACTACAGCAAAGTGTCCGTCTTGGTCGTTGGCGCCGGGCCTGCCGGTCTGGCCGCCGCGATCCAGCTCAAGACAACAAAGCCTGACGTGGACGTTTGTGTCGTGGAAAAGTCCGCCGATCTGGGCAATCACAATCTTTCCGGCGCGGTTTTGGAGGCCGAACCGCTGCACACGCTGTTGAACGCAGCCGCACCGGGATGGCAGGACAGTGACGCTGCCAAAGAGGTCCTTGCAAACAAGATCGACAAAGACGACATCATGTTCTTCCTGGGTGAGAAGCTGGCGTTTAATATCTTCTTTGCCATCAAGCTCAGCAAGACGTTTGGCCTCGGCTTCGGCCAGATGATACACAAGGGCGACTATTCCATTTCGATAAGCAAGCTTACCAATTGGCTGGGCCGGATCGCGAAAAACCTCGGCGTCGAGGTGCTGACGGGCTTTGCGGCGCAGGACATTATTCTCGACGGTTCGGGCGCCGTGGCCGTGGGCGTCAAACTCGTGGATCGGGGCCTCGATAAGGAAGGCCACAAGCAGCCCAACTACCTCGAAGGTGAGCTTATCAGTGCTGATTTTGTGGTGCTGGCCGAAGGATGCGACGGGCTGTTGACCGAGAAATTCGTGGAAAAAGCAAACCTGCGGCGGCAGAATCCGCAGTTGTATTCGGTGGGCGTAAAAGAGCTTATCAAGGTCAGTCCGCAGCAGTACGGCAAGTTTACCTCGGGCCGGGTCGTTCACGCCATGGGCTACCCGATCTGGACGCCGGTCATCGGCCCCGGAATGTTCGGAGGCGGCATCGTATATGCCGGCGCCCAGGACCATCTGTCGGTGGGCATGATTGTCGGAGCCGACTGGAAATACTGCGACTTTAACGTGCAGGACGCACTGACGAATTTCAAGAATCACCGTTTCGTAAAACAGTTCATCGAAGGCGGCACAGTCGTTGAGGCCGGCGCGAAAATGATCCCCGAAGGCGGATACTACGCCATCCCCAGAGACCCGGAAACCGGCAGCATCGGCAAAGGCAACGTCATGATCCTGGGAGACAGTGCCGGCTTTGTCAATATGCTTAAAATCAAGGGCCTGCATAACGCAATCGACTCGGGGATGCAGGCGGCAAAAGCTATTGCCCGGACCCTCGATCATCCTGAAAGAGCAGCTTGCATTTATACGGAGTTAATTGACCAGTCGAACGTCGCCAAGGAGATGAAGTCGGCGAAGAGCTTCCGGCAGACGATTGCCAAGCTCGGACCTTTGTGGGGAATGCCGCTGTCGGTCCTGGGGGGGCTGCTGCCGAGGTTTGAGATTGAAAAAGATTACGAGGCCATGACGGTCGCTCGATATCGCCTCAAGCCCAATCAGCACTTCGATAAAGACACCTTCACCGCTATGGCGGCCACCGAGCACCGTGAGGAACAGCCTTCACATCTGACAATCCTGGACGCCAAGACCTGCAAAACCAAATGCACGCCGGCGTTCAACAGTCCCTGCATTACGTTTTGCCCGGCGGGCGTCTATGAGACGATTCACGACGAGGTCAAGCCGGCCAATCCGTCCAACTGCCTGCACTGCAAGACCTGCCAGAGGAAATGTCCGTTTGATAATATCAGGTGGACGGCCCCGGAAGGTGGCGGTGGGCCGCGCTATAAGCGGATGTAAGAAGCGCGTGTAGCAAAAATCGAGAACCGGCTATTCCACAGAGAGTCCGTGTGTCGCAGCCCACAAGCGCTGCGGCCCCTATCTATTTGTGCACCTATATAGGACCCACTAAATTGACAGCTCCCATAAAAACGCCGCAGTTCAGAACGTATGTCAAGGGTGGTATTTGAGGGGGCGGCTGAGGTGAAGCGGCCTCTTTGCAATGCCGACAATGAAGACATCGAAGGCAGAGAAGGAAAAGAGAATCCATTATTGTCGGCGGTCGTGATAGAATGCCAGATACCGCGGCCAACGAAGAGGGTGAATGATGACGGCTCAGTCAAGGCAAACAAAAGTCCTTGTGGCCCTGCTGGTTTCAATCGCAGTCGGTACGCTCATCTTGAACGCCCTGGGCTATAATCCTCCCTCCGCGGGCGCCTTTTGCCTTTCACGTTACTATCGTCTGGCCCCCGTCGAAAAAGCCGTCATCTGCGATGCCGCCCAGTACCGGGGACGCTGGCGGCGGATCGAAATCTACTGTAGCGGCGGCAGTTCCGAAGAGCAAACAAGAGGCGGCGCTTATGAGCGTGTTGGACCGTTGGATCCACTGAGCAGCGTTTGTGATAGTGAGGGCCTTAACTGCCATTTTGTCATTTTCAACGGGCGCACAGGGGAGGACGGCGAGATACAGCCGACGGAAAAATGGAAGCGACAATGCTCGGTGAATCATCAATCTCGCAGCGACAGGCAGCCGGCCTTGGCCGATGCACTGACTATTTTCATCTGCATCGTAACGGATGGCAAGATTGATCGCCCAACCGACTTCCAGATGAAAAGGAGCGAGGCGCTCGTGGAAGAGCTATGCAGAAGGTTCAACGTCTGGCCCGAATCTATCCTATACCCCGATGTTTGGCGCTAACAGCAGAGTCCCATACGCGGCTGCCGTAGTAGGTAGTAGTAAGGATGACAGCCGGAAACGTCCGCTCTTGCCATTTATGATTTCATATCGGACCCAGGAATTCTCCGTTCCTATAATAACGCCGATCTGACAAGCACGTGGCGGGTATGCCCGAACGGACAAATCTACGTAAAGTGGCTTTTTTCCAAAGCCGACCTACAAGTGATTTCGGTGCTTTGTCAGCGATAAACGGTCTGTTGGCGCCGGATAGATGAAAATTATGAAGGGAATCAAAGATGCTGCCGGATATTCTATTGGGCTTATTCAGTATGGACATGGGGATTGACCTCGGCACCTGCTCGACTCTGGTTTGTGTCCGCGACAAAGGCATTGTCCTCAACGAACCCTCCGTCGTTGCCGTCCGCAAGGGAACCAACATCGTCCTGAATAACGGGGAAGCCGTGGGGCTTGTTGCTCGCGAAATGTTGGGCAAGACGCCGGGCTCAATCAGTGCCATCAGACCTCTCAAAGACGGCGTGATCAGCGACTTTGAAGTCACGGAGGCCATGCTGGCCTATTTCATGCGCAAAGCGCAGGGAGGCAACGGATTTGTCAGACCCCGCGTAGTCATCGGTGTGCCCAGCGGAATAACTGACGTTGAACGTCAGGCGGTGATAAGTACCGCTGAACGCGCAGGGGCGCGCAAGGTCTATCTGGTGGAAGAGCCAATGGCGGCGGGAATAGGAGCGGGACTGCCCATTACGGACCCCACCGCTTCAATGATTGTCGATATCGGCGGCGGGACCACCGAGGTCGCCATCATGAGTCTGGCCGATATCGCCACGTGCCGGTCAATTCGGGTCGGCGGCGATAAAATGGATGATGCGGTGGTCGGTCACCTCAAGAGGACCTACAACCTGCTTGTCGGCGAGGCAAGGGCTGAAAAAGTCAAGATACAAATCGGCTCTGCAGTTCCCCTCCAGGAGGAATTGACAATGGAAGTAGCCGGCAGGGACACTATCTCCGGAATGCCCAGAAAAATTATCATCACAAGCGAGGAAATTCGTGAGGCCCTCCGTGACCCCGTCGCTGCCATCATCGAGGCGGTCGCCTCCACGCTGGAGAAGGCCGAGCCCGAGTTGGCGGCCGATCTGATTGACAACGGCATACACATCTGCGGCGGCGGCTCGCTTCTGCGGGGAATGGATACTGCGTTGGCGAACGCCACCGGCCTGAAAGTCCAGATCGTCGAAGACCCCTTGACCGCGGTAGCCAGGGGGACCAGCATCTACTTAGAGAATCTGGAGCTGTGGAAGGACACCATGGACCGCAGCGAATCCAGATGGGATCAATATGCAGCGAATCGCGTGTAATACACGATACGATTATGGCAAAGAGGCAGACCAGAGTTAGTGAACGAGTCTTATTTATCTCACTTTTGTTGGCCGGTTTCATTTTCCTCTTTGCTCCGCAGAGATTGACAAGCAAATTCCAGTTTGCTTTTGTTCGCATTTTTTGCCGGCCTCTAAGTCTGGCTGGAGACGTTTCGCTTTCCGCATCCGAATTGATGGCCTCGGCACAGGGCGCCCCGGAAGACGCCGTCAGCCGCGAAAGATACGACAAGCTCCATAACCGTCTGGCCAACGTCACAGAGTGGTTGAGGCAGGAACGTCAGAAGGTCGAAAGGCTGTCCGGGCTGCGCGATCGGCCTGTTTGGAAGGGTGTGAATTTCGTGCTGGCCGGCGTCATCACGGCTTCTGCCGACGGATTACACAGTGAGCTGATTATCGACCGCGGTCGGGAAGACGGTTTGGCCGGGGGCCAATTTGTTCTGGCCGATGAGAGTGTCGTCGGAACGGTCTCCGGCGTGGATACCCGCACGGCCCGCGTCCGGCTGGTCACCGATCCGGCGTCCAAAATAGCCGTAAAGATAGCGGAACTGAATACGGACAGAATCATGCAGGGCTGCGGCGGCAATTCCGCCAAGGTCCAATTGGTTCCCGCCAAGTGCAAAATCGAAACCGGCGACCTTGTCTATGCTCAGAAAAAACCCGGATTCCTGGGTACGCCGGTCATCGTAGGAACGGTGGCCGAATGTAAAACCAACAAGGAAGACCCTCTGCTCTGGGACATCACTGTTAAACTTGCCTGCGACATCGAGCACCTGGCCGACGTCGCCGTCATCGTCATGAATCCGCGATAGCAGCTCATTCCTTGCGTCCTGGCACGCCAATATTTGAAGTCCTGCCGAATACTTGATACAATCTTGCTGTCTTTACGAGGAAATGAATAAGCATGACCGATGTGACGCGCATTCTGAACGCGATTGAGCGAGGAGATGCTGGAGCCGCAGACGACCTGCTCCCGTTAGTCTATGAAGAATTGCGTCTCCTGGCTGCACAGAAACTATCACAAGAGCCGCCCGGCCAGACGCTCCAGGCGACGGCTCTGGTCCACGAAGCCTATATCCGTCTGGTGGAGGCCGAATGCCGGACTTGGAACAGCCAGAACCATTTCTTCATGGCCGCCGCCGAAGCTATGCGGCGGATTCTCATCGAAAACGCCCGCCGCAAAGTGAGCCTCAAACACGGCGGCGGCCGCCAGAAGGTCGATTTCGATGATGCGGCAGCCGCTCTTGGTGAGAGTTCTGACGACCTTATTGCCCTGGACGAGGCGCTGGCGAAGCTGGCCGCTGAAGACCCGACCAAGGTTGATCTGGTAAAACTCCGCTATTTCGCGGGCCTCAGTATCGATCAGGCGGCGGAAGTGCTGGGAATTTCCCGTGCCACTGCCATTCGACACTGGTCTTTTGCAAGGGCCTGGCTTTTCCAGTATATCAACAGGAGCAGGTAGGGGCAGGCCCGCGTGCCTGCCCAGAGCCGTCACATGGGGCCGCTCCTACTTTTTTTATTTTTCGTGAGCCGGTCCCGGCCTGAATTTCGCACTATTGTACAGAGGCATTTGCAGAGGAGTCTGTCGTGGAACTCAAACTGAAGGACATCGAGGCAATTTATCACGGTGCTCTTGAAAAAGAGGCCGGGCGGGAGCGATCCGCATATTTGGATTCCGCTTGCGGCAGGAACGCGGCCCTCCGTGACCGCGTCGAAGCCCTGCTTAAAGCCAACGAGGACGCCGGCAATTTCCTCGACGTGCCGCCAGCTGATTTGGGCGCTGCCCTGGATGATGCTCCTTTAACCGAGCAGCCCGGGACTGTAATCGGGCGGTACAAGCTGCTGGAAAGAATCGGCGAGGGCGGAATGGCGGTCGTTTATATGGCGGAGCAGACTGAGCCGATCCGCCGGAAGGTGGCCCTCAAGATCATCAAGCTGGGCATGGATACCAGGCAGGTGATTGCCCGGTTTGAGGCGGAGCGGCAAGCCCTGGCCCTGATGGACCACCCGAATATCGCCAAGGTCCTCGATGCCGGGGCGACGGAAACGGGACGGCCTTACTTTGTTATGGAATTGGTCAAGGGCGTCTCGATTACCGACTACTGCGACGCAAACAGCCTGAGCACCAAAGAGCGACTGGAGCTATTCATCCAGGTCTGCAATGCCGTCCAGCACGCCCACCAGAAGGGTATTATCCACCGCGACATCAAGCCCACAAACGTCATGGTTACGCTCCATGACGGTAAATCGGTGCCCAAGGTGATCGACTTCGGCATCGCTAAAGCGATAAATCAAAAACTCACCGAAAAGACGCTCTTTACGCGCTACGCCCACATCATCGGCACGCCTGCCTATATGAGCCCGGAGCAGGCGGAATTAAGCGATCTGGACATCGATACCCGCACCGATATCTACTCGTTAGGCGTCCTGCTCTATGAATTGCTTACCGGCACGCCGCCTTTTGGCGAAGAAGAGCTTCGCAAGGCCGGCTATATCGAGATGCAGCGGGTCATCCGGGAACAGGAACCGGTGAAGCCCTCCACGAGGATCCGGACTTCTACGAGCGTTAGACAGTGGCATCGGCATCCTGCCGATGATTCATGGGCTGGAAGCCCATTCCACAAGCACCCCACGTCGTCCCCCACGCACTGCTCGACATACCAGCAGGTCCGCGGCGATCTGGATTGGATCGTGATGAAATCGCTGGAAAAGGACCGCGCCCGGCGGTACGAAACCGCCAACGGCCTGGCCTTAGACATCCGGCGTCATATCGAGCATGAGCCGGTCCTGGCCCGATGCCCCAGCACAACATATCGCGTCCAAAAATTCCTGCGAAGGCATCGCTCCCAGACCATTGCTGCCCTTGCTATGGTAATCTTCGCTGGTGCCGTAGTCGTCATCCTTTCGATGTGGAATCAGGCCCGGCTGCAACTTCGTGAAGCTGAAGACTTCAAGGACAGGGGCATTCTTTCGCAGGCCCGCGAGCAGTATGCCAAAGCGGACCGCGAAGCAGCCCTTGAGACGATCAAACCCATCCTCAGTAGCCGGCACGTCGGTCCGGAAGCGCAGCTTCTCCATGCCGGCATCCTCGTCGATAACCGTCGCTCGGACGAGGCTGCAAACGTGCTGGGCGGTCTGCTGAATGAACGCCGTGAGATCGCCGGGGCGACTCATGCACTTCTGGCCCGAATCCTCTGGGAGAGTGCATCGCCCGATACTACTGTAGGGGCAACCCTATGTGGTTGCCCGATCCATAGGGCGGCCACGCGGGGCCGCCCCTACGACGCGATTGAAGATCACCGCCGGAGAGCGGAAGAATTGCTTCCGGAGACCGCCGAGGCGTATTTCCTACGGGCCATGACGGCCATTACTGTAAAAGAGCAGCTTGCCTCGCTCGAGCGAGCCTTGCTGTTTGACCCTGCCCACTATGAATCCCGCAGGCTGCGGGCATTCACCTACTACGCCTCCCGAAAGTATGATGAGATGGAGCACGATGCGTTGGGCATGACTATTCTCCGACCGAGCGACCCCTTGGGCTATTCGCTGCGTGCGGTTGCGCTGCGCGAGTTGGGTAAGTATAAGGACGCGATTGCGGAATATGACAACGCCATGGCGCTGCCACTGAATGACAACGCGCAATACATGGACTTGCGCGCCCAGCGGAACGAAGTGTTTCTACGGATGGGTGATCATAAGCGCGTTATTGCGGATGCTCAGGAGTGCCTGAAGCTCCGGCCCGACAAGCCGGTCTTCGAGTATCACATGTTCTGTGCCTTGACGGCCCTGGGCGACTACGACAAGGCCGAAGCCGAGTTTCGCGAGATCGTTGGCCGGACACCCACAGCCCGAAACGAATTTCGGGAATGGTGCGCCAAGTATGTCTTCGACACCTTAGAGACTGGGCGTTCGTGGCATCCGCCGAGCACCAGCCCCCCTGGGGCGCGGAGCGCAGGCGTCCTGAGCGCAGCCGAAGGACCTTCGAGCACGCGGTCCGCGCCAGCGAGGGACCTGGGCGCAGCCTTCCTTCCAATGGTGGAGGCCGAAGAGACCTATCACGAACTCTCAGCCAAGGCCAAGCGTGTGACTACGGATGGATTCAGCGCCCGCTGGTCTCCGGATGGAAAGAAGCTCGCCTTCAGCGCGGGTGTACATGGCTACAGTGGCGTGGCGGTCTTTGATCCCGCTACGAAGGAAACCGACTTGATGATCGTACCCGGCAAGGACCCGAGGTGGTCGCCGGATGGAAAGTACATCGCCTTCGTTCGTGATTGCCAGCTCCTTCGCGTCTCGGAATTCATCGCCGCTGAACGTAAGGAGCAGCATCGCCTGATAGCAGAGGAAGAGGTCTGGGTCATGAACGCCGATGGCACGCAGCCCAGACGTCTGGCTCGAGGCGGCTGGCCCTCATGGAGCCAGGATTCAACGACCATCTACTACCAGTCGCGTGTGGATAGCACTCTTTGTTCGGTCTCCATCGAGGGACAAAACGCCGAGTCAAAACGAATCATGCCATGCTCGAACTTTTATCCTTCGGTATCATCCGACAATCAGCGCGTGGCGTATCTGGATGGCACATCCCTCAAAGTCAAGAACCTGGATTCGCAGACTGTTATTGCCGAACAACCGGCGCCTTTCGCAACGTGGGGCGGGGCTGGCTGGTCCCCAACGGGCAAGGAACTGTGTCTGGCCGGTCAAAACAATAGCGACGATAGGACCGGATTGTGGATTTACAGTCTCGATAGAAGCGAACCTGCAAGGACTCTTGACGGCCAGATCACGGTTGGCTCATGGTCTTCTGATGGAACGAAACTCGTCTTCTCTCTGGGTCCGCCGTACTTCGAGATTTGGGCCGCTGATCTGGACCCCAATGTCTCGACCGTCGCGGCCCTTGGCCCGGGTCAAACGCCTGATGAGCATATCCGAGAGATGCTTGCTTTTTACAGCCGCCGAATCAAGGCCGACCCGCAGGATGCATACGCCTACTCCGTCCGTGCCCAGTATTACGATTATCTGCACGACCGGGAGAAGGCCACGGCCGACATGAGACGCTGGTCGGCCATTCTCAGCGGTTCGGATTTGCCGGTGGACACGCCCCGCCCCCGCCGTTTTGCTTCGCCAAACGAAGCAGCGGGAGTCAGGCGTGTCATGAATATGCCATTCAATTGTCAAGTTGTCTTTTCTGCAGAAAGACCTGTAAATGAGATTCCATTACTCAATGTTGCCTTAGGGCAGAAAGGAAGGTGTAACATGAAGTCGTTTCAAATACCAATTTTTTCGACTCGTGGCTTAGCCATGTCACTGCTTGGGCTTTGTCTTTTGTCAGGTCTTGATACACCGGCCGCATACGCAGATTTCACCTTCGGCGAGCCGGTGAAGTTCGGCCCGGCCGTTGCTGGTGAAGACGGTATCGATTGCCTTTCCTCCGATGGGTTGGAGGTGTACTTCGACTCACTTCGCTCTGGAGGGCAAGGTGGCTGGGATATATGGGTGCTCAGACGTGCCTCAATAGACAAGCCATGGGATTCACCGCAGAATCTTGGACCTGGCGTTAACAGCTCCGATGAGGACTCCTTCGCATCCATTTCGTACGATGGTCTTACACTCTATTTCGGTTCAGGACGCCCTGGCGGGCATGGTAAGCACGACATATACATGACCACACGCACAACCAAAGACGCACCCTGGGGCTCCGCTGTAAATCTGGGGCCAAATGTGAACAGTTCTTCTGGCGATGTGTGCCCGTGGATCTCGGCGGACGGCTTGGAACTCTACTTCGTGTCGGCGCGGAGCGGTGGATATGGTGCGTCCGATATCTATGTGGCGAGGCGTGCGACAACGGACGACCCCTGGGGCACAGGCGTGAATCTTGGCGCTGTAGTGAACAGTGCATACGAAGAACAGTGGCTCTCCCTTTCGCCGGATGGACTCTTGCTCCTTTTCTCCGAACGTTACGGGTATACCCCCCGGCCGGGTGGGTATGGTGGTCCTGATATGTGGATGACAAGACGGGCCACACTTTCTGACCCATGGCAAGCGCCAGTGAATCTTGGACCCAACGTTAACTGCGCATCGGTAGACGGCGCGCCACGAATCTCCCCGGATGGACGCACACTGTACTTCGTGTCCCAACGCAGCGGCACCTGGGATGTTTGGCAGGCGCCAATCATCCCGACCTGTGACTTCAATAGCGATGGGATTGTCGATATTGCGGACGTGGCTATTATGGTAGAGCACTGGCACACAGATTATTCGTTATGCGATATTGGTCCGTATGCCTGGGGTGACGGCTTCGTGGATGCTCAGGACCTGATCGTCTTAGCCGAGTACATGGCAGACAATCCAGGCGCTGTGAACGCCGTCAACGACATACAGTGATCCCTGCGGCAACAAGCAGGGACAGATTACACAGCAAACTCACAGGGCTGGCCCCCGTGTGCTCTGTCGAAGACAGAAACGGGGGTCAGCTTTTTTTCATTATCTCAATCGCAACGACATGCCGGAAAAACTTTTCACTTGCGGCCTATAAAAGCTTTCCGACTTTCCGCGAAACAGCTTTCATGCGTCCGATAAGCGTGGTTTGGACGCTGCGGGATTGAATTTGAACGGGTTTTCGGGTACAATTATCTCAACAATTCAGGGAGGATGGAACAAGCACCGAGGGACGACGGACGAGGGGCGAGAGACGAATAGTGAGGGGGGGATTCAGCCTTGTCAAATCGCAAACATGTGGTGAGCGGAGTCGAACCATCGCAAACTTGTGGTGAGCGAAGTCGAACCATCGAAAGCTTGTCCCGAGCGAAGTCGAGGGATCGAAAATGGACATTGGTGGCTGCTGTTTGCATCCTAAGCTGCGTCGCCGGCGTGGCATACACAAAAGCCGACCGAACGGCGATTCTGCTTGCCTCGGACTCAAGACCCCAGACTCAAGACCCCAGACTCAAGGACCTGAGGGCATCTGAGCCGAACGGCGAGCAGGCCGGCGAATGGCAAACCGTGCAAATGCGTGTCACCGCCTATTGTCCCTGCTCGAAGTGCTGCGGCCAATCGGCAGACGGCATAACGGCCAACGGACACAAGATACGACGCGGCGAGGCGTTCGTGGCCGCCGATAGAAGATACGCCTTCGGTACCGAAATGGTCATCCCCGGCTACAGCGGCAGCGAGCCTGTGAAAGTCCTCGATAGAGGCGGCGCGATCCGCGGAGACAAGCTCGACGCCTTCTTCCATTCGCACCAAGAGGCCTTAGAATGGGGCGTCAGGTACCTCGACGTCAAAGTCCGCAGCAGATAACGCAAGCGGCATAAGGACGCTGTAGATTCTTCGGAATTACTATTTGCCGCTGCGGTTTGTCTTCTTCACTTCCATTTCTTTGCCAAGAAACTCTTGACAGCGTGCACGTAAGATGCTGATAATTGAGCAGGTTTTCGATTATGGACCAGATAGAACGACTCGCAAAAGAGCATGCTGACGTGACCCGGCGTTACTTCCTGCAGCTTGGGGCGGCGGGGATAGCGGGCTTGGGTATTTCCCCACTGCGGGCCGAGCAGCAGGGTGGTGATGCCGAATCCCTGCTTGCTGAGGCGATCTCGAAGCTGGAGTATCTCACGCGTGAGGAGAACTTCCAGAATGCCGGCCGGGGTAAGCCGCCGCCGCATGAGTTGCCGCCTGAGAAACTTTGTGAAGTCGGTCTCTCGCGAGAGACGTGGCAATTGGAAGTGCTGCCCGACCCTGAGAGCAACGCCGAGGTGGAGCGGCCTCTTTCCAAAGCATCCGGCACGGCCCTCGATTGGGATGCGCTGATGAAACTCGCCGAGACAAACGCCGTGCGTTTTATGAGCGTGATGTCCTGCACGAATGGCAAAGCTCCATTCGGCATGGGGCTTTGGGAGGGCGTGCCTTTAAGAGACATAATCTGGCTTGCCCGTCCGAAGAGCAACGTCCGCCGCGTCTTCTATTACGGCTACCATAACGACGATCCGGAGCAGCGGTTCCAGAGCTCGCTGCCTATCGGCCGCGTGCTGGAGGACCCGCCGGGCGAGCACCCCGTTATCCTCTGCTACAAGCTCAACAACGAGTGGCTCACGCCCAAACGAGGCGCGCCGGTTCGCATGATAGTCCCCGAGGAGTACGGCAACAGGTCGGTCAAGTGGCTCCAGCGCATCGTGCTCACCAACAATTTCCAGGCGAACGATACGTACGCCCTTTGGAACAACGACACCGTCAGTCCCCTAAAGACGTGCGCGCGTTTCATCCATACGCCGAAGGAAATGAAGGCCGGAAGAGCTGCGCCGATAACCGGAGTTGCACAGGTGGGCATGTCCGGCCTGAGCAAAGTCCAGTACTGGCTGCACCCGCAGGATGAGCCGCTTGCGGCGGACGACCCTTACTTCACGAACGGGCAATGGAAAGACGCCGACATCCTGCCGCCTCCGAAGCAGTGGGGCGGCGGCCTTCCCGACGGCAAGCTGCCGCCGATCCCGCGTCAATTTGACGCCGCCGGCAGGCCGATCCGCTGGCCCACCCCCAACACGATTGTCCATTGGGCGACCCTGCTCACGGCTGTGCGCCCGGGCAAGTACGACCTTCGCTCCCGAACCATCGACGCCAACGGCATCGCCCAGCCCATGCCGCGCCCCTTCCTCAAATCCGGATATAATGTTATCCAGAAGGTTCAGATAGTTGCCGAGGCATGATCGGGCCGCGCTCAGCCTTTTTTGAGCCGTATTATTCAACCCGACGAACTGCTCAACTTACTGCGAAACTGGCGCAAACGGACCCAAAACGCGTGACAAACCGCTGCGAGTGTGCTAAGCTCCGGTCTACGGATGCTGAGCGCCCCAGTTTTGCTGCATTTGTATGGAGAGTTCTGTACGAGATGAGAAAGGACTTTGGCGAAAGGGACAAACAAGTGGCGTATCCCCAAGAAATTCCCTGATGAATCGACCTCTCTGCAAAACCGTGTGTCCTGGTTACCGTGACACCCGTGATCAAAGGAGAAAGCCATGACGAAAGGCGAGAACAAAACATGCTTCATAATTATGCCTATTACCGTGCCTGAAGTGCTTCTGAACGTCTACGGCAACGATCCACACCATTTTGAGATGGTGTTGGAAAATCTATTTCTTCCTGCCATAAGCAATGCTGGCCTGATGCCGATACTACCACGGGCCGAGGGAGAGGAGAACATAGAGGCCCGGATTATCAAGAGCCTTGAGACAGCCGACTGGGTTCTGTGCGACATGTCGACCTTCAATGCAAATGTCTTCTTCGAGTTCGGCGTGCGCACAGCGTTGAACAGACCTGTTTGCGTGGTCAAGGACGACACAACACAAGAGTCTCCTTTCGACACTCGCTCGATCAATTGTCACACTTATCTCAGCAGACCCCAATGGCAGGTTGCAAGGGAAGTAGATCGTCTGACAACTCATATTCAAAAGGCGGCCGAAACCAACGACGGCACCAACTCGCTTTGGAGGTACTTCGGCGTGAGTTCATCAGCAGTGCCTGTAGAAGCGGGTGAGATAGGAGAACAGATCCAGTTTATGAGAGAGGAGATTCGAGCGATGCGATCTGAGCTCAAGAATAGACCGGCACCTGACCGGATCAGCGACAAGACGCCTGTTACCGCGCCGCCTCCCGTGTCTCACTTCTTCGAAGTTCTCCAACATTATGTTGAAGGGCACGATTTCCAGTGGGCGTTCGAGCCTTGTGGAGACTTGCGTCTATGCATCAGCGGGCCGTACGACATTGAGATCGCTGAGAGGATTAAGCAACTTGCAAGGAAATCCGGCATCAAAGGCATTCTTGAAATAGGTGGCTCTGTTTTTGCCTTGTGACGGGAGGCAGTACGTGGGGTGGGGCTCGACCCACCATTCTTGACCCGTTGACCGGGGTCCGTCCGGGAGAAATTAGGGACTCTCCGAATAGCGGTCCGTTGAGAATCTCGTTTGCGCGGCATTGCCGGTCGTCAACGCTCGCCGCGGCACGCACCCGCACGCGATCATCGCAAACACGCGTGCATCGAAGAATTCCTTATAGGTCCTATCGAAGGGAACATGGATGAATACGCGCTGGGACATGATATCGTTTGACGCAATACATGCCAGCCTCACGACCCCTTCTTGTATTGACGGGGTCCGCTCTGCTTGGCCGGCTTCTTCCCTGCCTTTTTATATTGTTGGGGGCCGGAATCCTTCGATGACTTTAATCCCAACCCTTTGGTTGCCGCAATGATTGTCTCATTGTTGGACATTCTTACCTCAATTCAGTAAACTAATGTTTTTGAATATGTAGGATCCACTCAAAGGCACAACCTTATCGTGGGCTGTCTTCTGATTCAAGGAAAAAAATTTGATTTCGACCGATTAGGCTGATCATACTAATAAACGGCGTACCTATGCAAGCGGGAAAACGACAGCTACTTTTGTGCAAGCCTGGGGGGCTGTCAGAGAATCTGTCTCAGTTACCCATAAGTGGTTATCTTTACTTGGCTTAGCGTATTTCACGCTTGGTAAAGGGGAGCCCCTCTATTTACCACTTTCTTCATTTGCACATCCTCGTCGGTCTCCGCTAAATGCTGGGCGTGGCGGAGTGCCTTCACGACCTGCTTGAAAATAAAAAAAATCTCTACCGACAAGAATACACTGCGGTGGCCGACTGGTGGCGGCCACTGAGCGAACTGAAGTGAGCCACGTGGACGGCTTTCAATACCCCTGAGACAATTCTTCGCTTTTGTCGTCATTCCGACCGGAATCCGGACGCGGTCGGGACGCGTTCGACTGCGCTTAGAGCTTGCCGAATCGGGCAAGTTGCGCGGAGGAATCTATTGTTAACAGATTTCTCTATTCAGCCTTCGGCTACAGTCGAAATGACAGTTTGAATGGTGCGCAATATCACACCATACACACTTCGGCCGCAACTTAGGCGCGGGCGGCGAGGACTTGCTTCACTCGCTCGGGCGTCATCGGCATCTGGAACACTCTGGCGCCAATCGCATCGTACACGGCGTTGGCGATGAGGCCGCCCATGCAGATAATGCCCGGCTCGCCGCCTCCTCGTGCGGGCGACTCGCTGGCCTCGATCAGCACGACATCGATTTTCGGCACCCATGAGAACCGAGGCAGCTCATACGTGGCGAAGTCCAGATCGAGGACCTGGCCGCCTTTGAAATGGACTTCCTCAGTGAGCGCATAGCCCAATCCCATCGTGACGCAGCCTTCGGCCTGCAATGTAGCCCCTTCGGGATTGATCACCAGGCCCATGTCCTGGGCGCAGACGACGCGCTTGACCTGGACCTGTCCGGTTTGCTTATCGACCTCGACCTCGGCCATGAGGGCCACGGGCACGTTGACATCGGAGCCGCAGGCCAATCCGAAGCCGCGGCCGCTGGGGGCTTTAGCCGGGGTCCAGCCGAACTTGTCCGCGGCGGCTTTCAGGACCCCGCGCATCCTCTGGTCGCTGATATTGTTGAGGCGAAACTCCAGCGGGTCTATTCCCGCTTTGGCCGCCATGACGTCGATGTGCGATTCTCTGGCGAAACTGTTGGTGTTGTTGTCGGGCGCGCGCCAGGGACCCGTGCCCAAGTCGTGCATTCTTTCGTTGCCCTGGAGACTTTGATAGATAGTCGTGCGATGATGAGGCACGTCGTAGAACAGATCGGAGCCGCGCCCGCCCATGCCGTAGATGTTGTAGTCCCAGGAGACGATTTTGCCCGAATCTGTCATTCCGGATTTTATCTTTACCACTGCGGCGGGCCTGAATGTATCGTAGAAGAACTCATCGGCCCGGCTCCAGATGATCTGGACCGGCTTATTGGCGAGCTTTGCCACCTTCACCGCCTGTATCGCCTGCCCGTTGCTGATCTTTCCTCCGAACCCGCCTCCCACAAAGGGAGCAATGACGCGAATGTTCTCGATGGGCATCTTCAGGTCATTGGCCAATTGTTGCTGAAGGCCGAAGGGCGTTTGAGTGGACGCCCACACCGTGAGCTTATCGTCTTCAAACTGCGCCAAAGCGGCATGGGGCTCCATCGGAGCATGAGCCACGTAGCTGTTGGAATACTTCTGCTCCACGACCTGCTGGGCCAGCTTCAGTCCACTGTCGAGATCACCGCCCTTTTTATTTACCTTGCCGTCCCCTGCATGATCGACGAAATAATCGAAGACGGTTTTGTCGTCGAAACGCGCTTCGGGGACATCGTACTCGGCCTTGATTTTGGCTAAGGCTTTTTCGGCCTCATCGGGATACTTGTGCAGAACGGCCACCAGCTCGCCGTCCCGGACGACCTGGAAACCGTCCACTTTGTCAACCGCGGAAGTATCCAGGCTCTTCAATTTGGCACCGTGTGCCGGGGGCTGGAGAACCGCCGCGGACACCATGCCGTCCACGCGAATGTCCCCCGTATATTGGGCCTTACCCGTGACCTTTGCAACGGCATCTATCCGATTGTGAGACTTGCCTATGACCTTAAGCTGCGACACGCTTTTTACCTGGATGTCCTGATCGAGACGCCTTTCGATCTTCTTGCCTTTGGCCAGTTCAGCGTAGGTGACTTTTACATTCTCTTGCGTCCGGTCGAATACCGCTCCATTTTCTACGTCCAAGCGGTCCTTCGGCACGTTCAGACGTACGGCTGCCAGGCCGATCAGGACGGCTCTGGCTTCCGCTCCTGCTGTTCTGAGAACGGGTCCGAAATACGGCGTGGTCATGGAACCCCACGTGCCCGCGTCGTATGGACACAGAGCCGTGTCTCCCATCACCATCTCCACCGATTCCATCGGCACATCCAGCTCGTCTGCCAGCGTCTGCGCCAGAGACGTTATGACTCCCTGCCCCAGTTCGACTTTGCCCGTGAAGCACTTTACCTTGCCGTCTTCACCTATCAGAAGATAGGCATTAAAGTCAGGGCGTTCCTTGGTGCCGCGGCCCTGGCCCTGCGTCGTTGCGCCGCCGACGGTGAAGAAGATGATGATTCCGCTGCTTACGCTCTGCAAAAACTCTCGGCGGTTGAGCGGGTAGCGGCTGTCATTACGGCCGGATTCATCAGCCGGAAACTTATCCTCGTTCATCTTTACCTGGCTCCTTTCATTTCCTGGGCTGCGGATTCGACCGCCCGAATGATTCGAATGTGCGCTGCGCACCGGCACAGGTTGTACTCCATGCCCTCGACGATTTCCTGGCGGGTCGGTTGCGGGTTCCTCAACAGAAGATCGTAGGCGTTGAGAATCATGCCCGGCGTGCAGAAGCCGCACTGAAGAGCGTCGTGTTTTGCGAACGCCTCCTGAAGCGGATGCAGCTTTCCGTTCTTGGCCAATCCCTCGATGGTCAGAACCTCTTTGCCCTTGACGCTCTGGACCGGAACGATACATGACCGAACGGCGCGATCGCCTACCATGACGGTGCAGGCCCCGCACTGGCCTTTTCCACAGCCATACTTCGTTCCCGTAAGGCCCAGGTCGCAGCGCAATACCCACAGAAGAGGCCGCTCGCCGTCTGTTGTTACGCTCACTGGTTTCTCGTTCACTGTGAAGGAAATGGTCTCGTTCATATCGAACCCTCTCTTATTTTCAGGTCGCAGACTCATATTCAAAGCCTAAGTGTACACCCGCTTTGCCGCAACTGTCCAGAAAAATTTTCCAAAATCTGCTCATTGATGAATAGGCCGGAAGACTGAAAACGAAGGATATTTCTTGAAAGACCGGAGCCTCACGCTAAGATAAGCGGTCTGGGGTCTTGATACGACGGACTGTTGCAGGACGTTTGTTACGAGTGGGAACGATGTTGGCGTTTGAAGAAGCTCTCGCGGTTGTCTTGGATTCGGCTCGCCGGCTTGGCGGCGAGCCCGTCGATATTAGCCGGGCGGCAAACCGGATATTGGCCGAAGATGTCAAATCGGATATGGACATTCCGCCGTTCAATAAATCAGCCATGGATGGCTATGCGTGCCGGCGAGCGGATTTGGCCCGTGAGCTTGCAATCGTTGAAACCATCCCTGCGGGCTATACCCCCACACAATCGATAGGGCCGAATCAGTGTGCAAAAATTATGACCGGCGGTGTGGTGCCGGAAGGGGCCGACTGTGTGGTTATGAAGGAATACGTCGAATCGCCAGCGGACAATGCCGTTCGCGTCGTCGGTGAACAGACCGCCGACAATATTTGTCGAAAGGCCGAAGACATCAAGGCCGGCCAGGTCATCGTGCCCGAGGGCACCTTGTTAAGGCCGCACCATATTGCCGTGCTCGCGTCGGCCGGTCATACCCGGCCGATGGTCTCAAGAAGGCCCAGGGTTGGGATTATGGCTACCGGCAGTGAGCTGGTTGATCCGGCGTGCCGGCCGGAGCCGTCGCAGATAAGAAACAGCAACAGCCTTCAGCTTGCGGCACAGGTGGAAAGCATGGGCGGCCTTGCGACGGACTACGGCATTGCCGAGGATACCGAGGCGGCCATCGACGAGATGTTCAAGAAGGCTGCCGCCGAGAATGACGTGGTCATCGTCTCAGGCGGCGTTTCCGTGGGCGATTTGGACCTTGTTCCGGGGATACTGAGGCAGAACAATGTCGAGCTATTGTTTGAAGGCATCGCCGTAAAACCAGGCAAACCTTCGGTCTTTGGCGTGTCGCAAGAGGTCTATTGCTTCGGGTTGCCGGGCAATCCGATGTCCACGTTTGTGCAGTTTGAGATTCTGATCAAGCCTTTTCTCTATAAGCTGATGGGGCACAATTACAGGTATCCCAATGTCCGGATGCCTCTGGCCGAGTCGATAGAAAGAAAGAACACGGATAGACAAGTCTGGTTTCCGGTTGCGATTACGGGTGCCGGAGCGGTCAGGCTTATTGAATATCACGGCTCGGCCCATATCAGCTCGCTGTGCGATGCCGATGGGCTGATTCGTGTCGATGTGGGCGTGGCTCGGATTGAGAAGGGTACGGTCGTTCAGGTCAGGTTGATTTAGGCGCGGCTGGCGCGTTGGAGTCTTACACGTGACGAATGTAAATTATCTGAGAATCTCCGTTACGGACCGGTGCAACCTGCGATGCGCCTACTGCAATCCTTCGGGCGAATGTGACTTTATCCCGCATGAAGAGATATTGACATTCGAGGAGATCGAGCGTCTGGTTCACCTTCTTGCCGGCTGCGGCGTCCGAAAAGTCCGGCTGACCGGCGGAGAGCCGTTAGTCAGAAAAGGCATTGTTCAGCTTGTCCGGCGGCTCGCGGGGATTTCGGGGATTGAAGAGATCTCGCTGACCACAAACGGCGTACTGCTTGCCCCCATGGCCGCCGAGCTGAAGGCGGCCGGGGCGAAACGGGTTAACGTAAGCATCGATTCGATGGAGCGGGCAAGTTATGAGCGGATCACCGGGTTTGACCGGCTGCCGGTGGTGCTCGAAGGTATTCACAGGGCGATAGAGGTTGGCCTGACTCCCGTGCGGATTAACAGCGTGATAGTCAAAGGATTCAACGACAGCCCTGAGCAGATTACCGCCCTTGCCAGGATGAGCGTTGGCTTGCCGGCGGCGGTTCGGTTCATCGAATATTGTCCGACCGAAGCACGCCCCGGGCTGGCGGACGGTTACGTGCCCAATGAAGAGGTCCGGCGTATTCTTGAGCGGGAGCTTGGGCCGCTTGAGGCCGTTGCGTCCGGCGATACGGATGGCCCTGCCCTGCATTTCAAATCGCCGGATTCAGCCGGGATGATAGGTTTCATAAGCGGCCGCTCCTCGCTGTTTTGCCGGACGTGCAACCGGCTGCGGCTGACCAGCGATGGGAAGGTAAAGCCTTGTCTATATTCGACTTGCAACTATGATTTGAAAAGTTTGCTCAGAAACGGCGCGGACGACGAAGAGATCCTGATTCTGTTGAGGACGGTTGTGCGCCAAAAGAGCCGTTATACAAGATTGAATTGCCCGGCGGGACAGTCCGGGGAATTCTCGATGCAGAGTATCGGAGGTTGAGTCAGGTGCGAGGCGATAAAGGCATGATCGACATAGGTGACAAGGAGATCACCGCAAGAACCGCCAGGGCGCGCGGCTGCATCGTTCTTGGCAGGGCGGCCTTTGATGCCCTCAGGCAGGGCGCGTGCATTAAAGGGGACGCGCTGGCGACGGCCAAGGTCGCCGCGATCAATGCCGTCAAATCGACGCCGGCGCTCATTCCCATGTGTCATCCGATCCTGATCGAGGGTGTCGAGGTCGAGTTTGAATTGAATGAGCCGGACACGTCGGTAACGGCTACCGTGACTGTCAAATCCTCCGGCAAGACCGGCGTCGAAATGGAGGCTCTCACGGGGGCCGCGGCGGCTTGTCTTACCATTTACGATATGCTCAAGTACACGGGCAAGGCCATGACCATTACCGAGGTGGTATTGATTGAAAAAACGGGTGGAAAAAGTGGCGATTACAGAAGGCAGGATTAGGGCGATATCCGTCTCGAAAGAAAGGGGCGTGCAGAAGGTCAATGTGCCTGACGCCGAGCTCAAAGCCGGCTTCGGCCTCGTCGGCGACGCCCATGCGGGGCCGTGGCACAGACAGGTCAGCCTGCTGGGCATAGAGTCGATTGAGAAGATGATCGCCAAAGGCGCGAAGGTTTCGCCGGGGAATTTCGCCGAGAATATTACCACTGAAGGCATCGACCTGCTCAAGCTTTCTCTGGGCAGCAGGCTCAGGCTCGGTAAGAGCGTCGAGCTGGAAGTCACGCAGTTCGGCAAGGAATGTCACAGTCGATGCGAAATCTTCGAGCAGGTGGGCGACTGCATCATGCCGCGTGAGGGAATCTTCGCCAGGGTCACTAAAGCCGGCCGTATCCAGGTGGGCGATCTTATAGAGGTCATCGATGATTAAAGCCGCGATATTGACAATCAGCGACAGTTGCGCACAAGGCAACCGGACCGATACGAGCGGCCAGACCATCGGAGAGATGCTCGACGATGCGAAGTTCGAGGTCGTTGAGAAGGCCGTAGTCCCGGATGATTGCCAGGCCATCGCCGAGGCCCTGGTGCGCTTTTCGGACCAGAAGGGTGTTGAAGTTGTGTTGACCACCGGGGGAACGGGGCTGGGACCTCGTGACGTGACGCCGGAGGCTACGGCGTCCGTGTGTGAGCGGATGGCCCCCGGACTGAGCGAGATTCTGCGGTTTGAAGGGTACAAACGGTCGCCCAACGCCGTTCTGTCTCGCGGCGTAGCGGGCTTGCGGAAAAGTACGTTGATTATCAATCTCCCCGGCAGCCCGAAGGCCGTCCGCGAATCGCTGGAGATCATTCTGGACCTTCTGCCCCACGCCGTGGACATGATGCGCGGCGGCGGACATTGACCGGCCGGACGGCGAGATGATTTTGTCGCCGCAATCCCTCACTGCGACAATCCGGTGATGTCCTTTCTTACCAAATAGGCCAAAAGAGTTCCAGCAATCAGGCCAATAACAAAACCGTACGGAAGAAAGCCGGCCGTCAGCGCCACGAGTAAGGCGACGGAGAAATCCGTTTTGGACGAGGAAATATCTCGAATCAACATCATCAACATCAGGCTCTCAAAGAGAAGAATTACACCCAAAACGGGCAACGGAAAAATCTTAATGACATCTTCAAAGCCTGCACTAAAGAAGAATCCCAATAACAGATATAATGAAGCATAAATAATCACCGACCCGCCCGTCCGAGCGCCAAATGCGTAGTGTCCCGCCATTCCTCCGGAACCATGACAGGTGGGAATCCCGCTCAGGAAGGGATTGATAAGGTTAATCACGGCGTAGGTAAGACTTATTTTGCGCACGGTAATAGGCGTCTGGGGAAACAAGTCCTCGGCAAGCTGCCTGGTCGCAAAGATTGAGTTACCGAGAGACAGGGGGATTTGCGGCAGTGCCAGCACAACGAATCCGGTGAGAATATCCGGCAGCTCGGGCATGTGGAATTGAGGCAAGCTGAATCCTGCGCTCTTGAGCACCGCAGCGGCATCCAATTTGAAGATGAAAGCATAAGCCACGCCCAATGCAATAACGAATATGGCCGGAGGGAATTTGCGGTTACCGATGAAGAAAAGGGTCAGCGCGAACCCGATTGCCGCCAATCCGCAGCCAATCATACCATCGGCCACAACGTAATTCTCGAGCGCCACGGATGCGAGCTTGAGTCCCAATCCAAACTGGATTCCTCGAATGACACTCTTGGGAATGACTCGGCCGAGCCAGTCAACCAAACCGGTCACCGTTAGGAGCAGCATAGTGATTCCAATAGCCAATCCCGCTCCGTAAATAATATTTCCGCTTAGCTTCTGAGCAATCACCAGGACCGCCACGGCCTTTAACGGCTGGACGGGCATGGGAATTCCATAAGCGAACGCCGTGAAAAGCTGCATGGCGCCGAACATAATCAGGACGCTCGCCGTATCAAGGCCGGATGCGAGAATCATCCCCACGATCAGAGGGAAGTCCGTGCCGATATCCCCAAACGCGCCCGAAAATTCATTGCGGTCGAACTTAGTGGTTGCCCAGCGTAACCTGGCCAATGCGATGGCGTTCTCGATAAGTTTCATACGCAGGTGTTATATGGGATATCAAACAACCGAGCAAGCCTCTTTTGAGATAACTCTTGTTGCTTTCATAATTCGGTGGAAAAGGCTGTTCTGATTCTGCGAATCTGTCTATAATCTTGTCGGTAAGGCCGGCGATGTGCCGGCTGAGTGTAATCTGGGAGATTCCAGATAGACTGGAGGATAGTTTATGGATGCCACAATTACTCTCATTGTCAACGGGGACGAGCGAACCATCGTTACCGATCCGGAGCGATCGCTGCTTGAGGTCTTGAGAGAAGACCTGCACGTGACCGGTCCTAAGTACGGCTGCGGCGAAGGCCGCTGCGGCGCCTGCACGGTCTTGATGGACGGTGAGCGGACTCTGGCGTGTGTGACACCCGTCTCCAGGGCGGATAAGAAAAGGATCACAACAATCGAAGGACTTGCCGAAGGAGACCGCCTCCATCCCGTTCAGCAGGCGTTCCTCGATGAAGGCGCCATTCAGTGCGGCTATTGTACACCCGGCATGATCTTAACCGCTGTGGCACTTCTCAAAGAGAATCCTCAGCCTACGGATGAGCAGATCGTCGAACGGATGAACGGCAACCTGTGCCGGTGCAACGGATACGTAAAAATAGTCAATGCGGTCCGCCGCGCCGCGGCCCAGATTGCGGAGGTGAAAAAACCATGATTGAGAATAATCTTACAGAGAAAATGCCCAAGCGCCGGGGCGCTGACTTTGTGCAGCAAACAGGCGACCATGTCGAGTTGAGCCGGCGCGCCTTTGTGCAACTGCTGGGCACGGGGCTTCTGGTCACGGTCACGCGGGACGTGTCATTCGGTCAGGGAGGTCGCGGCGGCGGGGGACGGTCCATCGCCGTGGCTGCGCGAGTCCACGTCGACCGGGATGGCGCAATCACCGTCATGACCGGCAAGGTCGAGGAAGGCCAGGGCCCCCGCGCACAATTATCGCAGGCCGCAGCAGAAGAGTTGCGGGTCCCCGTCGAGCGGATCCGCCTGGTGATGGCCGATACGGACCTTGTTCCTGATGATGGTATCACGGCAGGCAGCCGGACTACGCCGGGCACGGTGCCCGACGTGCGCCGAGGAGCCGCAACCGCGCGCGAGCTGCTGGTCCGCCTGGCCGCGGAGCAGTGGAAGGTGGATCCCGGCACACTACAGGTGCGGGACGGCGCGATCGTAAACAAGGCGACCAATCAAAAAATGACCTACGCCGATCTGGCCGGGTCAAAGGACATTGCCGAGACCTTCAAACAGCCTGTATCCTCTGATGTTGCTTTGACGCCGGTGAATGAATGGCAGACTCTTGGCAAGCCCATTCCCAGACCGAACGGCCGGGACGTCGTGACCGGGGCACATCGTTATCCCTCGGATATCGTACGGCCCAATATGCTCTATGGGAAAATCCTGCGTCCGCCGTCCTACGGAGCGACGCTCGAATCCATCGACCTTTCCAAGGCCCAGGCGATGAAGGACGTAGTCGTCCTTCGGGACGGCCAGTTTGTGGGATGTGCTGCGCCCTCGACGTTTCGTGCCGTCCAGGCGTTGGAGGCTCTTGCCGGGGCTGCATCGTGGAAGACGACCCCTCAGCCGTCGAGCAGGGAACTCTTCGCTTATCTGAAAGAACACGCCCGGACCGGCGGAGGCTCACGTCCTCAAACGAGGGGCTCTGTTGACGAGGCATTTGGCCGGGCGGGCAAGGTCCTTAGCGAAACCTACCATTTGGCCTACATCCAGCACACGCCGATGGAGCCGAGGGCCGCGATTGCAGAGTGGAACGACGGCAAGCTGACCGTCTGGGCGGGTGTCGATGGTCCCCAGCGGGTGCAAGGGGATTTGGCCCGGACTTTCCAGCTTCCGACCGACCGGGTTCGCATGATTGTGCCCGATATGGGTGGCGGGTTCGGGGGCAAGCACACGGGCGAAGCGGCGGAAGAAGCCGCCCGATTGGCCAAAGCAGCGGGGCGGCCGGTTGCCGTGCACTGGACGCGAGCCGAAGAATTTACGTGGGCGTATTTCCGGCCGGCAGCCGTCATTGAGTGCAAGGGCGGCCTGGACAATAAAGGCTCGCTGATTGCCTGGGATTTTACCAACATCAACGCGGGCGGGGCCGCCATTGATACGCCGTACAATATCCCCAACACAAGAATCCTCTCGGCCGGCTCCGATTCTCCTCTGCGCCAGGGTTCATACCGGTGCCTCGCGGCGACGGGGAACAACTTCGCGCGCGAGTCCTTCATGGATGAGCTTGCGGTGGCGGCGGGGGCCGATCCGCTTGTCTTCAGATTGGCCCATTTGGAGAACCCGCGCATACGAACCGTCCTCGAAACGGTAGCCAAACACTTTGATTGGCCCGCACGCAGGAAAAAAGTCACTCCTGAGATTGGCGTGGGACTCGCCTGCGGGACGGAAAAGAACTCCGTCGTGGCCGCATGCGTCGAGGTGCATATTGACCGCAAACGTGGCGAGATCAAAGTGACTGAGATTTGCGAAGCCTTCGAGTGCGGCCCCATCCAGAATCCCGCCAACATGCTTTCCCAGGTGCAGGGCTGCATCGTCATGGGCTTGGGCGGTGCGCTGCGTGAAGAAATGGAATTCGAAGACGGCAAGATTTTGAATGCCAGCTTTGCCGGATATTTGGTGCCGCGATTCAAGGATGTTCCCAAGATCGACGTGCATCTGATCAACAAGACGGACATTCCTTCGGCCGGCGGGGGGGAGACGCCGATTATTGCCATCGCCCCGGCCATCGGAAACGCCGTCTTTGCCGCGACCGGCATTCGTCTGCGTTCAATCCCGATGCAGAACGCCTTGCGCCGGCAATTGTCGTGAGAGAGAGTAAGATGGATAGAAACCAACGCCGCACGGACATTCATCAGAAAGTTTTGGAGTTCATAGACGACGGCGTGTCTTTCGCCGTGGGTCTGGTCCTGAGTGCCGAAGGTTCAACGCCCCGAAAGGCGGCGGTCCGGGCGGTCATTGACGAAACCGGCAAAATCTGGGGCACGCTCGGCGGCGGACTTGTCGAGGCGGAGGGCCAGCGCCGGGCCGTCGAGGTCTGCCGGACGAAACGGCCAATCGTCTTTGACATGCTCCTGCACGGCGCCAACAGGGCCGCAGACGATCCTATTTGTGGCGGCTCGATGCGCATCCTGCTCGACCCGACGGCGGCAAAGGACAGGGCCTGCTACGCCCATGTGGCCGAGGCGACCCAGCAGCGGCGGCGGGGCGTCATGCTCACCACGGTACGCACCGCTGAACGGACCGAAGTTACGTCACGGTGGTTTTCAGCCGAGAACATTCCGGCGGATCTGCCCTTTCCGGGTGCGGAGAATGTGCGCTCGTGCCTGGCTCGCGAGACGCCTGAGCTTTTTGTCGAAAGCTCTCAGAACCCGGATGTTCTCACCGAAGTCCTCGTTGAGCCGGTGATTCCCAAGCCTCTTCTATTGATCGCGGGCGGCGGGCACGTCGGTCAGGCGCTTGCGGTTGCGGCCGACCTCGTCGGCTTTGATGTCACGGTCATAGATGACCGGCCCGAATTCACGGACCCGGCTCTTTTTCCGGAGGGGGCGACGACCTGCTGCGGTGACATTCCCGAGCAGATCGCGGCTCTGGCCGCACCGGGCGATACGTATATCGTCATTGTGACCCGCGGGCACAAGCTGGACGCCGAGACCCTGGAGGCCTGCATCCATGCCCCCGTTGCCTATGTCGGCATGATCGGCAGCAGGCGGAAAGTCTCGTTGCTTCGTGAGAATTTCATTCAATCCGGCCTGGCAACGGAAGAGGGATTCGACCGGGTCTTTGCCCCCATCGGGCTGGACATAGGCGCCGTGACCGTGCCCGAAATCGCTGCAAGCATTACGGCGGAGTTAATTGCCGTCCGGCGAAAGGGTATTGCTCACACAGGCTCGATGAAGACGGAAGTGCCATGATTTGTGCCATCGTTCTTGCCGCCGGTCTCTCTCGCCGAATGGGCGTCCAGAAACTGCTGCTGCCCTTCGGAGGTAAAACCGTCATTGCCCATATCGTCGATCAGCTTCTGGAGAGCATGGTTGACAAGGTCTATGTGGTCACAGGTCACCAAGCCGAACGAATCAGCCGGGAGTTGTCCGGCCGGCCCGTTTCCACCGTGAATAATCCTGACTACGAATCCGGGATGCTGTCTTCCGTGCGTTGTGGACTGCGCGCCTTGCCGGAGCAGTGCCGGGGGGTCTTGGTGGCGCTGGGCGACCAACCCGCCATCACCTCAAAGCTCGTTGACCGGATGCTTCAATCCTTCGCTGCCGCTGAAAAACGTATTCTCGTACCGTTCTACGACGGCAAGCGGGGCCACCCGATTCTGTTTTCGGAAGTTTATCGCGAGGAGATTTTGACGCACTACGATAGCGTGGGCCTGCGGGGGCTTCTGCACGCTCATCCCGACGAGGTCTTTGAGCTGGCTGTCTCAACCTCTGCCGTGCTGTCGGACATGGACGTCCCGCAGGACTATCGACGGGAGCTTGCATCGATGGAAGACAACGCCGCAGAGCAGATCGATCCTAAGATCGAATGAGGTACGCCAGGAAGACGTTTCGCTCCCTGCGAGAATCTCACGCCGTGCACACAGTGGTTCAAGGTTCAACGGTGACAACAACTCGACGGTAGCTGTAAAGATTCGGCTCGCCGTCGTCTTTGAGCTCGAGAATGACATGGATTTCTCTTGCCTGATTGACTGCGGGGGCCGTGAAACTCGCCTGCTGACTGTTGCTGCCTCGCAGATTGACGTCGCCGGTGTAGCTGCCCGCTTCCCGATAGACGAACCAATGGTAGGAAAGCTCGTCGCCGTCCGGGTCGTATGTTCCGGCTGCATTGAGGTTCACCGTCTGGCCAGCCTTCACCGTCAGCTTCACTACGGCCTTGCTTTTGTCGTTGTCAAAAGCGGCCACGGGGTTGTGATTGGCCTGCTCGAGCGTCTCGGCGACGCACCAGTCCATTCGGGCCGCAAAGTCATGCTGGTAAGCCTCACGCCATCTCCAGATGGTCGCCTGGTCGGACGTGTATTCGATGCCGTTCTCAGCGACGACCGTGTCCTGGGAGCCTCTGGCGTTCGTCCAGATGGGGCGCGTCTCGGCGTACGTCTGGCAAAGGACGTACCGTCCGCCCCAGCCTCCGTACGATGGGCTGATCGGGCTGCCCAGCCCATTACCGATCAGGCCGATAAGGGAGGGTGTATCCCCCTCCATGATGTATTTCAGTTTCGGATAGAGCGCTGCGAGCGGGCCGTGGCCTTTGATGATATTTTCCTCCAGCCACGGATTATCGACCAATTCAAATTTATGGAAGGGGCTGTTCCTGTACTGGCGGTCACCGGAAATGCCCGTCCACGTGGCTTTGTAGTATTCATGGTGGCCCACCTCGCTGGGGGAGACGATGTAGAACAGCTTCGGAAATGTCAGGCGCATCCAGCGTCCGGAATCGTCCTGGTCGGAGATGGTGTAAACACGCAGCTTCAAGACGAATGCGTCCAGTTTTTCCTGGGTCCGGGTATTCTTGATATCCCAGAGCGCCTGAGCCAGACAATTGGGCCCGCCCCAGACGCTGACCCAGACGGGACGGTCATCCGGCTTGTCAACCACCTCGATGATACGGCGTGAACCTTCGGAGCTTTTGCCCGGTCCGACGCCCTCCATGCCGAACGCGGGCAGGCCGGCTCGTGTGGCGTTCAGCAGATGTTCTTTGGTTGGGTATCCGGCCGCGTGCTTCAAGAGGTTCTCTCGCACCTGACCGTATGCTTCAATCCGCTCGCGGATCTTGTCAGGGCGGACCTTGTCTCTGAGCCAGACGGACGTCGTGGCGATCAGGCCCTCCACATCGTATTCGTTCGAATAGACCAAGAAACGCACCATCGACTCCTCGTCATCCGGCTCATTTGTGATGTCCGTCAGCACAATCACCCGCGGCCTGTCCAGATGTTCGAAAACGAATTTCTGTTCGGCTAAGCCCACCTGCGACACCACTAACGCTGTCAGCATTGCGACCACGTATCTTGTTCGAGCTCGCTCTGCATATTTCGTAAACATGTTTTCTCTCCTAACCTCAAATCTGGATGAGCTTGGTGTAGGGGTGCTCGGTGAGGCGGAGTGCTTTCAGGAATTTCCGGCAGACTTGCTGTTCAAGCTTCGCGGAAGCCGACTTCGTCAAGCCGGCAAAGGGTATCTGTCCACCTGCATAAGTCTTGTGTCCTCCGCCGGTACCTCTTCTTCCAACGACGCGATGTATCAGCTTGTGTGCTTCAAGGCTTTCATCGGACGTTCTAATTGATATCAGAATTCTTTCTTCGCGCAGACCGTAGCACATAGTACAGTTCACGTCATCGTCCCGGAGAAACAGGTCTGCGATCTCACCGATCATATCAGGATTGTCCACCGGTCCGAGGCTCGTGATGATTACGCTGTTTTGAAAGACGCGAGCATCTTTCAATGCCTCTGCGAGCATCTGGAAGTATTCTCGATTTACGCTACCCCGCTGTATCTCACTGAGCATCCGCTTATTGGCCAAAGGATACAGGAAATAGATGGCATCCATATCCGCTTTTATGGCCTCCCTGCCCAAATCCTGTGTGTCGGACCGAATACCGTAAAGCAATGCCGTCGCCAGTTGTGTATCAATAGTTGTATTAAGATACTCCAAATACTCACACAGGATCGTGCTGGTCGAACCATACTTTCTCCGAACGTCGGTAAATTTGCACTTTCGCGTAGTCTGGCGCACGGGGTGATGATCTATGACGATGTCGGGGATAGCGTCGGCGGGAAATGAGTTGTTGCCTGTCCCGGGTTGCGTATCGACCATACAGTTCAGGTCAAATCGTGCCGGATCAATTTCTTTCAGAGGACGCAGATTCACGTTCAAATATCGCACTAAGGCTCTGTTCTCGGCTCGGCCGACGGTGCCGCCGCAGGCAATCGTACACTGAGCATCGGTTTGACTGTTTGCTATCCTGCGAAGCCCCATCGCCGATGCCAGCGAATCCGGGTCGGGATTGTCCTGCATCACAATCAGAATGGACTTGGATTCTTTGAGCAGACCGACAAGCGACCCTACTTTTCTCTTAATCTTCGCCGTTACCTTCATTTGCTCAGACCCTCTCGATATCCACTTTGCCTCGGCCCTGCAACTTGCTGAGGCCCATTGTAGTAGCATATAAAGTCTGCCGGGGAAATTCAAGCTTCCTGAACGTGGCAATCGTTGTGGCGATTATCGCGCCTGGCCGCGCTTGACTTGGTGCAATACACGTGGTACCGTATGGCCGTAGGCAGATTTGAACTTGAACAGGAAAGGAGTAGTGACCGATGCATACAAAATTGACGCGTCGTGATTTTCTGCGCAACGCGACCTGGGGCGGCGCAGGGCTCATCATTCTATCAAACAGCCGGCTGGTGCGCGGGACACAGGCCAACGCGAGGCTGAACATCGCCGGGATTGGGGTCGGCGGGCGAGGGGCCGCCGATATCGACGGCGTAGCGAGCGAGAATATCGTTGCGATGTGCGACGTTGACCATCAGCATGCGGCCAAGACCTTCGAGCGGTTCCCCGATGCCAAACGCTTCAAAGACTTCCGCAAGATGTTCGACGAGATGCAGGATAAGATCGACGCCGTGGTCGTCGGCACGCCCGACCATACTCACGCCCCGGCAGGCGTGATGGCCATGAAGCTCGGCAAACACTGCTACTGTGAGAAGCCGCTCACACATAGCGTGTACGAGGCCCGCGTGATGGCCGACGTTGCGCGCCAGAAGAAGCTCGTGACCCAAATGGGAACGCAGATTCACGCCGGCAGCAACTACCGCCGCGTGGTGGAGCTTGTGCAGAGTGGCGCCGTTGGAGAAGTGCGAGAGGTCCACGTATGGCTCGGCGCGAACTTCGCCGGGCCGTCCAAGCCGACGGACATGACTCAACCCGATGCCCCCTCGGACCGCCCCGATGTTCCCGAGACGCTTGATTGGGACCTGTGGCTGGGGCCTGCTGCCTACCGGCCTTACAGCCCGGAATATGCTCCCTTCAAATGGCGCTACTGGTGGAATTTCGCAAACGGTCAGTTGGGGGACTTTTTCTGTCATTATTGCGACCTGGTATTCTGGGCGTTGAAGCTGCGGCATCCTACCAGCGTCGAGGCCGAGGGTCCGGTCCATCCCGAGAGTGCAGCCAAGTGGACGATTGCCCGCCAGGAATACCCGGCCCGCGGAGATTTGCCTCCCGTCGCGTTGACCTGGTACAGCGGCGGCTATCCGGCGATTGTGAAAGAAAATAACGTCCCGCAGTGGAACAGTGCCGTGCTGTTTGTCGGCTCGGACGGGATGCTGATCGCCGACTACAACCAGCACCAACTGCTGCCGGCGGAAAAGTTCGCCGGCTTCCAGCGACCTGATCCATTCATCCCGGAGTCTATCGACCACCATCGGGAGTGGGTCGAGGCCTGCAAAACGGGCGGGCCGACCACGTGCAATTTCGACTATTCGGGCGCGCTAACCGAAGCGGCGCTGCTCTGCAACGTTGCGCTGCGTACCGGCAGGAAACTCGTCTGGGACGCAAAGAACCTCAAAGCCGTTGGGTGTCCGGAAGCTGACGCATTCCTCCGGCGCCCATATCGCGAGGGATGGACTCTCTGAGAATTGGTGTGGCACGTATGAATTCTTTGGTGGGATAGGAGCAACAATTATGACTGAGCCGCAAACAAAACAATCGAAGGGGATATCGAGGCGTATGTTTTGCCGGTCGGCGATAGCGACAGCCGCCGCGTTGCACTTTGCCCTGCCGTTCGCAAAGGCCTCGCAGACGAACGGCAAAGTCAAATTCTACAAAAACCTGGGCCACGGCCACATCGGCGTGAAGGCCGACCAGCGACAGGCCCTGGAGTATGCGATAAAATATGGTTTTGCCGGCATCACCCCCAATCCGGGTGAATTTGAGGGCACGTCCGCCGCCGAGATTCTCGAATGGGTGGCGGCCATGAAAGAAAAGGGCGTTCGATATGGCACCGGCGGCTTGCCGGTCGAGTTTCGCCGGGATGAAGACCGCTTTAAGAAGGATCTCTCGCAACTGCCCAGGCAGGCGGGCCTCTTGAAGCAATTGGGTGTCAATCGCGTGGCCACCTGGATTTCGCCCGGCGACAACGAGCTGACGTACCTGCAGAATTTCGAGCAGCTCAAAACGCGCTTCCGCGAAGCGGCAAAGGTGCTGCAAGACTACGACATCCGGCTGGGGCTGGAATTCGTCGGGCCCAGAACCTCCCGGGCACGATTCCGTTTTCCTTTCATTTGCACGCAACTCGATATGATGGAGCTGGTGGGGGCAATCGGCACGCCAAACGTGGGGCTTCTGCTGGATAGCTGGCATTGGTACACCTCGCACGGGACGGTGGAAGAGCTGCTTCGGTTGGCGAACAAGGGCATCGTCCACGTTCACGTCAACGATGCTCCGTCCGGCGTCCCGGTCGATGAGCAAGTCGATAACCGGCGCGCGCTGCCGGTGACCACGGGAGTGATCGACCTGAAAGGATTCATCAATGCCCTGGTGAAGATCGGTTACGACGGCCCGGTGGAGTGCGAGCCTTTCGACCAGGAGCTCCGCAAGATGGACCCGGATGCAGCGCTGCTCAAGACAAGCGAATCGCTTAACCGCTTGTGGGACCTCATAGTCACATGAGGATGGCGAAGGGCGGAGTTGGCATGGGTAAAAAGAATATCTCAAGGCGAGCATTTCTTAGAGAAGCGGCGGCGCTAGGCTCGGCTCTGGTGCTGAACGGGCCTGGTTTTGCGGCAAGCCGATCCACAACCTCGCAAGCCGGCAAGCCGAATTTCCTGGTTATCATCGCCGACGACATGGGCTATTCGGACGCCGGATGCTACGGCGGCGAAATCCAGACGCCCAACCTCGACGGCTTAGCCGCCAACGGCCTGCGGTTTACCCAGTGCTATTCCACAGGCCGGTGCTGGCCTTCGCGAACATCTCTCCTGACGGGCTACTATCCACAGCAGGTTCGCATGGACCCGCCCCAGGGGCTTTTGCCGGCCTGGACGCGGGTCGTGCCGCACTATCTCAAGCCGCTCGGCTATCGCTGCTATCACTCCGGCAAGTGGCATCTCATGGGGGCGCCCAAGGGCGTTGCGGATGGCGGGTTCGACCACTCCTATATCCTGCACGACCATAACCGATTTTTTGCGCCCCAGAACCACGAGCTGGACGACCGAAAGCTTCCCGCCGTTGAGGAAGGGACGGACTTCTACGTCACGACGGCCATCGCGAATTACGCCGTTGACTTTCTCAAAGAGCATGCCGAAAAGCATCGGGAGGAGCCGTTCTACTGCTACCTGGCTTTTACGTCGCCTCACTTCCCGCTTCACGCCTTGCAGGACGACATTGCCCGGTACCGCGACCGCTATCTCGAAGGGTGGGATGCGATACGCGAGCAAAGATGGAAGCGCATGCGCCAGATGGGCCTGGTCAACTGCGACCTGCCGCCGCTTGAGCCGGACGTGATTCCAGACTGGAACTTCACCAAAGACAAACTGCACGAGATGATCGGGCCCGGCGAGGCCGACCGCGCCGTCGCGTGGGATTCTCTGAGCGAGCAGCAGAAGAGATTCCAGGCGACGAAAATGGCGATTCACGCGGCGATGGTTGACCGCATGGACCGCGAGATCGGCTGCGTGCTCGACCAGGTCAGGAAGATGGACGCCTTCGAGAACACCGTGATCTTCTTCGTCTCGGACAACGGCGCCAGCGCCGAGCAGATCATCCGCGGCGACATGAACGATCCTTCCGCCGCCCCCGGCTCGGCGAAATCATATTTGTGCCTCGGGCCCGGCTGGTCCAGCTCCTCCAACACACCTTTTCGGCTGCACAAATCGTGGGTGCACGAGGGCGGCATTTCGTCGCCGCTGATCGTCCACTGGCCGGCGGGCCTTAAGGCCCGCGGCTTGCCCCCAAGGGGCGAGCTGCGTCACGATCCGTGCCATTTCATTGACATCGTGCCGACTGTTCTCGACTTGGCCAGAGGTGCCAATTTTTCGCCACAGTGGAACGGCGAGACGGCGCCGCCGCTTCCGGGGATGAGCCTCGCGCCGGCGTTTTCCAAAGATGGCGCCGTCACGCACGAATGTATCTACTTTCACCATCTGGAGAACCGGGCCGTTCGAGTCGGCGACTGGAAACTCGTAGCCAAAGGGGCTGACGGCCCGTGGGAGCTTTACGATCTCAAGACCGACCGCTGCGAATCGAAGAACCTCGCTGATACGTATCCGGACAAGGTCCGCGAGATATCGGCGCTGTGGCAGAAGTACGAGGACCAGTTCAGACGCCAGGCCAGCCCGCCTCCTGAGAAGAACCAGCGGCAGCGAAAGCAGGCAGCTAAGCAGGCGGGCCGTACTGTGGGATTTTGAGCATCTCGCCGCCCTTGAGCGCCGACTGGTGCGCGACGATGCCCGGCACAGTCATCGCGAGTGCCTCATAGATATTCACCATAGGCTCCCGATCCATCAGAATCGACGTGATGAATTCATCGGTCAAGAGTCCGTGGGAGCCGCCATGTCCTCCGGCGGGCACCCCCAGCGGCAGCGGCGGACGGGCTATATCAGGAAGCTCGGTCGCCGCGCCGTGATATTCTATGCCGTCCATCCAGCCTCGCTCGCCGAAGACGCGGCCCCTTTCGACGATGAGGCCGTGAATCCCCTTGCACATGAGCATCCGGGACGCGCCGCCCTCGCTGGTCTGAAACAGCGCGACCTCGTCGGTGAACGGGTTGTCGTACTTGTTGGCCCCCGGCTGGCAGTCCGGGAATCCGGCGTTGAAGCCGGCGCAGGAGACGCAAGTGAATCGCTTGCCGGTTACGCCTACGTAATAGGCCGTCGAGTGTGTGGGATACCACAGAGGCGGCAGACCGATCCGCCAGCCTTTGAAGGAGTCTATCGGCTCGGCATGGTAGTGATAATACTCTCCTTCGGAGTACACGAGCCGGCCGAACCCGCCGGCCTGGTATATTCGCCGCATACCATAGCAGTCGGCGCGAAAGTAGCTTGTCTCGGCCATCATGTACTTCAAGCCGGTCTTCTGCACCGTATCGAGAAGCTGTTCAGCCTGTTCGATTGACCCAAAAACGGCCGGCACAGCGCTCATTACGTGCTTGCCGTGTTTAAGCACCTCCATGCAGTGCCGCGCGTGGCTCGGCGCATCGGTCGCGACGAACACCGCCTCGATCTTCGGGTCCTTCACCAACACTTCCAGCGACTCGTATGACTTGTCGCACCGGCAGGCATTCATGAGTCCTTGCCGCCGGTCGGGAATCAGATCGCTGACGGCGACAATCTCCACGTTCGGATGATCCTGGAAGCCGAAGGCCGCCCCAAATTGGCACACGCCATACCCGACGATGCCCACGCGGACCTTTCGCTCGGAGACAGGCTCCCAGGCTTTGACCGCTTGTTTCTCTCCGGCGTTCGCCGTTTGCCCGGAGATTCCTCCGGCCATGAGTGTCCCTAACGAAACCTGCCCCAGTTTTCCGAGGAAATCACGCCGATAAATGATGCCTGACATAGACTGACCTCCTTTTACGATTCCCAACAACTAATTCCTTGAATGGATCACGAAGATGATGTCGGATGTTGCTGTGTATTGAGTGCCGTCCCACTCAAAATCCACCTCAAGTCCGGGATTGGATGATCCAGCAGTCAAGTGAGAATGTATTTTTTCGACCAACAGTGGCCTTGCACGTTTGAGCTTCCAGGAGTCAAAGAAGTTGTCTTGGTCAACGAGAACGAGGAACAGTCGATTGGAGGCGTCGAATCTGCGAACGCCTTGGTTCTCGTACAACCATTTTATTAGTTCAATCGGATTGCTCGCCGCTCCGGTGACATACTGGATTCTCTTATTTCGGAGATCGGCGATGAGTTGGGAGGCGCTTTCTGAAGGGTGGTCGCTCACCTTAGCCCAGAGGTCCTCCCTCAGTCTTGCTTCCGGAAGGTTTGGATCGTAATGCACCGAATGTTCTCGGCAGAATCGCTTCAAGAGGGTTGTCTCTGGCCTAAGGCCATCCGCTGCTCGCTTGTTATGAATAAAACCTTCGGGCATGTAGGTTACTTTGAGGTCAAACGGTACGTTGTTGAAGAAGAAATCGACCCTTTTTATCAGGCCGACTGCCGGGAGGATCGCGGTGTGGTCTCGAAAGATATCCTCTATGATTCGTGAGGTCCAGTGATTATACCACGAGCACAGTACATAGCCTCGCATACTCTGGTGAAGCTCATTCTCTATCGAGTCACAAAGGCAATCATACGACCGGATTCGCTTAACGTAGTTGTCAACGATGTTTTTCTCCAAGCTGTTCTGATGGAGACCTCCCCAGTCGAAAACGTTGACCTTGTAGAGTTCGCTTACAAGTTCGTCTTCGCTCTGTCTGCGCTGCGCCCGTTCCTCTGAATATATGGCATTGATTGTTCTTTCTATTTGCTCACTCGTCAGTTCTGATTCATACAAGAAACGAAGAAGACTGTCACTTCGCAACTCAGGGCATGTGAGCCCATAATCTTTAGCAAGCCTTTCCATGTATTCTCTTCGTGACAAGGACCTTAGTTTCAGGAAGCGAAGGCCGTCTGGATCCCAAGACAACTGTCTGATCTTATCATTCTTGAGAGCAGACTTGGCTTCATCGAAGGTAAGGGGCATGTTCACTTGTCCTTTCCGGGCAATGATGAGGACCACCCGTCCATTTCCTTCAGTTTCTCCCAACGATTGTTTCGTCCAGACGGTTGGACACACTTCTGGTACACCAAGACATAATCATGTTTAAGCGCACCGTCCCTATTGTCCTGCACTACTGAACCAGCCGAATACGCCATTGGAAAACATCCTCTGAATTGAATGACATCCGATCTTCTGTGAAGCGCGTCGAGATATTCCCAACTTTCCGAATCGTGGGCGTTGAACAGAATTGCCATTGTGCCCCCGTCACATAAAACACGCGCCGCGTCAAGAAAAAACTCTCCCATCTCCCTCGTGTAGGCTGCTTTGTTCTTGCCTCTTTCGGGTGCGTTCGAGACAACAATTTCCCGATCAAACAAAGGCGCTTTTCCAAGAATAGCATTCCACGGTTCGCTGAGCTCCAAATAAGGCATCCGATCACTATGGGGTGGATCCGTGAGAATAAGTGATACCGAGTTTGATGGCAGGGATTGGAAAACCTCCCTAGCATCACCTTCGATGAGCGCCACATACGCCTTCGATTCAATGACATCCGTAGAGTTGTTCGAAACAGCAACAGAATCCGTGGAATCCGCCTCGTTGAGGGCTTTCATCAATCGCCCCGCCCTGTTGCGAAAGCAGTTCCAAACGTTGACCTCGAAATGGAGCTTGGGGCGCCAGTATCCGATAACCCAACTGCCGACCGATATTTTCTCTTGAACATTGCCGGTAGTCTTGCCTCTCTGGCTCACGGCGAATACCATTTTTGACATCTGGCCCGAAGCGGCCGTTAGAGTCAAGAGCAGCGAGTTCCTGACCGTGTCAGGCTCTTTCCGGATGAAACGCATGATGATATCGATGTTCCGTAAAGCTCGCCCGCTAAAAAGGTCTCGTAAAGTCATGTCAACGGAAGCATTTATGCGTGAGTTGCCGAAGAATCGTAAGTTCCTGATTTGCTGGCTTGTATATCCTGAAAACTCTGAGCTTAATTCTTTGTCGTGCACTGTGGGGCTATACTCTCTTCTGGCTCTACCTTCTGTGCACCAGACTGAGCGTAACTCCGTTCCATCCCACAGGAAGTGTGTTGCGATTCTACCATTGTTGAGGTCGTAACTTCTTTCGATTTCAGGCCGGACCGTTCGTTCCATTCGCCGCATCGCCTCTGAGAATGCCTCTGCAGGAGGGGGATTCACTGCGAGCTTGGCCAATTCTACCGCGACCGGATTGATATCTATCCCAATGAAGCGCCTGTGCCTTTGAATCGCCTCTCTTGCAACAAGTCCCGATCCGACAAATGGATCCAAGACAACGTCGTGTTCCAGGGTCAGGTTATCTATCAAATAGTTCAAACACTCAACCGGCTTCTTGCCCCAGTACTTATGAAACGCTGCAAATCCTCGATAACCTCGAGGTGTCTTGACATCCGTATGTCGGACACTTGCTGGTTGGATATTGAACAACAATCCTTGTTCCATCTGTACTCCTGTCACAAGCTCGCTTGAAAATAGACGCTCTCTTGTCGTCAGTAAACCAAATTATAACGACATTTGCGGGATTCTCAAGTATTTTGCCAATCCAAAGAACCAAAGGTGCCTGATGCGAATGGGACTGGCGCAGTCGCGGTTCCCTGTCAGATGTGCCATGGGGCGCGCATGGAGCGCGTGAGCATTCGATTGGCCTGCTCGTCGTCGATAAAGCGCTCGGCCGCCGGGTTCCAGTTCAACTTGCGCCCCAGACGCATGGCGATGTCGCTGAGGTGACAGACTGTGTCCGAGCGCACGGCCGCCTCTATGGATGAGACCGGCGTCGTGCGCGTTCTGACGCAGTCGAGGAAATTCTGCGAGTGGTCGTTGCTTACGGGAAGATGTATTCCGTCGGATCCGATCTTCTCATTCAAAAGCGACTTCGGCTGTGCGTCGATAGAGCCGCGCTCGACGAAGACCCAGCCGTCAGAGCCTTCAAAAAGGACGCCTTGTTTGCGTTTCTTGTTATCGACGAAATTCAGCGTTACACCATTAGCATATTTCAGCGTCATGTCCCAGGCGACGGCGCAGTCGTAGAGGCCGTCTTTGGGAAATACGCCCGTGCCTTCTACCTCGACCGGCCCGGAGGTATCTGCATTGTTGCCCCACTGGGCGATATCGACGTGGTGAATGCCCCACGTGGTCACCCAGCCGAGCGAAAAGTTGCTGACGTGCCCCCAGTTGCCGCACGAACCCATCACGCCCTGCGTGTACGGCATCCAGCGAGCGGGCCCGACCCACATGTCATAGTCCAGATCGGACGGAACGGGCGAGGGCCGATACGAATCGACGGCCCGGCTGGCGGGCGTGGCGGCGATGATTCTCTGGAGCTTTCCGATCCGGCCGTTGCGGACCAGCTCGCAGGCGAACCGGAAGTTCCGATCCGAGCGCTGCTGCGTGCCGAACTGAAAAACCCGCTCATATTTATAGATGGCCCGGCGCAGGGCTATGTCCTCCTGGACGCTCAGGCCCAAAGGCTTTTCAAGGTAAATGTCCTTGCCCGCCCGTGCGGCCTCAATGGACTGCAAGACGTGCCACTGGTCGGGGGTGGCGATCAGGACCGCGTCGATGTCCTCGCGGGCCAGAAGCTCGCGGAAGTTGCCGTATGTTGCACAGTCCTGATTGCCGTATTGGGCGTTCACGATATCGCGTGCCCCGTTCAGGCGCTTGGCATCAACGTCGCACACGGCGAGCATCCGGCAGCCCGGCTGGCCCATAAGACTCCGCATGACCTGTTTTCCCTGCCCGCCGACGCCGATAGAGCCCATTGTGACGCGGCTGCTCGCAGCTACGGCACCGGCTTTGCCCAACACCGATGAACAGACTATGTGCGGAAATGCGACAAAACATGCGCTGCCCGAGAGAAAACCCCTGCGGCTTAACCTTGCTGTTTTCTTCATGTTCATTCTCGTCCTCGTCATCATTCCTGCGTCAGGTTCGCTTTTTTGTAGCCTTGTGCGCCGATATCCTTTGCCTTTTTATCCTTGATACGGACGATTCCCTTCTCCATCGCCGTCTTATCGACGTCCATTTCTATCTGGTAAAGGCCGTCTTTTTCGGCGGCTGGCAGGGTCGGCTTGCCCCGGCCGTTTATGTCGTGCCATGCGTTGTGAGAAAACACGAACGTCTCAGGCGCGGTGCCCGGCCCGATATTCACAAAATCCCGGATCCGCGAATCATAGATAATCAGGTTGTTCTCGAAAATCCCGCTGTGACAGGGCCGGAACCTGACGTCTTTTGTCTCCTGCAATATCCTCAGTAGCCAGATTTCCGGGCAGACGATGGTGTTATGATGTACGCGCCCTCCATCAGCCGTCACCCAGGCAAGCGGCGTCTGACCGCCGACGAACCGGTTGCCTGCGATGGTGATATTCCTGGCTTCGTAATCGCCCACTTTCGGGCGAAAGAATTGCAGCCCCGTGCTGCCCCCGAGGTTGACGGCGCGCTGGCCGGCGTTCTTGAAAAGGCACGTCTGGACAAGGACATATTCCGTGCCGCCTTTGAGCTGAACGGCGTTGGATTGAGAGAAGCCGTCGCGCCCGACAAATGTACAATCTTCTATGACGCCGTGATGGCAGCCTACCATGTCGATGCCGGAGCCGCCCCAGCCCTCGAAGCGGCAGCGCCTGACCGTGAAATGGTCCACGCCGGACATCTTCAGGGCGTCGTGGTTTCCTTCCGGGCCGGTCTGCAGAATCGTCACGTTTTCAAGGGTAATGTGATGCGCCGGGGTCTCAAAAGTGCCGCCGTCATCTATATTGATGCCGTTGGAGGGAAAACCCACGGCTTTCAGGTTCCTTAGAATCAAATGGCTGCAATCGGAAAGATGAATCGCCTGCCGGCCTCCGGAAAAAATGGGTGGGTTGTTTGGGTCGATCCCGGCAATCACAATTGGGGCCTGCTGCGCCCCGGCGGCTCCATGTATGTAGATGTCTCCCTGATACGTACCCGGCGCCAATAGGACGGTTGTGCCCGGCGTCAAATCCCGGACGGCGGCCTGCAATTGTGTCGAATTTTGTACAGAGATTTCGGCTGCCCTGAGCTCCGTACGGATTGCGGCGTTAGCCAGCAGAATGGTAAACAGCATCAATACGTGTTTTCTCATCGCAGTACTCCAGATTGATATTTTCGAGTCGTCATATCCATCGAATTCAATTTTTTGTCAGTTGTGCGTCGTCTTCTGCCAACACCTGATCACCGCCGTCAAAATCTGTTGATTCGGATCTTCTGGTCTTTGAGCTCTTCGCGCGGAAGCGGTTCTCTGGTTTCTGCGGGATACCCGATAGCGACGATGGATTCGACGTTTATGTGGCCCGGCATATTCAGCAAGTCTCTGATGTACGCCTCGGAACTGGTCCGGTCATTGAACATCCGGTTTCTTATCTGTATCCAGCAACTGCCCAGGCCGATGGATTGTGCGGTCATCTGAACGAGGATCGAGGCGATGGAACAATCCTCGATCCATGTGTCGCTCTCTTGCCCATCGGCACAGATAACGATACCGAGCGCCGCCTGCTCTAAGAATTTTGCTCCGTGCGGCTTGCAGAGAGCCAGCTTCGCCAGAATCGCTCGGTCGTCCACGAAGAGGAACTCCCACGGGTCAATATTCCTCGACGAAGGCGCCCGCAGAACGGCCTTCTTCAATATCTCGATCTTTTCCGGCTCGATCCGCCTGTCTGTGTACTTTCTGATGCTCCTTCGGGCTCTGAGCAGCTCGATCATCTCTGCCACCTCCCTTTGCCAGATCAATGCCAGCGAATCTTTCTCTTGACGCCTGCCGTCAATTGAGCAGCGTCCAGCCTTCGGTCAGTGAATTGTCCTTCAGCCAGTTTTCCTGAAGCAGTGCCAGGTCGGCGTCATCGACGCGGCAGTCCCCGTTGAGATCCCCTACCAGGGGTTGATAGCCCGGCACGGCCTGGGCGGCTTCACAACCGTCGTTATACACGTCGATCGTGACCGTGTCCGAACTGGTGTATTCGCCATCAGAGGCCTCCAATTGCAGGACATACTGGCCCACCGCTGACAGGGTAACACTGGTATCCTCGGCATTGGCTGTCTGTATAACAGCAGCGCCCTGGTTGGGCTCACTAACCACCGTCCAGTGCACGGTGTAAGCGTCATCGTCGGTGACGGCCGCGTCGAGATTCCCGGTCCTGGAGCCGTCTTGCAGCCAGGTCACGATGTCCGCGCCGGCGTCCACTTTGGGAGCGATATTGCCTGCAACAAAGCTGAAAACAGGACCCAAGACCGGGTCCGCAGCGCTGCCCACGTATGAATCCACGGCCCAATAGTACCGCGTCTTTGGCTGAGTTTGCACGACAACGGACGTCACGTTCTGCCTGGTAACCACCCGGATGGCTGCGGGATTAGAAAACTCTTCCAGCAATTTCAGGTCGTTGGTAAAATAGACGTCAACGGGCACCGGCTGACCGGGCACGCACGGGTCCGGCGGAACCCACTTCAGCTCCACGTTACCGGCAGATGCGACGCTGTCGTCGGCCGGGAAGGGCTTGAGAGGATGGATACCCCTCACGACCAGCCTGCCCGGCTGCTCGTTCGGGTCCACAACCACCTCGCCGATTCCGTCATAAGCCTTAATGATGCCGCCGGCAACAGCCTGGTTTACATAGTCCCGATTGTTCGTCGTGCCCCGGAGTGTCAGGGCGCCGCCGCTGAGATTGACACTGGATTTGGCCGTAGACAAAAAATTCAGACCCCGCGGATCGGTTCCCTCCAGCAGGTTTAGTGATCCGCCTTCCAGCTCGACAACACCGTTGCCGCCGGGCTGCTGACCGACGCCAAGCAATTGAGTGTGTATGTTGACCGTTCCACCTTCATACACGCTCAAATACCCTTCGCCTCTGTAGCCCACGTACAGGCGTACCAGGCAATCCAGCACGCTGCCGTCAAGCACCTCGAGGCGACCGGCATTGTCAGCAGTATCGTTGGCGTTATAACCGAGTATAATCCAGTCGTGGACGGTCACGGTTCCTCCCTTGACTATTCTCAACGGACCTCCGCCGAGATCGATTTGCCATGCCGCAGCCTGCGGAAAATCCACGATGCATGTGCTCGGGCCGTTAAAAAAGGCCTTGATCTGGGCGGAGGGCAACACTCCGCCTGCCCAATTGTCAGGATTGCTCCACTTACCGCCATCGGACCCAATCCATGTGGTGTCCGTTTGGGCATAAAGACTGCTGCCGGCCAAAAACAAAATAATACCTGCACACAACTCAATTCGGGTTCTCATGGTACATCCTCCATTCAGAAAATTGAGATAACGACTTTTGTGCTTTGGCCACACACCAAGACACGACTGACACAAATTCCCTTCTCTTGGCAGCTTCCACCCTCAATCAACACACCTTTTCAAAACTTCGCTTTGTTCTCTGACCCTCGGAGCGTCCGTGCGTGCTTCACCCATCTGGTTTTCCCATAACAAATGGTCAAGATTGTCTTGAACGGCCTCCATAGACCGCATTCTATCAAAATACAGTCTGTTTGTCACGGATTACGTGCGAAATCCAGGATCAAGGCCATTGCCGATAAGACTATTTTTTTGCCTGCTTGTCCAATTTTATGAAGAAATCTCTGAAAATGGGGTCCCTCTGCACGAAGTTGACCGTTCTGATCAGATGGCGCGACTGATCGAAACTGAACGTGTAGTTGTCCGTCACGATGGGGCTGTGCACGAGGTCTGACGGCAGCCATTTGTCATCGATGAGCCAGGCCACCGCTGTCATGTCCCAGAGCACCTTGGACCAGCCGAAATGGTCCTTTCTGTACTCCTTGAAAATCTTCAGCAGGTAATCGCCAATTGCCCCGCGGCCCCCGACATACCGCTCCATTTCCGGCACGGTGGTCGCAAAATGGGTGACAACAGGAGTACAGGGCAGTTGCACGAATGGGACTCCGCAGTCGAAGATGGTCCTCGAGGCGTTCAAGTCCTGGCGGAAGTTGAATTCCCTTTGGTGCGGCCAGTTGTGGCCGTTGCCGCCCAGCCAAACGACCACGATGTTTTGGATGATAGATGGGTCAATCAGAATCGCATTGGCGACATTCGTAATGGCCCCCACCGCGGCGACATAGAGCGGGTCTTCAGGACTGCTTTTCTTGGCCCGCGCAATCAGGTCCAGGGCGGCCGGGCTTCTTTCGGGATTCTTCATATCGGTCAGGTAGTGGGTGCTGCCCTTAAAGGCAAACCCGTCGGGCGATTTGTCAAGTCTGCTCAGGATTCGCAGGATCTCCTCGAAACTTTTTTCCATCCCATCTGCCGACCCGGTCGATCTGTTATTTGTGAAGGGGGCCGCATAAACCGCTTGCAGGTCCAGTTCGGGTGAGATTAAGGCATAGACCAGAGCAAACTGGTCGTCAATCTCGTTGCCGGTGTCGGTATCAAGCACCATTCGGACGGGCCTGCTGCTCGGAGGCTTTAACAGTTCGATACGCCGGCTCTCTGAAACCGCGAGAAACTCCTGCCCCAACAGAGGCAGCCCAGCTATAACTACACTCAAAAGTAACGCGGCACTAAGGATGTTTTTCATGGATCGGCACCTTTCAGAATCCGGACGTTCTCGTTCATGTCTGCCCAGCTACGCCACCGAGCCTCGTTCTTCAGCAGTATAGCAGACGCACATAACGTATGCAATTTGCCGTAGACGCGCGAAGACACATTCTGGCTTGCCGGCGGGCGTTTCATGTGGGGGCAACCAGATACAAGGACTTGAGGTTTGCAACAATACTGTTATCATAGCATGGCAACGTCAGAGGGCACCTATGAATATATGACCGGGACACGTTTGAAAGGAGAGAATCGATGAAACGCAGAGAGTTCCTGAAGGCGTCGGCGGCGGTCGGATCGGCTTTTTCTTTGTCGCCTGCGCGGGTTCTGGGCGCCAATGATGATATTCGCATCGGCGTGATCGGCATTGGCTCGTTTGTCAAGATCGGCGGCAAAGGGCGAGGAGACATCCAGGACTTCCGCAAGATTCCGGGCGTCCGCGTCGTGGCCCTTTGCGACTGCGATCAGAACCATCTCAATTACGAAGTGAACGAGTTCAGCAAACGGGGTGAAAAGGTTAAAGCCTGCCGGGATTTCCGGGAGCTGCTGGACGATAAGCAAATCGACGCCGTCTCGATCACGACGCCAAACCATTGGCACTCCCTGATGACCATCATGGCCTGCCAGGCGGGCAAAGACGTGTTCGTGCAAAAGCCTTCTTCGCACAACCTCTTCGAGGGCCGCAAAATGGTCGAGGCTATGCGGAAGTATAATCGCGTGGTGCAGGCCGTCCATGGGCCTCGAGACAGCGGCGCGATTGCCGAATCCTTCGAATACATCTGGTCCGGCAACCTTGGCAAAATCAAGTGCGTATATGGAATCAACTACAGGGCGCGGATGAGCATCGGCAAGGTCAAAGGGCCTCAGCCCATCCCGCCATCTTGCGATTACGATCTCTGGTGCGGCCCGGCGTCCAAGAAGCCGCTGATGCGCGAGCAACTGCACTACGACTGGCACTGGGACTGGGACACCGGAGACGGCGACCTGGGGAACATGGGCATTCACGCGATGGATGGCTGCCGCTGGGCCCTGCGGCAAAATACACTGCCCAGGCGAGCTATAAGCATTGGGGAACGTCTGGGCTATGACGATGACGGCCAAACGCCCAATACGATGATCACACTGCTGGATTATGAGCCGGCTCCCATTATTTTCGAGGTTCGCGGCCTGCCTCGCAATGAATCGCTCCGGCAATCGGATTGGGAAAAGAATGGACGGCGGAATATGGATGACTTCCGCGGGGTACAAACGGGGTTTGTCGTGCAGTGCGAAGGCGGGTACGTAAAAGACGGCGCCGCCTTCGACAATCAGGGAAAGCTTATCAAGGAATTCACACGCGAAGCGCCCGACTGCAAGCAGAACTTCATCGACGTAGTTCGTAGCCGTAAAACGAGCGAGCTTCGCACCGATGCCCTGCAGGGACATCTGTCCTGCGGGCTGGTCCATATCGCGAACATCTCGTATCGTGTGGGCCGGCACAAGCCCAACGATGAGATTCGTGAGGCGATTCGAGGCGAGGCGGAGCTTCGCGAGTCATTTGAACGACTGAACGAGCATCTTGCCGCCAATCGGCTTAATATCGATCAAAAATCGCTCACCCTCGGCTCCATGCTGACCATGGACCCCGACAAAGAGAGATTCACCGGCCCCATGAGCGAAGAGGCGAACAGGCTGATTTCAAGAGAATATCGCAAGCCTTTCGTCGTACCCGATAACGTCTGATGATGACCGATTGCCGGTTGTGGCGAGGCCGTCCCGGCCTTGCGTCGGCCCGGCATCTTGCCGGGTATAGCACACAAGGGCAAGATGCCCTCGCCACATCGGCAATCTATTTGTCGCTGTTTTCGAGGTAGTTGCGAAGGGCCCCGGCCAGGTCCCGGCCAAAGGCGCGGGCGTTATCGTCCGTTACGATGGCGGCGCCCACGTTCGCATAAGGAATCTCGATGGTTGTAGCCAGGCGGACGCCGGGCTGTTCCTCGGCCCAGCGGCCGCAGGATTTATACTGCCCATAGTTCGCAGCCGTATTCCAGGCCGTCCCGAAGGGCAGGCTGCTTTCGGCACGGTAGGGCAGCCCTTCGGCGGTGATTCCTGCTTCCGCAGGAATGACGTCACCCCCGCACAAACGGGGGTCAGGGCCGAACCGCGGCCCTTCGCGGACCGACTCTAAGATGGCCGCGAATTCCTTCTGTTGCTGCCACGTCGCCGGATTGGAGCTGCCCACAATGTAAATGACCTCGTTGTATTTGCCGCTGATGAAACCACCATTCTGATGAGTCGCGCTGGTCGGGCCGCAGGAATATGGTGTCATCCTCGCTGCAGTCGGCGATAATATTGCCGCCGGGAAAATCGGCTTCGACACTGAAAGTGTCGCCGGCGACAGACGGCTGCGAAACAAACGTCCTTTGGGATGAGGTCGCAGGAAGAGTGCGGCTACAACCGCCGGCGGCCAGCAATATCACAGGTGCGACCAAACATGGTAATGTTCTACAGTGCACGTTCATTTCCTCCTGCTGCTCTGCTGTGATGACACCGGGGCTATGTTATTTTGCCGGCAGTTGATTCGCCGCAAGGCTCAACGCGGAGTCAGGAACATCAGCGGCAAGACGTGAAATTTCTTTGACGCCGCTGAAGTCGTTCGACAGCAGCAAAATGTTCCTGCTCTGGGGGCCGCGAAGGTCGAGGAACAGCTCCGTGCCGTTTGCAGGCCGGCAGTTGCGAATTGAGACACTCTGCGAATTGGTGCATCGAATCATCCCGGCCGCTTCGGCGGCAAAAGGGGCGTCCAGAGAATCGAGGACCGCGTCGCTTACGTCGTCGAACACCACGGCATGGCGATAATCCGCTGACAACGTTTCGAGCCGGAGATTGTGAAATTTCAATCCTTTGACGTGCCGGCAGAAAAAGCCGTATGCGGGGAGAGTTCCAAACATCGTGCTCTCAGGATAGCTCTCCGGTTTTTCGGCAATCTCGCGGGCCACGTCTTTCTTGGTGCCGCCGCCTTCGAAGCCCAGATGAATATTGCTGAGCGTAACGTTTTCTATCGTGTGCTCCGGCAGGCCGGTAATCGAACAACCTATTTCCGAGCAGTCGGTAGCGACGACGTTGCTGATGGTTACATTTCGGAATTTTCCGACGCCGGGCCTGGGCTGGTCCTTTTCATAGAGCCGGGCGCGATTTCCCAGCCGCATGAAAATAGGCGAGGTGACGCCTTTGATGGTCAGGTTCGAGATGGCCACGCGGTCGAGTGTGCCGCCATCGACGATTTCCAGCGCAACGCCTGCCAGCCCTCGCTGGCGTCCGTAAATGACTTGCGAATAGCGGGGCGAGCATATCGTGCAGTTGGTAATTGTGACGTTCTGAAATCCGCCGCCGGACTCGGTCCCCATCTTGATGGAGTTGCAGTGGCTGCTGACAATGCAATCGGAGATAGTGACGTTCTCACACGGATTCACAGACAAACTCTTCAACACGATGGCGTCGTCGTCGGAATCGACCGAGCAGCCGGTAATCGTTACGTCCCGGCAACTGTCGATATTCAAACCGTCGTTGTTATAGCTTACGTGGTTGAAGACGGCGATATCGCGAATGGTCAGGCGGTCGCAGCGGCGGTAATGCTGCATCCAACTGCCGGCGCTGCGCATCCGCACGCCTTCGATCAGCACGTCGGAGCAGCCTTCCAGGTAGATATTCTTGGGTCGCGCGCCCTCTTTATATTTGAAATTGGTCCCCTGGCCGTCGATAGTGCCCCGGCCGCGGATGGCGATGTTCTGGAGATTCCTGCCGGCGATGATGGCCCAGGAGCTGAACGTTTCGCTGTCTGTGCCGTCGAGCTTATGAGGCCGGCCGTAGTCCTTTTTTTCTTTGCTGCCGAGCAGGACGCAGCCGGAGTCAAGCTGGAGGGTGACGTGGCTTTCCAGATAAATCGTCCCCGTCAGCCATGTGCCGGCGGGAAGGTGAACGGTCCCGCCGCCGTCTTGAGCGCACTGGTCAACGGCCTTCTGAATGGCTTCCGTGCAGAGGATCTTGCTGTCCGGCGTGGCGCCGAAATCGAGGATATTGTATGATGTTTTCGCCGCGGGGCCGGCAGTTATGGAACTGCTTACAAGCAAGAGCACGAATATGGTAAGCGATGTGTTCTTAAGCATGGCAGACGCCTTTCGTGCAAAAAGATTCATTCTATGAACTACACGGCAAGTGTGGTTATACGCAAAAACCGGAATAAATCAAGAGACTCATTCCCTCTGGGTGCATGTCATCTTTGTAGGTAAAGAACAGAAAGAGCCATCCCCATCCCGATAACGGCAATCGGGATGAGGCTGCCACCCAATCAGGATTGGCGAAAAACGGGTGGCAGCCTCAAAGCCGCAGGCTTTGGGGATGGTTGCGCCTACATTTGTGACATGCATCCTTTCTCTCTCATTGGAGTAGCTGCCGCATTGACCTGGGCTCTGCTATGACTTACGATAGTTGCGTTTCTTCTGAAGGATAAGGAATGAGCTTATGCGTTGCGTCTTAGCCTCATGTATCTGTGTGGTCGTGTTTTGGGCGGAATTAGTGTACGCCGCTGTTTCAGTCGAGCCCGGCCCATCCGTCGTCCCGTGCTTTGACATTTACGAGATAGTTGTCCAATTGGACCCGCCGCCCGACGGCAATCCGTTCACGGACATCGAGATCAGCGCGACGTTCACGCCTCAAGGAGGCTTGCCGATCAAGGTGGACGGTTTCTGCGACGACCAGGAAGGACGCTGCTTTCGCGTGCGATTTTGCCCCTCGCTCGTAGAAACGGAGTACAAATACTCACTGACGACGAGCGCTGCTCCGGATGAGAAATATGCAGGTACTTTTCGAACGACTCAGCCACGAGGGATGGAGCCTGTCGTTGTGAATCGCGAAAGGCCGAAGCACTTCCAGTTCGCTTTATCCCGGCAGCCTTTCTATCATGTAGGCCTGACCGCTTACCACCTGCTGGACCCGTCCAACGACGACCGGCAGATCGACGAGGTGCTGGATTATTGCGTTCGCAACGGCTTCAATAAAGTCCGCTTTCTTCTGACGGGCTATCCACGAGATAACGACACCCGAAGCAAGAGTGAGTATAAATTTGACGGCGATCCCTCGAAACTTCCGAATTACGGCGCTCCTCCGGGGCAGATGAATCCTCTGCCGGCCTGGCTGGGCGAGCCTCATCACTACGATTTCACGCGGTTCAACGTGGCCTATTGGCAGAAGGTTGATAGGACGGTCCGGGCCATGAGAGATCGCGGCATTGTCGCAACGTGCATCGTGACGATTGAGAAGCAGAATCTGCCAAATGAATACGGCGTGCTTACCGAGAACGAGAAGCGGCTCTACCGTTATGCGGTGGCTCGTTTGGCGGCTTTTTCAAACGTTTGGTGGGACCTGGGAAATGAGCATAATGAATATCGCAAGCCCGATTGGGCGCCGAAAATGGGGACCTTAGTCAAGGAGTGGGACCCATACGACCGGCTATGCTCCGCTCACGGGTATGCCGAGTGGACATACGGTGATCAGTCCTGGGCTGACTATATCATTACGCAGCAGTACGGCAACTGCTCCGAGGTCAACCAGCAGGTCCTCAAATACCGCGACATAGCCAGGCCTTACGTGAACGAGGAGTATGGTTACGAGGGCACGCTGGACAAACCAAGCCACGGGCAGAATACCGATTGGGTCAGGAAATGCCATTGGTCCATTGCGATGGCGGGCGGGTACGCCACCTACGGCGACTGGACCTCCGGAACGCCGTTTTATACCGGCCACGTCGGGGAGGGCAAAGCCCCCGCTCAGTTGCGCCACCTGCGTCAGACGTTTGAGTCGATTCCCTATTCACAGATGGAGCCGCACAACGAGCTGGTTGGAAAGGGCGCATTTTGTCTTGCCCTGGAAGGTCAAGTCTATCTCGTATATCTCGCTGAGACCCCGCAGACAATCCTGCGCGTCAAATCCGCCGCTCAAGGCTATAGAGTTACATGGATCAATCCCCGAACGGGCGAGCATATAAACTCTGCACAAACGACGGACGAAAATATCCTGCTACAGGCTCCCTCGCCGCAGGACTGGGCCGTGTTGCTCAGGTAGGTCCTTCGGCTGTGCTCGGCGGTTAATCTTCCTCGTCGAAGTCTTCCTCTTCGGCATCTTCCGCCGCGTCCGAGTCAATCTCCAGGTCGGAGAAGTCCTCGTCGGGCTCGCACTCCAGATCGTGCTCGTCCAACGCTTTGAAGATGTTCGATTCATCGTCCCACATAATCAATTCCTCTGCCCGGGTTTCCCCGCGGCGTAACCCTTCATGCCATTCATATTCCGAACCGGGCAGGGCATTTCGTTAGGCTCGCGCCTGCCCGTTTAGGTGCGTTATACGATGGCCTGCGGCAGAAGTTCGCGGAATCTTACAGCTTTCCTGGGTAGAAAAACCCTCTCCAAAGGCGAGCGGCAAAGAGGCGGTCTGTGCAACGGCTGTTACCTCTGGCGGCCGGTCATCGACTCTATCTCGCCGACCGCCGTTTTCATCTTGCTTATCTCCGCCATGCACGCCTGATAGAGACCTTCAGCGGCTTGTCTTGCGGTCCGTCGTGAAACCGTGTAGGGATCATCCACCACTTCTGTTTCGACGACCCTGACCCACTCCTGTGGGATGGCGTCGATTCCACGCAGGGCGCCGGCAAGACCGCCGGCGACGTATGCTTTGCAGTCTGTATCGCGGCCGAGGTTGACGGCGTAGATAATCGCCTCCCGCGGCTGCCCGTTTGACGCGCGGAAGCATGCAAGGCCGCCGGAGAGCACCTCCACGGCGTTGGATATAGGCTCGCCCTCATAGCGTTTTTCGTAAAGCGGTCGCAGCTCCTTCCAATCTTTCGCCTTTCTGGCCCAGTCCTGCCCCTGTTGCACCTCCTTGCGGGCTTCCGCAGGGAGCTGCGACAGAGCCGTCTCAATCACGGACTCGACCGTCGCCCCGGGCCGCAGCGCCTCGGCCGTCGCCGCAGCGATGGCGGCACAGACTTCCGCCGCGTAGTTGTCCGGCCGGCCCTGAACGTCCTTGATGCGGGCTAATTCGAGCGCATCTCTTGCAGCATCCTCCGGCCGGCAGGCGTTCACCATGCCGACCGGCATAATCATCTTGCTGGTTCCGATGAAGCCCGGCCACGCGGCATAGCGGCCCACCTCCCACGGAGGCAGCCCGATCTTCAGCAGGTTGTAGATGACCTGGTCCTGCGGGCCTAAAAGGTAGCCGAACTTGTCCGGGTCGATTTCTTCGATCCAGGCCCGGGCGAGGTCCTCGCTGGTAATCCTGCCGCCTTTTTTCAGGATCGCGCTGGTGCAAAGGCGATGGCGCTCAAACCCGTCCTCGGTCATCCCGGGCGGACGATGGTGCGCGTGCCTGACCCAGTCCGGCCCGAATCGCTGCGCCTGGCGCGACGCCTTCTTGTCTTGGGGAAGAAGCGTATCGACGAGGCCGTACTGCTCTTCGATCTGCCGCCAGCTTTTGCCCTCGGTGACATCGCCCATCGAGTTGGCGATGTTCCCGGCCGCTTCGCAGCCGTAGATGCGGCGGAACAGTGCGTTATCGACTCCCCGCTTGCCTGAGACGGTATTTGACTGTGAGCTGCTCAGGCTTGCCCATATCTGTCCGCAGGCGATGATTCCAAAAAACGTAAACGCCAACGCCATAGTCCTTCTCACTGAACTTGTCCTCATTTTGCTCTCCTTGCTATTTCCCCATCTAGAGCCAGCGTATGGTCGCTCAGGCAAGCTATGATTTCCGAGCGTTATACCTGATCGCACATTTGAAGATCACAACGCCGTTAGAATACCAGATTTGCTTGCCCCTTGCAGGCATTTTATCGGTTTGCATCGCGCTTTGGCCCGGGCATGCAAGACCGTAACGCGGAAATCTGCGAAGCTTGAAAGCCAGGGCCTTTAGAGATATATTGGTCGCACTTGGACACAGGTTTGCGCAGAATGGTCCCGGCAGCAGCATTTGAAAGACAGACAAGTGAACCAGACGCACATTGCAAGAATAGCTTCGGAGTTGTCACTGAGACCCCACCAAGTAGAGGCAGCGGCTGAGCTGCTTGAGGATGGAGCCACGATACCATTCATTGCCCGGTATCGCAAAGAAGCCACCGGCAGTCTGGACGAAGTAGCTCTCACGGCTATTCGGGACAGGCTGAACCAGTTGAAGGATCTGGATGCCAGACGTGAGTCTATCATCAAGTCCCTCGATGAACGCGGGCAGCTCACGGAGGAGCTGAAAGAGAAGATCATGCAGGCCGAGACCATGGCCGTTCTGGAGGACATCTACCTGCCGTATCGACCAAAGCGCCGGACGCGAGCGACTATCGCTCGGGAAAAGGGCCTGGAGCCTCTGGTCGAGCTCGTCCTGGCCCAGGACCCCGCGACGGACCCTGTCTTGGAGGCAAAGGCTTTTGTCGATGAAAGTAAAGGTGTTGAGTCTGTCGAGGCGGCCCTGGCCGGCGCCCGAGATATCATCGCCGAGTGGGTCAACGAAGACCAGACCGCACGAGCCCGAATTCGCGATTTGTTTTTCAAGAAGGGCTGTTTCCAGACCAAGGTTGTGCAGGGTAAGGAAACAGAGGGCTGTAAATACGAGGACTACTTCGACTGGCAGGAGCCGGTTGCCACGGCGCCGTCCCACAGGATTCTGGCGATGCGCAGAGGCGCCAGAGAAGAGTTTCTGCGGTTGCAGGTCACGGCACCCGAGGAACAGGCCGTCAGGATCCTTGAAGGGCTGTTTGTCAAAGGGCAATCGGCTTGTTCAACTCAGGTCAAGGAAGCTGTCTCGGATGGTTACAGAAGGCTGCTCTCGCCGTCGATGGAAACGGAGATTCTCGCCGCGACCAAACAGCAGGCCGACAAGGAAGCCGTAAGAGTCTTCGCCGAGAATCTGCGGCAACTGCTGCTGGCCCCGCCGCTCGGCCAAAAGAACGTCCTGGCCATCGATCCCGGCTTTCGCACCGGATGTAAGGTCGTCTGTCTCGACCGGCAGAGCGGGCTGAGGCATTCCGACGTCATTTATCCACACCAGGGCCAGAAAGCGGCGGCGTCGGAGGTCACCAAAGTGACTTCCTTGTGCGAGGAGTTTGACATAGAGGCCATCGCCATCGGTAACGGTACGGCCAGCCGCGAGACCGAAACGTTTATCAGGAGCATCAAGCTCTCTAAGAATATTCCCGTGGTGATGGTCAACGAAAGCGGCGCCTCGATTTATTCCGCATCAAAGGTGGCCCGGGAAGAGTTTCCTGATGAGGATGTAACGGTTCGCGGCGCAGTCTCCATCGGGCGAAGGCTGATGGATCCTCTCGCGGAGCTGGTGAAGATTGATCCCAAGTCCATCGGAGTCGGCCAGTATCAGCATGATGTGGACCAATCGCTCCTGAAGGAGAGCCTCGACGACGTCGTGGCCAGTTGTGTGAACAGCGTCGGCGTAGAGGTGAACACGGCCAGCAAGCAGTTGCTGACGTACGTCTCAGGGCTCGGCCCGCAGCTCGCTCAGAACATCATCGACTATCGCGACGAGAACGGGCCTTTCACATCGCGGCAGGAGTTGAAGCAGGTTCCTCGCCTTGGCGCAAAGGCCTTCGAGCAGGCCGCCGGTTTCTTGCGGATACGAGGCGCGGCCAACCCTCTTGACGCAAGCGCCGTACACCCCGAAAGCTACCACGTTGTGGAGACGATGGCTTCAGACGTAGGCGGCTCGGTTATGGACCTGATGAAGGATGAATCGCTTCGCAAAAGAATCCGCCTGCCGGACTATGTCAGTGAGACTGTCGGACTGCCTACACTCAATGACATCATGCAGGAATTAGCCAAGCCGGGCAGAGACCCCCGTCAGCAATTTGAGGTGTTCAGCTTCGCCGAAGACATCACGAAAATCGAAGACATCGAAATCGGCATGAGGCTGCCCGGAGTCGTCACCAATGTGACGGCCTTCGGAGCCTTCGTCGATATCGGAGTGCATCAGGATGGTCTGGTGCACATCAGTCAATTGGCTAACCATTATGTCGAGGACCCCGGCGACATCGTCAAGGTGCACCAAAAGGTCACGGTGATTGTTCTCGATGTGGACCTTACCAAGAAACGAATCAGCCTCTCGATGAAAGACGGCTCCTCTTGTGAGAATCGTGGAACCGTGCCCCGAGGCAAGCCTGACAGACCAAAGCCCCGATAAAGCAACGCCCGCGTGTGCAACGAGTTGCACACCCTACGCGTTGTCATTCCCGCGAAAGCGGGAATCCAGAATCGTTGGCATCCTGGATTCCGCATCAAGTGCGGAAAGGCAAATCAGCATTTATCCTGTTGCAGGCTGATGCGACCCGATTCTGGACATTGTCACGAAATTTCAGGGAACTTTTTTGTCCTTGCATCGACATAACTTGTAGCCGAAAATCAGGCGGAGGGTGTGAAAGCATTCACGAGGCTGTAGGAGTATTGAAAGATGCGCAGAGAAATCAAGGCGATGAACAAGAGCCGTCCCCAGATTGTTCCGGCAACAGTTCTGTTGGTTCTGATCTGGCCCGGGTTGGTGGCGGCGGTTGAAGGGCGGCCTTTGTCCCCTGCGGATTTGTCGTCCCGGTATTTCAAGATTCAGGTCGTGGACGGCTCGAGCGGCAGGGGAGTGCCTCTGGTCGAATTGCGAACGACCAATAACATCCGATACTTCACCGATAGCAACGGAATTGTCGCATTTTATGAGCCGGGCCTGATGGACAGGGAGGTCTTTTTCTTTGTTGAAAGTCATGGCTACGAATTTCCAAAAGACGGATTTGGCTTCCGGGGAACGAGGCTCAAGACCTCGCCCGGCGGCGGCGCGGTGATCAAAATCGACCGGCTCAATATCGCCGAGCGTCTTTATCGAGTCACGGGCCAGGGGATTTATTCCGACAGCGTTCTGACCGGCCAAGCGGTTCCGCTGAAGAATCCGGTCCTCAACGGACAGGTCATGGGACAGGATTCGGTGGACACGTGCATCTATCGCGGCCGATTGTTCTGGTTCTGGGGCGATACGGGCAGGCCGTCCTATCCGCTGGGTCACTTCGCGATGGCCGGCGCCGTATCGGACCTACCCGGCCGCGGCGGACTGGACCCGGCCGTCGGCGTCAACCTCGAATACTTCGTGGACAAGAACGGTTTTAGCCGGCCGCTGTGCCCCTTGAAAGAGCCCGGCTTAGTCTGGCTCGACGGATTTCTGACCGTCACGGATAACGCTGGGCAAGAGCGGATCGTCGCCAAGTACGCCCGGCTGAAAGATTTGGGAACAGTGCTCGAGATAGGTCTGGTGGCCTTCAATGAGGCCACACAGTCATTTGAGCCGCTGCTGCGTTCGGACCCGAATTCGCATCGCCTGCCCTCCCCGGACTTCGGACATGCGTTTGCCGTGACCGTGGACGACCGGCCGTATTACTATTTTGCGCTGCCGTTCCCGCTGACGGTGCGGATGCGAGTCGAAGCGACATGGGACAGCGCGACCGACCCGAATCGCTACGAACTCCTGACCGCCGTCTCTCGTCCCTCATCTCCTGTCCCTCGTCCATCGTCCTTGCAGTGGGTGCGTTACGGGGAGCTTGCCGGCGAGGATGCTGCATCGAGGGCGCGGATTGCCGAGTCTTTGAAGAAGGAGCGGCAGGATACGCGCTTTTATGACATACAGTCCGGCAGGCAGATTACCCCTCATGGCGGAAGCGTTTACTACAACGCGTATCGCCGCAAGTGGATCGCGATCTTCGTCGAGCTGGGGGGCGAAAGCTCCTACCTGGGTGAGACTTGGTACGCCGAGGCCGATACGCCCGTCGGGCCGTGGGCCTACACCCGCAAGGTCGTCACGCACAACAAGTATTCCTTCTATAATCCGAAGCACCATCCCTACTTCGACAAAGACGGCGGCCGTAGCATCTTCTTCGAGGGCACCTATTCGTTTACGTTCTCCGGCTCGCTTGAAAATGCCACGCCGCGCTATGATTACAACCAGATCATGTACCGTTTGAACCTCGACGATCCCCGCCTCGCACTGCCGGTGGCGGTCTATCAGATACAGGATGAAAACGGGCAACGGGACTATCTGCTGCGCGACGCCCTGGAAAAGGCCGGCAAGTGGGACCTCATCGAGTCCGTACCGTTCTATGCAGTTGAGTCCGAGAGGGCGGGCAGCGACCTGGTTCCTATCTACGCGAGGAAAATCTCCGCCAAGAACGGCCAGACGATTTGTTTGACTACAGGCAATCCTGATCCATCCGCCGGTCCGCTTTTCTACGCGCTGCCAGCCGGCTCGCCGAACGCGAATTCGTGCATCGTGCCCCTCTATGAATACCGTCATGCCGAGACAGAGCAATACCTCTATTCCGCTGAGCAGCAGTTGCCCGAAAAGGCCTGGGTACACACGGAAAATCCTCTCTGCCGCGTCTGGAAATCCCCGCCGGGCCCGCTCCTTCTGGACGGCAAGGCAAAGGCAGCGGCCGGAGGCTGGTAGTGCAGTGATTGTTATTCCTGCCCCGCATCCGAGTGCGGGGTAAACTCCAGCAGGAATCCAGAATCGGAACAAAAGGTAGTGTGTGCCACTTGCCCTGGGCATGGCAAGGCCATGTTGCACACGCGGCTCCCTTCGTGAGCATAGACCTTGTCCCCTCTCTCTTGGGCCTCTTTCTGTCGCAATCGTTAATTCCGCGTGTGCAAAATGAATTTTGCACACCCTGCCGGCTAAAGCTCTGTCAAATTTGACTTGATAGTTCCTAAAGGTGGCAGCCTCAAGCGCAGCTTGGGGATGGCTTCTTTCGCATTCACCATCCCCAAAGCCTTCGGCTTTGAGGCTGCCACCCAACGCTTTGCAATTGGCTTTGCTCCCAAGGTTTTACCGCGCCAGCTCTGCGACTTCCTCGGCGCTGAGCACCTCGTCGTAGATACGAACATCATCGATCAGGCCGGAGAAGAGACTCCCTGCCTCGAGAGTCTTGTCCGCGCCGAAGTACAGGCCGCCATTGGAGCCGACGCCGCCGACGGCATCGGTATCTTTCGCTGCTTCTGCTCCATCCACATACAGGTATCTGCGCAGCCCCTCGAAATCATAGACAAGACCGACGTGATGCCACTGGCCGTCCGTGATTGTCGATCCCGACATGAGCGGATCGAACGGCGGATGCATCAACCAGGTAATCAGTCTGCCGTATGACGGGTCCGTCCACAGCCATCTTGTGCCGGTGCCATCGTTCTGCGATATAATCACCTGCCCCCGAGCGCTGCTCTTGACCCAGGCAAACACGCTGAACGATCCTTTTGACGGGTCCAGGATAAAGGGCGTACTGACGTAATCATCTACGCCGTCAAATTGCAGAGCCCCGCCTGCCGCACCGCCGGCGGGCTGCCAGGCCGGATTACCATGAAGCGTCCCGTCTCTATTGCCGATGCTGTCACGGGCGGTCGTGCCCTTGGTTTCGTCCAGTTTCCAGTGCGCGACCGGTTGAACTTCTTTTAGCAGGTATTCAGCCAGAAGATTCAAATCCTTCTCATCCACTATACCGTCGCCAAAGGGAGGCGGGGCAATGTCACAGGATGGTTCGTTCTGTCCCCAGTATTGAGCGAGTTTGCGGAGGTCTTTGAGGTCCACCTTCCCATCCCCATTGAGATCAACGACCGGTAGAATTGACGCCTGCCAGTTATCCCATGTGCCGGCAGAGTTCGTCAAAAAGTAGAGCGTGGAATCGTCTGGTGAGATACGAGGTGCAAGCTCTTGTATAGAACGATTGACTCGAGGTCCAAGGTTTACCGGCGTCTGCCACAGATCAGAAAGGCTCGCCCGTCTTGTCATCCACATGTCTGCGCCGCCATACCCACCAGGGCGGGGGGGCTCATCCAGTCCGTCGGAGAAGAGTAGTAACAACCCATCTAGCGAAAGACATGGAAAGACCTCAGTGCATGCACTGTTCACGACAGGGCCAAGATTCACCGGATCACCCCATGGATCACTCGTTGTCGCCCGTCTTATCACATAGATATCACCACGACCATATCCGTCCGCGCGAAACGATGTAAAGAACAGTTCCAAACCATTTGTCGATACCCAGGGACTAGCGTCGCCAGCAGAGGTGTTTATCTTGGGGCCCAAATTCAACGCCTGGCCCCAGGGGGCATTCCTGCTGGAGCGTGTCGTCATGTATATGTCGTAGTTGCCATACCCGCCGGGGCGCTTAGATTCGATGTAGAGCGTAAGCCCGTCGGCTGAGATGGATGCGTTCGCATCATCTTTTGCAGTGTTGATCCCAGGTCCGAGATTCTCCGGAGGACCCCAATCATCGTCTTTCGAGACGCGTCTGAGTACCCACAGGTCCCAATCACCGTGTCCTCCTGACCGCTGAGACGAAATGTACATCTCTATGCCATCGTAAGAAAAGCAATCGATGTCATCGATTGCAGGGTCGAGAACGGGGATGACCAGCTTGAGGTTCACCGGCTCGCCGAACTCGAAGTCGGCCTTTGCCACGTAGGCGTTGGTCAGGACTACGCAGGCTAAGGCCGCAAGAAGCAGCATGGCCCCGGCCCGGCGCGTGCGTGAGGTCTTTCTGTAATCGGCAATCATCTTAACTCTCCTTTCAATTTGACATGTATCTTCTAATATACCCGCCACCGAGGGCAGGTAACGAACCTGGGAGAAACTCTGCAAAAGATTAACGATAGTCCGGCCGTATTCGGGCGGCTCATGCGGGGCCAGCGTCGAAATCGCCAGTGTATCGCAGGCCAGCTCGCGGTCCGCCCGCATCCGGCCGAAGGCAAACCACATCAGCGGATTAAACCAGTGGATGACTTGCAGCAGCGCCATCAGCCAGCCCAAGTAGATGTCACGCTGCCTGAGATGAGCCAATTCGTGGATGAAAACGTAGCGCAGCTCTTCCAGATTGTACGTTTCGAGTATCCCCTGGGGCAGCAGCAGTCTTGGCCGGACAAAGCCGAAAAGGGCAGGACTCTTGATTCTATCGCTTACCACCACCCCTAAGATTGTCTGAACGCCCATTTGCATCTTGCAGTCCTCCAACAGATCGAGGATCTGCGAATCGGTGATCGGCCTTTCGCGTTTGACAGTCCGCCAGAGACTAATGCTTCGAGCGCAAACATAGCCGGCGATGACCAGCGTTCCGAGAAGCCAGAGCAAAGGCAACATACGCACAAACTTAGAAAAGACAGTTCTGGAGTCGCTCTCCGGCATTGTCTCTTCGGTGCCTGCGGAGCGCATACCTGAATAGAAACCTAAGCTGCTGACTTGATTGCGCTGCGAGATGGACTCTATTATGCGTCCGTGCTGAATAGAGCGTGGAATGAGGTTGAAGATGCTTATTCTGCTCTCGGGCAGCCAGGGCACAGCCAGGCGTATCAATAGCAGCGCCCAGAGCAGGTAGTGCCAGCGAACCGGCAACCGCCGGCGCAGAATGAGCTGGACCAGGACAATCAAAACAATTAGCACGCTGCCCTGGATGGTTGTCCACAACAGCCAGTCAAAAAATCGCACCAACTGCGTATTCAAGGCTTCCATTTTCAAGCCCTTTCATTATCGTTCGCGTGCCATTGCGCGGCCTTTAGGCCGAAGCAATCTCAACCTTTGCGCTTTGTTGAGGCAGCCTTTTCGTCAAGGATCTGTCTGAGACGGGCGATTTTCTCTGGCGAAAGTTGCTTTTCTTCGACAAAGGCGGCTAACATTGGCTCAATAGACCTGCCGCCAAATCGCCTCAGAAACGACTCGCTCTCGGCGCGCAGACACTCGGCCTCGGTTACCAACGGGAAGTAGTCGTACTGCCGACCTTTCTTTTCGAACGCAATCGCCTTTTTTTGTACGAGGCGGTTGATGAGCGTGCGGATCGTTTCTCGCTTCCATACGGTTTTTTGGGTCAGCTTCTCCACGATGTCATTAGCCGTCAGCGGCGATGTTTTCCAGAGGACTTGCATGACTTCCCACTCCGCTTCTGAAATCTTAGGTGTCTTTTTCATAGCGATCTCCACAAATGTTACAACTGTAATATCTACTATTGTTACATGCGTAACATTTAAGTCAACAAGAAAGTCCGGAAAATCAGAAAATTTTTCTTTTCAGGCGAAAAGCAGTAATTTTTGCATGAAATCCCAGATTGTCTCTTGTCCTGATGGCTTCTTTGACCCCGACTTTTCAAAGAAAATGTGGTGGTATGTGGTTACAGTTGTTCACGGGCGGAGAGTTTGACCCGGCCTGTGCCGGGGTCATTGCAGTTGTTCCAGAGCAGCGATCCATTGCTTAAAGACCTCGAATTTCCAGATTACTACCGTCGGAACGATAACAAACTGGATTATTCCGAGAATCAGTCCTACTTTCGCCCAGACTCTTCTATCCTGGAGGTTGGGTTCCGGACGGGATCTCAACGCCAGCCAGGCAAAAACAATCGCCAATATGGCCTTTTCAATTCCAAAGGCGTGAATACAACTGATGATCCCGAGCCAAAGCGCCGCCGTAGCATACGCGTATTTCTGCCCTAACACGCCGTCCAAGTTCGAAGATTGATTGTTTGTCATTTTATGTCTCCTTGCAATTTGAGGCTCGCCTGCCGGCGGCCAAGGTTCGGATTGATTTTAAATGGATTCTGTTTAATTAGAGCAAAGAACAGGATTAAGACCACCACGGGGGCCAGCTTGGTAGCAACGCCGGCGGTAACAGAGGGCAGCACTTCGATGATCTTGTGAGTCAAAAGAAAAAGGCACAGTACAACGAAGGGCAGCACGCTCGCAGGCTGCCTGGGCCTGGCCTTAGTCGTCTCCACGGCGGCGGCTATTTCGGGCCAAACGTCATGGGCAAAAACCCGCCGGCTGCGTCCGTCCAGGAGCGCCATCGCCTGCCGTTGCTGGTCAATCTCAAGCCGGCAATCCGCGCAGGACTCAAGGTGTTTGCTCACCTCTTGCTCGGACAAGGGGGGCGATTCGCCGTCGCGGATTGCCATCGCCGAAATTCGTATTCTTTCACAATATTCTTTATTCATCGTTCTTCTCCCAAGAATCAAGCGTTTCCTGGACCATGAGTACCTTCTCGCGAAATCGTTTGCGTGCGTAATACAGCCTGCTCATCACCGTCCCGGCTGGAATTCCCAGTCTCTCGGCAAGCTCATTGTAGCTCAGTCCATCCAGATGTTTCAAAGTCAGCAGCTCACGATCCTCTGCTGCAAGCTCGCGCAGCGCTCGGTCCACAACGCTTTCCGCAACGCCACAGGAGTCTTTCGCTGTCCGGGCTAATATCTCGGCGGCATTGGCGCCGGCATCCGTCTGTTTCTGACGCGCTGCAAGCATCTCGAAGCAGCGATTTCGCAGGATTGTGTACAGCCACGGATAAAACCTTCGCGATACATCGAACCTTCCCACCGCCTGATACGCATCCAGAAACGCATCCTGGACCGCGTCGAGGGCATCGTCGAGACTGCCGAGGATGGCCACGGCGTGGCCTATCGCCTCCGTTTGATACTTTCGGACCAGGTGGCTGAATGCCTCCGTTTCGCCTGCCTTGCATTTCTGTATAGCCGTCGAGTCGTCCATATATCGTTCTCCGGTTTAACGTACCCGAAAACCACCGGAATCTTCAAAAAAAATTATAAGAATTCTGCTCAGGGGTGTGAGAATCCCGAGCCGCACCTAATCCAACAACGATGGACGACGGACGACGGACGAAATGAAGCCGGATTAGTAAAATCCGAACTCGCGGGCGGCGTCAAACAGGCCGACGATGTTCTCGGCCGGGACGCCTGCCTGGATATTGTGAACGTTATTGAAAACGTAGCCGCCGCCGGGCTTGAAAATCTCCAGATTTCGCCGCACGTGCTGCCTTATTTCGCTCGGTGTGGCGAAGGGAAGGACGTGCTGGGTATCAATGCCGCCGCCCCAGAAAACCAGCCGGCTGCCGTATCGGGTTTTCAATTCTTGCGGGTCCATGCGTTCGGCGCTGATTTGAACGGGGTTGAGGATGTCGATGCCGTTATCGAGCAGGTCCGGGATATATTCAGCTACCGAGCCGCACGTGTGGTACCAGACTTTGGCGGAGGTGAGCGACTTTATGTGCCGAACGAGTTTCTTCTGGCGAGGCTTGACAACTTTGCGGTAGAACGCAGGATTAAAAAGAGGCCCGGCCTGACCGCCGATATCGTCGCCGATCATCACCACGTCAACGAGGTCGCCGATCTCGGCGAGGAAGACATCGTAGTAATCCATCCAGAAGGCCAGCGTCTTATCCAGCAACGCTTCACAGAAGGCCGGATTCTCAATCATGTCCACAAACCATCTTTCCATGCCCCGCATATACCAGCAAATCTCGTACACAACGCCGCCGATGCCGGTTGATATGGCGTAAGGCGTCTGGTCTCGCAGCCGGCGTGCCTCGTCGCGGACACCGGTAAAGCGCGTCGGATCATTGCCTTTGGGGAAAGGATAATCCGCTATATCTTCAATTGTGGCCTCGGCCAGCGGGTGATGTGATATGTCCATATAAAGCTGCCGGTCGTCCGGCCCGTCCTGAGCCGGGTCGATGGACATGGACCAAACTACGCCGAATTCATCCCGCAGATCGTGCCAGAGCCTTCCATCCCGCACGTTTCTCTCGATGGAGCCTTTGAAGCTCTCAGGCCCATGCGCGAACACGTAACGAATATCGACGCCGAAGCGTTGCAAGACTTGTTCACACGGCCTGGCAAGCTGCTGGACGGGGTCCATAATCGTTACATTGTCGTCTATGCCGAGATAATCGAGCAGCGCGATATAGGCGTTCTTATGGATTCCCGTCTGAAAGCCGCCGAGGTCGATGGGGACCCGGTCGGGAACCTCGTGATTCAACGCCTTGCGGACTCGCTGCCTTGAAGTCATCGTTTCATTTTGTATCATTTTCTATTTGCCGAGCGAAGCGATGTAATTTCCTGCGCCGATCAGTACGGTGGATAGTACAACCACGAGAATTCCGCAGATCACAATCGTCAGCGTGCGGCGGCTGGCGCCCTTCCATTCGCGCAGCAGCAGGGCCCAGATGTTACTGAACACGATAATAAAGGCCATGTGCAGGGTCCAGCTTGAGAAATTGTACTTGCCCATCTTCGTCGTGCCCATCCCATAGAACATGAACTGCAAGTACCACGTGATGCCCGCCAGCGCGGAGAAAAAGTAGTTGGCCGCAAGCGGCGCTTGCGAAGCGTTGAGATAGTCTTTGGCCGAGCGATTCCTGATATTGAGGATGAGGCACCAGATGAAATTCGTCGTGAAACCGCCGGCCAGAACGACGACCAGAACGGGGCTGTTTTGCCAAAGGGGGCGGACGCCGTGCTCTACGGCAAGAGTGGCGATGGGCTGGCCGGCGGCGATTCCGAAGGCCATGCAACTGCTCATCACGCCCGCAAAAATGGCAACGAGCAGCCCTCTGAGAAAATCGAATTCCTTGATGCTCGCGCGTTTCTGCTCGGTTGACAGCTCCCGCTCCTTGGATATCCCCGCCCAGCCGCAAACGGCAATGCCCGCCAGACAGAGCAGGACGCCGCCCAGAATCACCAGGCCCGAAACGTTCGTGACCAGATCGGTGAATTCGCCGGAAAAGATGGGCGGGATGATAGTGCCGAACGCCGCACAGAATCCCAGAGCGATGGCGTATCCGAGGGACATTCCCAGATACCGCATCGAGAGCCCAAACGTCAGACCTCCGATGCCCCAGAGCACGCCGAAGATATAGCTCCAGATAAGGCTGGCGACCGGCACGCGGCCAAACAAAGAGGACAATTGCGGGATAGTCACAGCGGCGATGACCCAGGGCATGATGATCCAGGAAAAAACGCCGCCCACAAGCCAGTAGCTCTCCCACGCCCAGTTGCGAACCTTCTTGAACGGGATGTAGAAACTTCCCGCTGCGAAGCCTCCAACCGCGTGCAGGAAGACGCCAAGTGCAACCATAACAAGAGCCCGATCGCCGCTATTTTTCCACGATTTGCTTTAGAACGAACGGTTCAAGAAGCCCGTAGGCAACAGTGTGATAATCTTTGCCCGGCGGCGGGCCCGTCTCCGGGCCTTTTTGGAACATGCCGGGCCAGGCGCTGCCCAGGGCCGTCCCGGCGTGGTGCGGCCCTAATGTGTTCTTGAGCGTCCCGATTACGACGACCTCAACTGTATTGGCGCCGGCTTTAATCTGGTCTGTCACGTCGCACTGCCAGGGGCGATATGCAATGTAACCCGCCGATGTGCCATTGACGATAATCTCAGCCACACTCCCGTACCATTTGTTCAACTCGACAAGATACCGCCCGGTCTGGCCAGAGGCCAGATCGAATGTCTGCTTGTAAGACACTCCCGCTGCATAGAACGGGCAGCCCTGCTCTTTCCAGCTACCGGGCTTCAGTACCGGCCCGGAATCGCCGGCGATGACGAAGCCCGAACCAGCTTCCTTGAGAGCGAAACTTCCGAGAACATAAGCTGGCTCGATCTCGTGATAAATCGTGAAAGGCGACGCCTTGATTGTCACGGTGTTCTGGCCAACCTTGGCCGCCTCGGCGATGTCGATCTTGCCGAACGATTTGTCCAGCCACCACGAATCTTTTTTCGCCGAGACCGGTTTTCCATTACACGCGATCGCGTACAAGTCGGGTCTTTCGATGACAATCGAAAGCCGCTTGGGGACCTGCTGCTCGATGGTGAATCGATAGGTGGCTTCAAAGCCGCTATCGGGGCCGAACGCCTTTTTGATAAGCTCGTCCTGGAACTGAACCGCGCTATCCCATGGATTGCGCTCCATGCCGTTCTTCTGAAATGCGAATTGGCAGGCCGGGTAGAAATAGACGTTTTTCTTCGTCTCGCCGCCTGCCGTGATATCGACGAAATCCAGGGTCAAGACATTGTCCTCTATCGGCCGGACCTCCAACTCACCTTGCGAGGGCACGACCTTGACGGTTCGCGCCGGCTCAATTGCAGGCTCGTGTGCCTTCCTGGATAGGAACAGCACGAGACTCCCACAAGGCGGAAGCTCAAACCGCGTTTGTATGCCGTTGCCCGCTTTTTCAAACGGATAGGTGGAAATCTCGGCGCTACTCGGGTCCCATTTTTCCACGCACTGCGCGGTCGATTTAATCAGCCCCGCGGAGGGCGCGTCAATGCTCGTATTGGTCAGCAGCAGGAACTCGCCGTCTTCAAGTGTGCGTCTGTGATGAAAGAGTATGCCTTTGTCATCCTTGTTCCGCTCGATGGCGAATCCATCCTTCGACCCGGCCAGGAGTATCTGCGGCATTTCCTCCGGCTCGACCTGTTTCCAGCCCGAGCCTTTGGCCGCCTCGGCGCCGCGATTCGAGGGCCGGCCGTCAACGTACGAAGGCGCTTCCGAACAGCACAGGACGGCTCCGCCAGCTTTGGCGTATGCGGCGAGCAGGGCCATCGTTCGCTGGTTCAGGTTTTCCGTCAGGGGCGGCAGGACGACCGTGCTGTAAGCCCGCTGTCCTACTTTGAACAGCGGTCCTTCGGTCGAGCCGTGCCGGGCGATGATGTCTTCGCACCCGATATCGTACTCCACCTGGGCCTGTTCCAGCGACGTGAGCATTTTCTGGAACCGGTTGCCAATCTCGCTGAGTTTCTCTCGCTCGCTCGCGTCGCCCTGGTACATCCACACGGTCGTCGTCGGCTCGATCACGAGAATGCGGTTAATCTGCTCGCCCTGCGTCATGATCAGCGACAGCCTGCTGAAATATTCGGCCATCACGTGGTACGCCTTCCACCATGGCTCGTGATAGGAAAACGACTGCGGATGGTCGCGCTTGCGCGCGCCTCGGATCGTGATATACGACAGATGTTCATCGAGCGTATTGACGCCCAGCACGTAAAGCCAGTCGCCGATTCGCTTCATATCCTCGAATCGCAGGTCCCATCCGCCGGCGCCGTACGCCTCACACAAAGTCCTCTTTTTGCCGAGCTGATTGGCTACGCTGGAAAGCTCCTTGACGGCCCGGACGTTGCCGAACTGGGCGTGCGTATCTTCGCTGTACTGATTCATCAGCGTGTCAATCGACGGCCTTTGGTGCCACGCGTACATGGCCATATTATCCGGCGACCGCAGACAATCGGGCCATTCGTGCTCCCAGTAGTGACCCGTAAACTCGATGTTGTGCCGTTCGCAGTATTCATAATAGGGTTTGGCCCATCGCTCGATGAACAGATCGAGAAGCACCTGGATATAGTTATGCCTGACTCGCCTCCAGTCGCCAACTGGACGGACCAGGCTGGGCAAACTGTCGATGAGGTTGTATCCCCATCGCTTCTCAAAGACCTCCGGCAGATCATTCGTCCACGGCAGCCCGCCCGCCGGGGCTATGTGCGGCTCGTCCGTAAAAGCCCCGGGCACGCGCTTGCCATACTGGTCGCCTATCTCGCGTGTGTAAGCATCCATCGTGACGGCCAGAAACTTCTGCGTCACACCCGGATACATCAGGTCCACGTAGAATTTGCCTCCATACCAGGGCGACGTGCCGGCGCGCTGGATCGACGCCACCAGATACTTGCCTTTGGGAAGTTCTTTGCCGCCTTTTGCTTTGTCGGAGACATTCTCATAACCGCTCTCAGTAGGACGAAACGCCGCCACAAAATTCTCGTCGGGTTGTCCGGCTGAATCCTGCTCTTTGATTGTCAGGCCCCGGCCGCGGGATTCGGGCATCGCCTCGGGGACGAATCCGCCGGCAAAGCCCGATGGGTACGAGTTCTCGTCGTAAATCCACACGTTCATATCGAGCCGCTCGGCTTCTTTCAAAGCGACTTTCCAGAGCCTGAACCACTCCGGCGAGAGATACGGCGTCATGAGGCCCGGCCGGGGATGGACGAAAACCTGCTTGACCTGCTGACCAGCCAAATCCTGCAGCGTCCCGGTGATTTGTTCGTCGGTGAGCATGTCGTTCCATACCCACAAGGGCGCTGAATGATACTCACGCGGCGGATCGGAAAATACTCTCTTCACGGCAGCCGAGTCCACCGCCTGTAGCGGGACACAAGGAATTAAGGCCGCAAAACAAACAAAAGTGCAAACAGATACCCCCAGCTTTGTTGAGATTGAGTGTTCCATGATATCACCTCATCTAAATCTTGTTTAACACGGCACAGTCAGGCATAGCATTCTGTAGGGTGGGCCTTGGCCCACCGAAATATCCCTGTGCTATTCTTCAAGGTGGGGCAAGCCCCACCCTACCTTCTTCTCGAACATACAGCCTCCCGGATGATAACGGATTCGTTCAGACTCTGCAAGAATGGGTGGTACACATTTGCAGAACACAGTGGCATTCTATACACGGCCCAGTTACAATAACCGGCAGGAAACTTGCATGGAAATGAATGGTACAAAGGAGCACACAAAATGAAACATATCGGACTGACAAAGAGCTTAGCGTCGATCTTATTGTTCCACCTGTGCCTGCCTGCTCTTGCCGCCGGGGACAATACGCCGCTCTGGCAGATTGGCAAAGCCGATAATGACACGGCGGAGTTTGCGTTGGGGCCGGACCGGAGCAACCAGTATTCGGTGACGTTCCCCCATGACGTCTTATTCGTGGCCGGCCAATCCGACCCAAAACAAGATTGGTCCTACATACAACCCGGCCCGGCGGATGCCTGGGCGGGCGGCAAGAGCCACACCTTCACGATTCTGTTCGGTCTCAAGACGGCGCCGACGGAAGGCAAAGCCGAGCTGGTGCTGGACTTGGCCGATACCCACAGTTCCCGACCGCCGAAAATGGAGATTAAGATTAACGAGGCGTCCTTTGTCCGCGACCTGCCCCGCGGCGCCGGTGACGCCTCGGCCCACGGCCAGCCCGATAAAGGCCATGAGCAGCGGCTCGTCATCGACTTTCCTGCTCAGGTGCTCAAGGCCGGCAACAATCACGTCACCATCACCTCGTTGGAGGGTAGTTGGGTCCTGTACGATCAGGTGACGCTTTCTGCGCCGTCCGGCGTTCAAATGGGACCTGTCGAGCCCGCGAGCAAACTGCTGGGCGTCCACGGCCAGCCTTACCTGGTGAAACGCGATGACGGCAGGCTGTATCAGCCCGTGCTGGCTTCTGTGCTCCACGTCGGTGAGCCGGTCGAGGCGGCGGTTGTTGTCAATGGGGTCGAGTCAGTCAGGCAGTCGCTGGAGCCGGGCTTCAAGGTCATCGAGGCTCTTGCACCGGCGGTGGAGCGTCCGACGCCGGTCGAGATCGATGTCAGGGTGGCGGGCAAATCGTTAGGCAAGCAGACTGTGACCATCGAGCCGGTTCGCAAATGGGAGGTATGGCTGCTGCATCACTCCCACGTGGACATCGGGTACACGCACGTACAGACGGAAGTTGAGCGCAAACATTGGCAGTATTTCCAGCAGGTCATCGAGCTGTCGCGCAAGACGGCGGATTACCCGGCCGGCTCGCGCTTCAAGTGGAACGCGGAGGTGCTGTGGGCGGTGGACAGCTTCCTGCGACAAGCTTCGCCGGAGGACCGCCAGGCCTTTAGTGACGCCGTAAAGAAGGGCTGGATCGGCCTGGACGCTCTGTACGGCAACGAATTGACGGCCCTGTGCCGGCCGGAAGAGCTAGTTCGGCTGGTTGATTTTGCCCAGGTGCTCCGGCAGCGTTTCGATGTGGCAATTGATTCGGCCATGATTACCGATGTGCCCGGCTACACCTGGGGCATCGTGCCGGTTTTGGCCCAGAGCGGCGTGAAGTATTTCTCCGTCGGACCCAACCGTGGGCACCGCATCGGCTATACGCTATCGAGCTGGGGCGACCGGCCCTTCTACTGGGAATCGCCTTCAGGGAAAGAAAGTATCCTTTGCTGGGTGGCCGGGGAAGGGTATTCCTTCTTCCACAGCGGACGTCTCGATGGGGGGCGGCTCTCTGATTATCTCAATCGCCTGGGCGAATCCGAATATCCCTACGATATGGTCCAGCTTCGCTACTCGATTGGCGGCGACAATGGTCCGCCCGACCCGGACCTGAGTGATTTCGTCAAAGACTGGAACGCCAAGTACGCTTATCCTAAGCTGGTCGTGGCTACGACGACCGAGATGTTCCGCGAGTTCGAGCGCCGGTACGGCAGCCGGATACCCAAAGCTCGCGGCGATTTCACGCCGTACTGGGAAGACGGGGCGGGCTCGTCCGCGGCCGAGACCGCGATCAACCGTGAGGCCGCCGAGCGTCTTGTGCAGGCCGAGACGCTATGGGCGATGCTCGATCCGGCGTCCTACCCCGCCGAGCAGTTCCGGGAAGCATGGCGCAACGTCGTTCTCTACGACGAGCACACGTGGGGCGCGCATTGCAGCATAACCGAGCCGGAAAGCGATTTCACCAAGGCTCAGTGGAAGATCAAACAGGCCTTCGCCCTTAATGCCGACTTGCAGTCGCGCAATCTCCTGACCAACGCGACAGCCGCGCATCGAAGCTCGGCAAAAGAGGTCGCGGCGGTGGATGTGTTCAATACCTCATCCTGGACGCGAACGGACCTGGTTCTGCTGCCTAAGGGCCTGACGACGGCCGGTGACATTGTCAAGGATTCCGATGGGCGGGCCGTCAAATCGCAGCGGCTCTCAACGGGCGAACTGGCCTTCCTTGCCCGGGACATCGCACCTTTTTCAACGAAAAGATTTACTTTCCACGCCGGCGAAGTGTCTGCGTCCGGCAATGCTATAGCTCAGGGCGCCGAGTTGAGCAATGGCACGATTGCGCTGAGCGTCAATGGCAAAACCGGTGCGATTGAAAGCCTCAAGTGGAAAGGATTTGATATCGAGCTTGTGGATCGCAAAGCGGGGCTTGGACTGAACGATTATTTTTACGTGGCCGGCAGAGACCCGAAGGACCCGCAGCGAAACGGCCCGGTCAATCTCCGCGTTAAGGAGCGAGGGCCGCTGGTCGCGTCGTTAGTGGTCGAATCCGATGCGCCGGGGTGCAACAAGCTCACTCGTGAGCTGCAGGTCATTGACGGCATCGACCGCGTGGACATCGTCAACGTCATCGACAAGAAGAACATCTACCAGCAGGAGGCGGTGCACTTAGCCTTCGCTTTCAACGTACCCAACGGCGTGATGCGGATGGACACTCCCTGGGCCGTTGTCCGGCCCGAGGCGGACCAACTGCCCGGCGCCTGCAAGAACTATTTCACCGTTCAGCGATGGGTCGATGTGTCGAACCAAGATTACGGCATCACCTGGGCGACGGTCGATGCACCGCTGATCGAAGTCGGCGCTATTACTTGCGATCCCAGGGGCAAGACCGTCGGCTGGATCGAGAGCCTCAAACCATCAGCAACACTATACTCCTACGTGATGAACAACTACTGGGAAACCAACTACAAGGCGTCTCAGGAGGGACCGACGACGTTCTGCTATTCGATCGAGCCTCACTGGCTCTTCGATGCCGGCAGGGCGGCGCGATTCGGCGCCGAGCGCAGCCAGCCGCTTATCGTTGTGCCCGTTGACGCTGCGGCTGCCGTTCGGCAGTCTGTTCTGAGCGTTGATCCCGCCGGCGTAATCGTGACAGCTTTCAAGCCCAGCTCGGACGGCAAGGCATGGATCGTGCGTTTGTTCAACACGGGGCCGCAGGCTCAGAAGGCGGCTTTGACCTGGGCCAAACCGGTGCCGGAAAAAGTGTGGCTGAGCGATTTTGCGGGAAAAGAGGTTTCCGTGATAGCCGGGCCGATAGAGATGGCGCCGTATGAAATAGTTACTTTGCGAGCTTCGGTGCCTGAAAAATAGGGGTATGGTTATGACCTCACGAGAGCGGGTTTTGGCGGCGCTGGACCATCGCGAAGCTGACCGTGTCCCCGTTGATTTTTCGGGGCACCGGTCGTCGGGCATCGCAGCAATGGCCTATCCGAAGCTGCGTAAGCGCCTGGGTCTGCCGCCCAGGCCGATTCGCGTCTATGACGTTGTTCAGCAAATGGCCGTCGTCGATGAGGACGTGCTGGACCGGTTCGGCGTGGACACCATCGAGTTAGGCCGGGGCTTCGCGCTGGACGAGAAGTCCTGGTCGCCGTGGACTCTGCCGGACGGCACGCCATGTTTCGTTCCTGCCTGGACGCGGATCGAACGTGACGGTGACCGTTGGGTGATTCGCTCGCAGAGCGGCCGAATCCTCGCCCACATGCCCGACGGGGCGCTCTATTTCGAGCAGACCTATTATCCTTTTCTCGAAGGCGACGATCTCGGCGCGATCGCTGATGTTCTGGGGGAATCTATGTGGACGGCGATTGCCTCCCCGCCCGGTCCGGTTGAGGATAATGCGCTACGCCAAGGCGCAAGGCAATTGAGGGCCAAGACGAATCGCGCCGTCATTGGTCTTTTTGGCGGTAACCTGTTCGAGGTGGGCCAGTTTCTTTACCGCAACGACCAGTTCATGATGCTGTTAGCCGGCGAGCCCCGGCGCGCTCACCGTTTCCTCGATAAGCTCGTCGAAATTCATCTGGCCAATCTCGAGCGGTTCTTAGCGGCTGTCGGCGAGCATATCGACATTATCCTTTTTGGGGACGATCTTGGGATGCAGACGGGGCCTATGATGTCGCCGCGGATGTATTGCGAATTTTTCAAGCCCCGGCACAAATTGCTCTGGAACCGCGCCAAAGAGCTGGCCCGCCTTATCCGTCAGCCCTGCGGCTGCCGGAGCGGGCTGGCCGATGTGAAGGTCATGCTGCACTGCTGCGGGGGGGTCCGGGAGCTGATGCCTCACCTGATCGAGGCCGGCCTCGATGCGATCAATCCGGTTCAAATCAGTTGTTCCGGGATGGACGCTCGCGAGCTGAAGGCGGAATTTGGCAAAGATGTCACCTTCTGGGGCGGCGGCTGCGATACGCAAGATGTCCTGCCGAACGACACGCCTCAGCAAGTTGCCGAGCACGTCAAGCGGCAGGTCAAGATATTGAGCCCCGGCGGGGGCTTCGTGTTTCAGCAGGTGCACAACATCCTGGCCAATGTGCCCTCAGAGAATGTCGTGGCGATGTTTGACGCGGTGAATGCTGCATGAGCCCGGTCGATTATGTGATAGTCCTGCTCTATTTCGCCCTTATGATTGGATTGGGCTTCTGGTATCAGAAGCGGGCGTCCAAAAGCCTGGGCGAGTATTTTCTGGCGGGCAAGGGCATCCACTGGCTGGCCCTGGCCATGTCCGGGTCGGTGTCCAACTTCGATATTACCGGGACGATGTGGATCATTTCCATCCTGTACGTCCTGGGAATGAAGTCGATGTGGCATCACTGGATGTGGGGATTCCTGATGGGCGCCTTTTTCCTGAGCTACATGGGAAAATGGGTGCGGCGCTCGAACATGATGACGGCCGCGGAGTGGATGAAGACCCGTTTCGGCAGCGAATCAGGCGGCCGATTGGCCCGGACTGCTTACGCTCTGATGGCGGTGCTTACTCTGGCGAGCTTCGTTGGGTACGACTATCACGGGATCGGCAAATTTGCATCCGTGTACGTCCCTCTGGAATCTTTCGCGCAGCATACGTCCATTCCATGGCTCCGGCACGTGCTGACGGAACACGAGCCTGATGTTTTAGCCGTCCTGATCATCGGCACAACAACCCTGTACGTTGTTCTCGGCGGGCTTTACAGCGTGGTGATCACCGATGTTGTCCAGACGGTCATTCTCACCGTGGCCAGTATCATCATCGCTTATATTGCGTGGGACAGTCTAACGCCGGGGGCGATGTCCAGCTTGCCGGAAGGCTGGACTTCGCTCAGTGTGCCGTGGCGGATCGAGGAATTTGCCGGCACGGAACACGCCGGATTCCAGCTTTTTGGCGCTCTTGTCATCGTGTGGGTCCTGAAGGGCCTTATGCTCAACGCCGGCGGGCCGGCTCAGATGTACGATTTCCAGCGATTCTTAGCCGCCCGTGACGCGCGCGACGCCGCGAAGGTCGGTGCGGCCTGGAGCGTTTTTCTGATTGTCCGATGGGCGATGGCCGCAGGGATTGCTCTGCTGGCCCTTACGGGAGTCGCGGGCGTGACGGATTCCGAGAAGGTCATGCCTGTAGTTCTGCAAAGATTTCTGCCGGCGGGGCTGAGGGGCGTTGTTATCGCCGGGCTGCTGTCGGCGTTCATGTCAACGTTCAGCTCGACGGTCAACAGCGGGGCGTCCTTTATCGTTCGTGATCTCTGGCAGCCTTACCTGCGCCCCGGCGCCGGCGAAAAGGAATCCGTGCGATTCAGCTATCTGGCTACGATTCTGCTGGTTCTGGTTGGCATCGGCATCGGCTCACAGGCTACCTCGATTGCTCAGATATGGAACTGGATGATGATGGCTCTTGGGGCCGGTGCGGTTGTGCCCAATGTGCTGCGATGGTACTGGTGGCGAATGAACGGCTGGGGCTATACGGTCGGAACGTTGGGCGGCGTGTTTTTGTCGTTGGTCGTTCTGTTCTTTCCGGATGCCCCTGTGTATTATGTGTTTCCTTTGATCTGCGCCGCGTCTCTGTTTGCGAGCGTTGCGGCATCCCTGGCAACCAAACCGACCGATGGGGACATCCTTGTCCGTTTTTATAAATCCGTCCGGCCCTTCGGGCTGTGGAAGCCGGTTGCAGTCAGAGCCGGGTTGTCTAAGCAGGAATCGTCGTCCATGTCCGAAAACGTGCCACTGACAGTCTTGAATGTTGTGCTGGGGATGCTTGCGATTACAGGCATATATCTATTCCCGATGTATCTTGTTGGCCATTGGTATGTCAATGCGACGATATGGCTTGTCCTGGCGGTCGCGGCGATGTTCGCTCTGAGATACACTTGGTATCGATTTCTCCCCTCGCCGGGCGGACATGAAGACCTCGATTGAAGCAGAATCAGGTATCGAGAATCGAGTATCGAGGATTCTATCACGCGACGCGGTGCTTCTTGATGTAATCGTCTCTTACCGCCATACCCATGCCCGGGACGTCCGGCACCAGAATCTCGCCGTCCACCATCTTCATCTGAGCCTCGTACATGGAGTCGCCCTTCAGGCTGCCCGATTCCAGGTAGATGGCGTTCGGCATGGCCGCCAGCATATTAAGATTACCCGATCCGCCTCCGTGGCTGGCAAGCTGAACGTGAAAGGCATCGGCCAGCGCGGCGATCTCCATCCACTCCGTCACGCCTCCGGTACGGCGGTTGTCGGGCTGGACCACGTCCACCGCGCCACGCTTGATCAAGTCGGCAAAGGCGTACTTGGTGTACTCGTTTTCACCGGTGGCGATGCGAACACTCAGCTTGTCCGCCAGCTCCTCGTAGCCGTCGTGGTCGTGAGGCGGCAGAGGCTCCTCGAACCAGAATACGCCCTGATCCTGATAGGCCTTCCCGCGTTCGAGCGCCGTTGAAACGGTAAATGCCTGGTTCGCATCCACCATCAGGTCGATTGCGTCTCCCACGGTCTTGCGTGCGACCTTCAACCGTAGAATATCGTCTGACAGACTGCCAAGCCCGACCTTGAGTTTGACCGCGCGAAATCCTTCCTCAACCGCCCCGGCACAGTTTTTCGCGAACTCCTGTTCGTCTTGGTAGTACCAGCCGACCATGGCGTATGCGGGCACGCGGTCTCTGAACCCGCCGAGAATCTTGTACAGGGGTTTTTCGAGCACCCGGCCGATGATGTCCCAGATCGCCATATCCACCGCGGCGATTCCGAACTGAACCACGCCCGTGACGCCGTGATATTCCGTCGCCTTCCACATCTTGTCGCGTATCCGCTTGACAAAGAAAGGGTCTTCCCCCTTGATGACAGGCAGCAGCTCCTCGTTGATGATTTGAGCGACGACCTTGGGGCCGGCAGGGATCGTGCCGAAGTACGTGTAGCTGTGTCCCGTCACCCCGATGTTTGTGTGGACGCGCGTCACAACACCGCCCCGGTCGCTGAACGAATGAATGGCGTCGCGAATGGGTGTCGTAGTCTCGAATGCGAGGACGAACGTCTCAATGGATTCGATGCGGACATCCGTGGCGCCCCGGCTCCGGGCCGGGGCTGCCCTCTCGGCTCCGGATACTCGCTCCGGCATGAACAACGATGTCGCCAAGCCCGCAGCGATTCCAACCCCTGACTTGAGAAATGCCCTGCGTGCCGGAATTCTCGATGATAGAGTGTTCTGTAATTCCATCGTTTTTCCTTTGCAAAGAGTTTGTAATCTTGTCTTTCTACGGCGGTTTTTCCAGACTCATCAAGACTCGCTCTATTCCGGCTCAAAACCGCGTATCCCTTCGGAATAAACCACGATCGTTTCTGCATCTTCGCTGCCGACGCAGGTTGCGTTGTGAAACACGCCGGGGGCAATGGTTATGGTGTCGCCCGCCGACAAAGTGAAGGTCTTATCACCCAGGGTGTGCTCCAGACGCCCTTTGAGCAGATAGAGCACTTCCTCGCAGTTGGGGTGGCGGTGGCGGGGGTTTGTTTTGCCCGCCTTGATTGTCGCTCGGCCGAGCACCAGTCCTTCAGCGTTGCCGATATTCTTGCCGGCCAGCCAGGTCAGGCTCCCCCAGTCTTCGTTGATGACCGTTTGCTCACTGCCGGGCCGAACCGGGTCGTGCTGCGAGCGCGGCGTCGTATCTGCGGGCAGATCACCCATCGCGAACTGGATGCCGTCGAGGTAGTGTCTGAGCACCGCCGGGTTCCAGAAGACGTGGTTGTCGTGGCCGAGCGAGCAGTAGAACACCCGGCCCTTGCCCCAGTCGCGCACCCAGGATACAGGGACGTAGGTTTGGTCCTGCTTGACGGCCGCGGTCTTGGGATCGCTGAAATCCAGGCTCAGCAGCACCCGGACGCTGTCCTTCTGGAAATTGCTGTACATGTAGATCTCGTCGGCGATTTTGAAGCCTTTGCCGCCGAACGCCGCATTCAGCGGATGGTCCGGTTCGTCGATCTTGACCGCCCATTCACCCTCGCCGGAGCGCCAGTGGTGGCCGGCGAAGATGCCGCCCAGCATCTCGCCTGCCTCGGGCCAGTCCACGCTGCCCACGGGCTGCCGGCTCGAGAAGTTGGTCGTGGCGGCGTGAATCCCCACCACGCCCTTGCCGCTCCTGACGAAATCCATCAGGCTCTGACGCATGGCGGGCTCCGTAAAGTCCATCCTGTTCGAGTTGTTGAAGCAAATCGCATCGAACGGCTTGAGGCTTTCGGGATTGAAGATAGACATGTCGTCACTGACGATAATCTCGAAAGCTCCGGTTTCTTTCGCCATAAGCTCAAGGGCCTTCGTGGCGTAGGGGATTGAAGTGTGAATGAGTCCCTTGGCTCGCGTGAAGACCAGCAGCTTACGCGGTTTGACGGGTTTTGCGGCGGCCTTTTTCGGGATCGCCTTTTGGATTTTTTGCAGCTCGTCGGCGGATATGCCGGCGGCCGCAGCACCGGCGTGATTTGATAAACAGGACATAATAGATAGTACCATAGTGACAGCTCTCAATCGTGTATCCACTTTTATTCCTTTCTTCATCTTGGCTAAATCGTCTTGATTCCAAAGCCCGGGCGGGCAATCTTGCCGCGTGCCCAGCTACAAATGCCAGGGGCTTCGCATCGCACGAACCAGCAAGCGATTGGCCGTGTCGTTATTGATGAATCGCTCCTTTTTCGGGTCCCACGTGAGTTTTCGCTCGAGTCGCGTTGCAATGTCGCTCAGATGGCAAATCGTGTCCACTCTGACGGCGGTGTCAATAGGGCAGATAGTCGCGGCCCGGCTCCTGGTGCAGTCCAGAAAGTTCTGTATGTGGTCGTTACTCTTGCATAACTGAATTTCTGCCGGGCCGATTTGCGATTGCAGCAGTGATTTTGGCTGGGCGTCGATATATCCTCGCCTGACGTGAATCCAGCCTTCAGTGCCTTCGAAGACCGTGCCGTGCCCGCCTGCCTTGGCATAGCGCTGCCGCCATTCGGCTGGCGCCGGGCCGTTTCTGCCGCCGACACCTCTAAAGTCGATTTTCACGCCGCTGGCGGGGAAATTGAGGATGACGTTCCAGTTTGTTGCGGTGTCACATGCCCCATCGGCGGGAAAAACGCCCTTGCCTTCGACTTCGACGAGTCCGGCAAGCTCTTCTGCGGCCCCCCATAGGGCGATGTCGAGGGGATGGACACCCCAGCCGGCTATCCATCCTATGCAATAATCGCCAATGAAGGGCCAGATCTTCTCCGGGCCGGGGAAAAATGGATTGATATTGGAGCAGCGATCCTTCGTGTAGGGCACGGAAGGGGCCGGCCCCAGCCACATTTCATAATCAAGCTCCGGCGGAACGGGCGCCGGTTCGGTTGAGCCGCCGCTTTCGCTGCTGGGCGACCAGACATTGATCGTGTGGAGCTTGCCGATCCGTCCGTTGCGAGCCAGCTCGCACGCTCTGCGAAACTCCAAGTCCGAACGCTGCTGGGTGCCGAACTGAAACACGGCGCCGTAGCGCAGCACCGTCTCACGCAGGGCCTGGGCCTGGGCCACACTCACGCCGATAGGCTTTTCAAGGTATATGTCCTTGCCCGCCTTGACGGCCGCCATTGCGACGGGCACATGCCAGTGGTCCGGCGTAGCGATCATAACGGCGTCAATGTCCGCTCGAGAAATCAGGTCACGGAAATCATTGCAGGATGAACAGCCTCGGTAGGAACTCTTGCCCTCGTTGTCGGCGTAGTGTCTCTCTATAACCTTGCGGGTTTCTTCCTGCTTGACCGCGTGGACGTCGCAGACGGCGACGACCTGCACATCGGGCTTTCCCAAGAATCCTCGGAGCACCGCTGAGCCCTGATTGCCCAGACCGATGCAACCCACCGTGATACGGTTGTTGGCGGCGACGGAACCGGCTTTGCCCAAGACCGGCGAGGGGACCATATACGGCAGACTCATGGTCCCCAAGGCGGCGCCGGCTGCCCTTCTCAAGAAACCACGCCGGTTAGTGTTCCAGTCTTTCATGGTGTTCGTTTCCGTATAACGCCTTCATGCTGCGCGGTACAGCGATAGCACATTATAGTACACAGCGAAAGATGAGAGTAGCGCCATTTTCAAAAAGTGGGCTTGACTTCCACAGGCCATCGAGATAGCGTACGCCGAGTGGGGTGGCAGCCTCAAAGCCGAAGGCTTTGGGGATGGATCAGCCCCCGGAAAGGAGCAGCGAATATGCGTCGTACGAGTCCTGCAAGTCTTGTTCTGGTGTTCCTCGCTGTTTTCCTCGGGAGCGGTGTCTCTGGCGAGCCGCGGTTCGAGCACGGCCTGCATTACCAGAAGCCTGCGACGGTTTGGGACGAAGCCATCCCGCTCGGCAATGGTCTGCTTGGAGCTTTGGTATGGGGTGATGGCAGGCCGCTGCGGATTTCACTTGATCGTACGGACCTTTGGGACCTTCGGCCCGTTCCGGAATTTCACACGGAAGAGTACTCCTATAAAATGATGCGGCGATGGGTCCAGGAGCGTCGCCTGACCGACCTGCACCGTCTCTACGACGATCCCTACGGCAATCCCGGTCCGACCAAAATCCCCGCCGGTCGCATCGAGATAACGTTCGCGGACAATACGGTTTTCGAGAAGGCTTCGCTGGACCTTGCGGAGGCACTGACGACAATCCTGTTCGACAACGGGGATCGGGTGCGAGTATTTGTCCACGCGACCGAGCCCTTCGGGATGATTCAGGCCGACACGAAAGCGCCGATAGGCATTAGTCTTCTGGCCCCACCTTTTGCGGGCAAGGTCACCGACGAAGCCGGACCGGGCAAAATCAGCGCCGGCGACCTGGCGAGCTTGCGATACAAACCGCCGGTTGAGTCGGGCGGCGACGATTGGAAGTGTTATCTGCAGGAAGGGTGGGGCGGCTTCAAGTTCGCCGTGGCCGCTACATGGCGCAGGTCGCAGGACACATGGCTCGGTGCCTGGTCGATTTCAACATCGAACCAGTCGCAAGACCCCTCTAACACGGCCGTCACGAATTGCCGCAAGGCGCTGCAAACGGGATTTGCCGAAGCGTTTTCGTCACACCGCCGATGGTGGGATTCTTACTGGGGCCGCTCTTCGGTTCGAGTGCCCAATCCAATTATTGAAAGGCAATGGTATTTGGAGATGTACAAATTCGGCTCGGCGGCCCGCGCCGACACGCCGCCCATCACGCTCCAAGGCCCCTGGACCGCCGACGATATGAAGATTCCGCCCTGGAAAGGGGACTACCATCACGACCTGAACACCGAATTGAGCCATTGGCCCGCCTACAGCGGCAATCAGCTCGACGGGGCCTATGGATTCGTCAATTGGCTTTGGCAGACCCGCGACACGGCGAGGGCCTGGACGAAACGGTTCTTTGGCCTGCCGGGCCTGAACGTCCCCATGACGGCGGACCTGAACCAGGAGCAGATCGGAGGCTGGCACCAGTACACGCATTCGGCAACGACCGCAGCGTGGCTGGCGCACCATTTCTATATGCAGTGGCGATACGGCATGGACCGGGACTTCTTAGCGAACCGGGCCTACCCCTGGCTTCGTGAGACGTCCGTTTTCTTAGAGGCCGTCACCGAGAAAGGACCTGACGGCAAGCGCACGCTGCCGTTAAGCTCGTCGCCCGAAATAAATGACAACAAGCTCGATGCGTGGTTTCCTGCAATTACCAATTACGACCTCGCACTTATCCGCTGGGCGTTCGAAAAGACGGCCGAGCTGGCCGTCGAAGTGGGTGAGCCGGACGAGGCGCGGCGATGGAAGCAGGTGCTTGGCGAAATGCCTGAGTTGACGCTCGATCCGGACAGCAAAAAGATGCTTGTCGCGCGCGATTATCCGCTGCCGTTCTCGCACAGACATTTCTCCCACCTGATGGCCATCCACCCGCTGGGCCTGATCCGCTGGGAAAATGGCCCGAAAGATCAAGCGGTCATCAAGGCATCGCTGGCCGACCTCAATGAAAAGGGGACGTCACAGTGGTGCGGATACAGCTTCAGTTGGCTCGCGAGTCTGGCCGCCAGAGCGCGGGATGGGGACAAGGCCGAGAAGGCATTAGAGATATTTTCCACGGCGTTTTGCCTGCGTAACAGCTTCCATTGCAACGGTGATCAGTCCGGCAAGGGGTACTCCAATTTTCGGTACCGGCCGTTTACCTTAGAAGGCAACTTCGCCGCCGCGGCCGGTTTGCAGGAGATGCTGCTGCAAAGCTACTCCGGCACAATTCGCGTCTTTCCGGCGGTCCCGGCGGGCTGGAAAGACGTCTCCTTCAAAACCCTGCGCGCCGAGGGGGCTTTCCTGGTGTCGGCCGTCCGGCGGGGCGGCTCAACGCAAAGCGTGGAAGTCACTTACGAGAAGGGCGGTCTGTGCAGGCTGGAAAATCCGTTCGGCGAGACCGGCTTTGAAATAGAAGGTGTTCCGCGCGATGCAATTGGCCGCGACGGCAACGATTTGCTCATCAAAACCACAGCCGGACAGGCAATAAGGCTGGCCCGCAAGAATGACAGTTGAGCGTTCAAGGAGCCACGAGATGCAAAGAGTGACATCGTTTTTTTATGCGGTCATACTTGCTGTCAGTGCGGCCGGCGTCGGCTTCTCAAAGACGTATGACGTCGTGATCGCGTCCGGTCGGATATACGATGGGTCCGGCGGGCCGTCGTATCTCGCGGATGTCGGAATCAAGGATGGCTATATCGCAGCGATTGGGCAGCTCCAGCCGGATGCGGAGCTGGTCGTCGATGCCAACGGTCTTGCCGTGGCTCCGGGTTTTATCAATATGTTGAGCTGGGCGACGGAATCTCTTATAGAAGACGGCAGATCGCAGAGCGATATTCGCCAGGGCGTGACTCTTGAAGTGATGGGTGAAGGATCGTCCATGGGGCCTCTGAACGAGGCGATGAAGCGGGATATGCGTGAGTCCCAGGGGGACGTCAAATTCAGCGTCGAATGGACGACGCTCGGAGAATATCTTGAGTATGTTGTAGGAAAAGGAGTATCGACCAACGTCGCTTCTTTCGTGGGCGCAACGACTGTTCGCGTCCATGCCATCGGATACGAAGACCGCAGACCAACGTCCAGAGAGCTTCAGCAGATGCGCGAACTGGTGAGTCATGCCATGGACGAAGGGGCTGTCGGGGTCAGCTCAGCGCTGATTTACGCTCCCGGCGTTTACGCCGATACGGACGAGCTGATTGCTCTGGCCGAGGTAGCGGGTAAATACGGCGGCATGTATATCTCGCACCTTCGCAGCGAGGGCAATGACCTGCTGGCGGCGCTGGATGAATTGATCGGCACGGCGCGAAAGGCAAACGTTGCCGCGGAAATTTATCATCTCAAAGCGGCCGGCCAATCGAATTGGCACAAGCTTGACGCCATGATTGAACGAGTCGAAAAGGCAAGGGCCGAAGGTCTGCGAATCACGGCGGATATGTATAACTATACGGCCGGGGCAACCGGCCTCGATGCCGCCATGCCTCCTTGGGTCCAGGTCGGCGGACACCGGGCGTGGGTGACGCGGCTCAAAGATGCGACCGTCCGGCAGCGGGTCATCACGGAGATGACGACCCCAACGACGGAGTGGGAGAATTTGTTTCTTCTGGCGGGGACTCCGGACAACGTCCTCCTGGTGGAGTTCAAAAGTGAAAAGCTCAGGCCTCTGACCGGCAAAACGCTCGCGGAAGTCGCCCGGCTGAGGGGAAAATCGCCCGCCGAAACCGCTATCGACCTTGTGGTTGAAGACGACAGCCGTGTTGGCACGGTCTATTTTCTCATGTCGGAAGAAAACGTGAAAAAGCAGATCAAGCTGCCCTGGGTAAGCTTCTGCTCGGATGCGGCGTCCCTCGCTCCCGAGGGCGTCTTCTTAAAATCAAATGTCCATCCCCGCGCCTACGGAAACTTTGCCCGGCTGCTTGGAAAATATGTTTGCCAAGAGGAGGTTATTGCGCTGGCCGAGGCGGTCAGACGTTTGACTTCTCTGCCGGCCGAGAATCTCAAGCTCGACCGGCGGGGAAAACTTGAAAAAGGATATTACGCAGACGTTGTCATTTTCGATCCGCAGACCATTATCGACCATGCAACGTTTGAAGAGCCGCATCAGTACGCAACGGGGATGGTCCACGTTTTCGTCAACGGCGTGCAGGTGCTCAAGGATGGCGACCACACGGGTGCGAAACCCGGCCGCGTCGTGCGCGGGCCGGGTTGGAAGAAATAAACCGGAAAAGACCAAAGATGAGGGCAAAACGAATGGACGAAGCACTAATCTTCAAACGAGCTGGCTTGCTTTTTCTTGGAATGTCACTCGCCTTTGCGTTTGGAACCTTTGGCGCAGAGCCGACCCAGACTTCCATCGTGGACTATTTCAATGTCGCCAAATTCGGCGCCGTGGCGGACGGCCAAACCGATGATACGGTGGCATTTCAGCAAGCGTTGGACGCGGCGGGGAAAGCCGGCGGCGGGGTGGTGTATGCTCCGCGAGGCAGCTATTTCTTCGCTGGCCGCCTGAACGTGCCCAGCGCTATCACGTTAGCGGGCATCTGGCAGTCTGTTCCGGCCCACAATGGCATACGCGACCGGGGACTTCCCAAGCCCACAGATGACGGTACGACTTTTCTGGTGACAGCCGGTGCAGGCAGTGAGGATGGGCCCGCGTTCATCACGCTCAACACAAATAGCACCCTCAAAGGGGTTGTCCTGTACTATCCCGAGCAGAACGTCGATGAGGAGCCCAAACCGTATCCCTGGGCAATCGCCATGCGAGGCAAGAACCCGGCCGTCCTGGCGGTCGAGATGCTCAATCCGTACAATGGGATCGACGCCACACAGAATGAGCGTCACCTGATTCGTGACGTCCACGGCCAGCCGCTCCGCCGGGGTATCATGGTTGACGCCATTTACGATATCGGGCGCATCGAAAATGTTCACTTCAATCCGTGGTGGAGCACAAAACCCAAGCTGTTGCGATGGCAAATGGAGAACGGCGAAGCGTTCATCTTTGGCCGCTCCGACTGGCAGTATGTCTATAATACCTTCTGTTTCGGCTACAAGATCGGCTACAAGTTCATCCGCACCAAAGCAGGCGTCTGCAACGGCAACTTCCTGGGTATCGGGGCCGACGATTGCTACACGGCCCTTGTTGTGGAACAATGTGCGCCATACGGCCTCTTGATCACCAACGGCGAGTTCGTGTCTTTTCATGGGCCGGATCCCACGATGATTGAAATCGCAGAAAGCAATACGGGAAGCGTCCGCTTTGTGAACTGCGCATTCTGGGGCCCGTGTAATCAGATCGCGAAGATTGCAGGTACTGGGACCGTCGGTTTCGGCGATTGCACGTTTGTCCAGTGGGGCGGCCAGGACGGGACGCGCCCGGCCATCCGGGCCCAAAGCGGCACCGTTTTAGTTCGCGGGTGCGAGTTTCGACAAAGTCGGCCACAAATTCAGCTTGCAGAAGAGGTTACCCGGGCCATTATCGCCGAGAATGTGTTCACAGGCCCAGAACGGATCATCAATCAATCCAAGGGCAACGTTCAGCTCGGACTGAACACCAGCGACTAAAGCTGGAATCGGCAGGCGGATGAGTGCTGCGAGGTCCATGTGGAACGCTTAGAAATCTTCCCTGATTTGTACCATACAGACAAGTCTTCATCGTACTAACGGATGGAGGTTACACGGAGCAGCAGGAAAGTGCTTTTTACAGGAAAATATGGATTGGCCCAGGTGTTCCATAAATAAATGAGGAATGAGTGTGACTAATAGAAAGGTAATAATTATTGGTTCAGGTATTTCAGGATTATGTGCCGGCTGTTACCTGCAAATGAATGGATATCACACTGAGATATTTGAGTTACGTAACATTCCGGGAGGATTGTGCACTGCCTGGAAAAGAGGCGGATATACATTTGACGGATGTATTCATTCATTTTCCGGTCTCAATCCGGACTTTAAGCTATGCCGTTACTGGAAGGAATTGATTGACACGGAAAAACTCGAATTCTTTTATCACGATGAACTTTTCAGATTTGAAGATGAAAATGGGAATGCAATCAATTTCTTTACTGATCCGGATAGATTGGAGAAGGAATTAAAATCGATAGCTCCGGAAGATTCAAGGTTTATAGATGGGTTTATCAAGGCAATAAAGAAGTTGTCCAATTATGATACTCTGCCTTCCAAGCCGCTGGAATTATGGACTCCCCTTGATTATTACCTAAGTCAATTCAAGACCGCTCCGATAATGAAATATTTAGTTCGATGGCGGAAATCATTGAAAGACGTGACCCAAAAATGCAAGAACCCTTTACTTAAACGCGTTCTAAATCCAGATTTTTTCTCGCATTTTCCTGCTTATTTTTTTCTCTTCAGTCTGGGACAGCTTCATAATAAAAATGCTGGTTACCCCATCGGCGGCTCGCTTCCTTTCGCGCGCTTATTGGAAAACAGATATTTGGATTTAGGTGGCAGGATCCAATTTAATTCCAAAGTAACCAAGATCAATGTAAGACATGATCAAGCTATCGGGATAACCTTGGAAAACGGTGAACACCATAATGATGCCGATATCGTAATATCAGCCGCGGATGGCCATTATACTGTCTTTGAAATGCTGGAAGGAAAATATATTAACGAAAAAATCAGAAAACTGTATAGTGAGCATCCTATGTGGCCTTCAGCGGTACTCGTCTCACTGGGTGTGTCACGAACTTTTGAGAATGAACCCTCCCAGATAAATCTATGCACTAAGAAAGCAATGGTAGTGGATGAACGGTCTAAGCTTGATGAAATTCCTGTAACCATTTATCATTTCGATCCGACATTAGCTCCTGAAGGAAAAACGTGTATAAGGGTCATATTGAAAACAGATAACTACCAGTACTGGAATGAGTTGAGAAAAAATAACAGAGAAAAGTATAATCAAGAGAAGGATCGCATTTCCAAAGAGGTCATTGAAGTGCTTGATCGACGTTTTGGGAATATAGTCAACCATACGGAAGTAATTGACGTGGCAACGCCTGCAACCTTTTACAGGTACACTAACAATTGGAAGGGAAGTATTCAGGGCTGGGAATGGATGCCGGGGCTGATTCCGGAATTTATCAGAAAAGAATTACCTGGACTCAAAAATTTTTACCTGATTGGTCAATGGGTCATGCCCGGTGGTGGCTTACCTTCTGCCATCCTTACCGGCCGGGACATCACGAGGATCATTTGTAAAAAAGATAAACGAAAATTTCGGGTTAGGTAGGCAGGAGGTCGCTATTGGCGCTGCTCCAAATTGCCGAGCAGCCGCCGGTCACCGATCTTGACCTTGCGCGACACGTGTAATACTCCCGCTTTTTCAGACCAGTAGATAAGGTGGTGTCGCTATGGTATGGTAGCGTCGGAAAGGAGGCTATTGTGACCCGAGCGACGCCATACGCAGTACGCAATACCAGAGCAGTCGAGGAGCTATTAAATGAGACCCAGTTCATTTTCGATGACTATTGGATGGTTAACCATTCTTGTATCTGTCCATCCGGCAGCCCGGCCGTACGAGCTGGCCTTCTCCACTTTCTTTGGGGGCAGCGCTGCTGAAGGTATCCGCGATGCAGAAGTAGATACCCTCGGTAACATATACGTGGCAGGGACCACACGCTCTGCGGACTTCCCTACGACACCTGGAGCTTATGACGAGCACGTTGATACCAGCCGTGGAGCAACACGGTGGGGCTATGACTCGGAGATGTTCGTGGCCAAGTTCAGCCCGACAGGAAAGCTGGTATGGTCAACCATTGTTGGCGGCCCCAATTCAGAGGAGGCGTATGGACTCGAGATAGACAGCCAAGGTTATGTCGTTGTGCACGGTCGCGGCGCCCAGGGTTCGCCTGTCACGCCGGGCGTGTATCAGGGACAGTTTAAAGGATGCGGCGGCAAGGATCCGGGGAACCCGCACAACACGGCCCAGAACGCGTACATCTGCAAGCTCACACCCGACGGCTCTCGCCTTGTGTGGGCGAGCTTCTTCGGCATCGACCACCTGCACCGTGACCTGGCGCTCGATAAGAACGATGACATCTACGTGACCTGGGGTGTGCGCCCCGACGAGAATGATCCGGCACACTGGAACACGTGGATGGACCCATCCTGGAACGCGAACGCCTTCCAACCTTGTCCCCAAGGCGGGACGGACTGCGGCGTGGCAAAGATTTCTTCCGACGGCCGCCGCGTGATCTGGGCCACCTACCTGGGCGGATCGGACTATGACTCGATAGAAGCATCCATCGACGTGGACAACGAGGGGTACGTGTACGTTGGATGCCAAACGAGGTCCATCGACATACCCACGACTCCCGGGGCCCACGACAGAACTCATAACGGCGGCGTGGATTGGTATGTAGCCAAGCTGTTGCCCGATGGTTCCGGCATTGTCTATGGCACGTATATTGGCGATGAGGGTGACAATTGGCTGAATACCCACAATCTTGTTGTGGACGGCGACGGCAATTGCTATTCCTCTACGTGTGCATTTAGCTCCTCGTTCCCCACAACGCAGGGCGCAATTCAAAGGACCCACGCAGGCGGAAGAGTTGATTGGGGCATTGTGAAGCTCTCGCCCACAGGAGCTCTGCTGGCCGGCACGCTGCTCGGCGGCGATGGCGCAGACAATCCGGACGGCATACGGGTCGATTTCCAAGGCAATCTTGTTCTATTCGGACAGACCGCTTCTGCCAACTTCCCGGTTTCAACCGATGCTTATCAGGGCACCAAGGGTTCACGAGACGATGCTATTCTTGTAAAGCTCAGTCCGAATCTGGACCGGCTCATCTACGGTACCTTCCTTGGCGGCGGCGGCAACGATGCTGGCCGGGCCGGCTGCATTAGCAGCGACGGCAGCATGATCGTGGCAGGTTCGTCTTCAGGCGAAAACTGGCCGACCAGGAATGCGTTTCAAGACGTGTCCAAAGGACCGGGAGATACTATTGTGGCCAGGCTCGCGCCCGCCGGCACAAGTAAGATCGATCCGACTGCCACGCAAGAGGGAGTCAAATAAGAACAGGCCCCGTGATGTCTCGGCCCTCGTCTTAGACCTTAAAAAGTATCTTGTGCCGGTACAGGAACCACAGAAACAGCCACTTGACGGCCAGAATACCGAGAGGCAGAACCAACGGTGCGACTTGGCCCGCGTTGTTTGCTACGCCCGCAAGAAAGAAATCGGTGATGCCATCGAAGTTAACAAAGCTTTGCAGGAAGTAGATCGTGATGGGGTTGACCCCGATCACAACAAAGAACAATGTCCACTTTCGGTATCCTTTGACGTCGATGAGCCAATAGAACAAAGCCAGCAGCATCAGGCATAAGCCGCCGGAGAACAGCGTGTAGGAGCTGGTCCAGATGATCTTGATGGTTGGAAAGACAAATCCCCACAAATAGCCGATGGCCAGGCACACCAGGCCGGCCACAGCTAGGCCTGCCGCTTTTTGGTTGCCCGGACGCTGCGAGCGGAGCCAGTGCCCGGCCAGCGCGCCTAAAAGGACGGTACAAACCGCCGGGAAGGTTGAAATCAGTCCCTCATTGTCCCCGTAGCCGTAGTACAGTTCTCCCGGAATCAACTGCTGGTCGATATATGAGGACAGACATCCCTCTGCCGTCATCACGCCTGCCCCGAAGCCCGGCACGGGAATCAGCGCCAGAGCGGCCCAGTACAAAACCAGGACTGCGCCGACGATAATGGCCTGGGTCCGCCATCGTGTATGCACGACCAATATCGCCGCAAAGAAGTAGCACAGCCCGATCCGCTGCAGCACGCCCGGCCAGCGCATTTGCGCCCACTCGAAACGCAGCAAGTCGTTGAATATCAAACCCAGCAGTATGATCGTGACGCTGCGCTTTAAGATGTGCAGGTGGATAGAAGCCGGGTTCTGTCCCTGCTGGCGACGGCGGGAAATCGAAAACGGCAGCACGACGCCCACAATGAATAGAAACAGCGGAAAGATCAGGTCCTCAAAACGAAACCCCTGCCACTCGACGTGCTCGAGCTGCTCTTTAATGGTCTGCGTGACGGGGTGCGGCCATACGTCGGCCAGGCTGCTCAGAACCGTGCCGCCGCCGATGATCCAGAACATGTCAAAGCCCCGAAGGGCATCGATCGAGAGTAAACGCTCCGCCGGCAAAGCCGGCTCGCTGGTCTTGGACATTACTGAGTCCTTTCAATGAGTTGAATTATCTGAAAGACGCTCCACTGATAATCTGCTCGGCAACACTCCTGAGCCTTATTGTCCACAGTATAACAGACCCACCCTGTAGAAGCAATTTGCGATGGCGCCCGTTGAGAAAATAGCAGAGATGTTCTTCCCCATGCGAATATGGTATTATGCGAGGCAGCGAAAATAGACCGATTTCGCAAGACGAATGGTAGATTGTGAAGACCCACGAAAACGTGCAGAGCGGGAAAGAGGAAGACATATGAAGAAACTCAATATTGTCTCGGCCTTTTGTTTAGCAGCCCTGGCGACTACGGCGATGTCGGGACAAAAGACTGGGATCGAGGACGAGGGGACACCGTGGGCCGGGTACCGGCTGGTCTGGGCGGACGAATTTGACAAAGCTGGTCCGCCGGACCCCTGTAACTGGACATACGAGCGAGGTTTCGTTCGTAATGAAGAGTTCCAGTGGTATCAGCCGGAGAATGCCCGGTGCGAAGATGGTCTGCTCATTATTGAGGGCCGGCGAGAGCGCAAGCTGAATCCCGGTTACAGACCGGATGGCCGGAGCTGGAGGGAGAACAGGCAGTTCTCGGAGTACACGTCCGCAAGCCTGACGACCCGGGGCTTGCACCAATGGATGTACGGGCGCTTCGAGATGCGGGGCCGGATCGATACACGCCCGGGCCTCTGGCCCGCGTTCTGGACCTTGGGCGTCGCAGGTCGGTGGCCGGGTTGCGGCGAGATTGATATCATGGAATACTATCGGGGCATGCTTCTGGCGAATGCCGCCTGGGCTTCGGAGAGGCAATGGGTACCTGTGTGGGACGACGTCAAGATACCGCTGAGCGAATTCAAGGACGCCGGCTGGTCCGCCAAGTTCCACGTATGGCGGATGGATTGGGACGAGGATAATATCAAACTGTATGTTGACGATGTGCTTCTGAATACCGTTGACGTGAAACAGACGTTCAACAGGGACAAAGAGGGAAAGAACCCATTCCGTCAGCCGCACTATATAATCCTGAATCTCGCCGTCGGCGGAACGTCCGGAGGCGATCCGGCGAACACGGAGTTCCCAGCCAAGTTCGAGGTGGATTACGTTCGCATATATCAAAAGCAGTCTCAGAGCACGACTGCCGAGCCAAACGCTCCGGCGGATACACAATGAAGTGTGCCATCGATATTCTGCATGATCGTATTTACCACCCAAGCCGCCCGAGGGAGAAAATTTCGACGGTTCACTAACCTCAAGGTGGCCACCCTGTTGTGGGATAGGTTTTTTCCCCTTTTCTGTGTTCCTGATGGCGAAAATGAAGGATGGAAAAATTTCTTACGAAAGTTCTATTTTCTTCTTGACTATTTGATTATTGTCAAATATATTCGTTCTAAATCAAATTAGGAGACGAAACACATGTTGGCATCAGAGAGAACGAAGAAGGGTCGCAGGAAAAAGCACACGGCAGAGTTGACTGAGGCCCAATGGGAGATCATGAGGGTTGTTTGGGCAAAAGAACCGTGTGCGGCCGGGACCGTGCAGGAGGCGCTGGCCAAAAGCAGGGACTGGGCCTATGCCACGGTCAAGATTATGATGGACCGCATGGTCGAGAAAGGCTTTCTGGAGATCAACAGGATTCGCAACTTGCAGCTCTTCCGGTCCTGCATAAGCGAGGTCCAGGCCAAGCGAGGAGAGCTGCGCAAAATGCTCAAGCGAGGTTTTGGCGGGGCGCTCACGCCGCTGCTGAAGTTCCTGATCGAGCACGAGGGTCTGTCAAAAGAGGAGGCGGCACAGCTTCGCGAATTTGTCAACAAGGCCCGGAGAGAGAAAGACTGACAGAGTGGATTCATGGAGGGCAGGAGATGCAACGATGAATCAGGTAATCAACACCTGTCTGACAGGCTTGGACAGAGTCGGCGGTATGTTCTGTGACTATGCCGGAGCTGTATTTATCCAATCGGCTCTTCTGGTGATTTTGCTCTTTGCTATTGACCTGCTGTTGCGCAAGCGGATTCGCGCTATCTTTCGGTATTGCTTATGGATGCTCGTGCTCGTGAAACTCGTTCTGCCTCCTTCGCTTCGCCTGCCAACAGGGGTTGGATATTGGGTTGGAGGTCATTTGCCTGCCTCCTCCATCTCAGACAGAGCATTTGACATGGCTGGGCTTGAACGCCCGGGTCCATCTGTGGAAGCGTTCGACGTCCGACCTGCGGGGGATACTGCCCCGGATGATCCTTTGACCGCACCTGTTGCTTTCACCCCGCCTCCTGTCACGGCGAGGGCGGTTCTGTTTGTTCTCTGGCTCGTGGGTGTCTTGGCGTTTTTGGCGGTGCTCGCCCGGCGGCTGAAGTTCGTCAGATGGCTCGTGGCCCAGAGCAGCCCGGCGCCGGGGCAATTGGCCGGCGTGCTGGAGCAGTGCCGTCGGCAAATGGGCGTCCGGCTGAACGTCGAGCTGCGATTATCGCACGCCGTTTCGAGTCCGGCCGTCTGCGGGTTGGTCGGGCCGGTCGTCTTAATGCCGGCGGCTCTTGTCGAGAAATTGTCGCCGGAAGGATTGATGGCGACGCTGATTCACGAGCTGGCCCATATCAAAAGGGGCGACTTGTGGGTCAATGCGATTCAGACGTTCTTGCAAGTCGTCTATTTCTACAATCCGTTCGTCTGGTTTGCTAATGCGGTGATCCGCAGGGTTTGTGAGGAAGCGGTGGATGAGACGGTCCTCGTGGCCCTTGGGGGCCAGGCCGAGGGCTACAGCAACACCCTTATCGATATCGGTGAGACGGCTTTTTCGAGAGCGGACTTGGGGCTGCGCCTCATCGGTGTGGCCGAATCCAAAAAAGCTTTGCAGTTGAGGATTAGACACATGTTAACAAGACCGATACCCAAAAGCTCGAAGCTCGGCGTCCTTGGTTTCGCTGCGCTCTTTGTCGTCGCGGCCGTCCTGCTGCCCATGGGCAAAGCTCAAGAGCCAGGGAGTGGCGCAACCAGAGTGCTGCATTTCCCACAGGACCAATCAGTCGGTGTGGTCTATCTTCAGGACGAGGACATGGTCATTCCTGAGACAGTCCATGGCTTTCACCCGGGGCATGCGTACGCCGAAATGGAGAACTTCTCTCCCGCAAGGGGGAAGGTCCGCATCCCGCCTGGAAAACGCGTCACCCTGACCATCAGGGGGGTCGGGGCCACCCCGGATCGCATCCGCACGGCGCTGGAGTCGCTCGGTCCGGACGATCTCTACGGCCTGCAATTCTTGTTCATACCCCCGTCCCGCCCGATCTATATCGACGATCAAATGCCGCTGGTCGCCCGGCTGACGGGGCTAAGGAATCTGAGTCTGGCGAGCGTTGAAGTGAACCCGAGGAGCTTGTCGCTTCTGGCTTCGCTTCCTCGAGTGGAGCAGCTTTACACGCCCGATAAGACCTCTGACGCGGCGATGGCCGAGATCGCGAAAATGCAGTCCCTCAAGATCCTTGACGTCGGCCCCAGTCAGATGACCGGCGAGGGCCTGCGGTCGCTGGGCAAACTGACATCCCTGGAGGTATTGGGACTGTACGGCAATCCCGGAATGACCGATGACGGCCTGGAGGCCCTGACACAGTTGCGTTCGTTAAGGCATCTGCGACTGGGTATGGAGGGGCCTTTTACGGATCGCGGCATGGAATATCTGGCGGCAATGCCCTCGCTCAAAGTGCTGTGGCTGGATACGCCCAATGTAACCGATGAAGGCTTACGCCAGCTCTCAAAGAGCCGGTCGCTGGAGCGGCTCAACGTGCACTGGCTGGAGAAGATCACAGGCAGGGGCGTCGTGCATCTGAAGAACATGCCTCAACTCAAAGGGCTCGACGTTACCTCTGCCAGGCTCACCGATGCGGACCTGGCTCATTTTGGCGCCATGCCGAATCTCGATGATTTATGTCTGCCGTATGGATTCGCAGACGCAGGGATCAGCCACTTGGCCGATAGCAAGCATCTAAAACGCCTTTACGTCCAGTGTGTCGATAAGTCACCGCTGACTGACAAGGCCCTGGCGGCCATAAGTACGTTGCACGAACTCGATGATTTGAGTATTGCAGGCATGGGATTCACAGACGAGGGGATCGAACTGCTGCTGAAGCTTGAGAACTTGCATACCCTTCTTCTGCCGTGGTTCGGTACGGATGGCCTGAGCAACGATAATCTCAAACGCCTAACAGGATTGCCTAAACTGAGAGATCTGTCTTTTCATTCGTCCGGAAGGGTGACGATGTCGGGTCTGAATGTGTTGAACAAGCTTGAAGGTTTGGAGAGCCTGTGCCCCAGCGACGTCGTGCAGGATGGGGGAGGTCTTGATATCTCCGGCCTCAAGAAGCTCAAGTCCCTGAGAATCGACATGCGGCATGAAACGACGAGAACCGGTGGCCAGTTCGTAACTACTTACGATACGTTCCGCCAGAGCGATCTGGCGTGTTTGTCGGGATTGACAAACCTGGAGAGTCTCAGCATTTGGGGTGCTGGAATTGGCGACGCCGGCCTTGAGCATCTTGCTTCTCTGACAAACCTGAAGTACTTGCAAGTTTTGGGCGGCCCCAACCTGACGGATGATGGATTGAAGCATTTGGCTGGCATGCGCAGGCTCGATACTCTCACTATTGGCGACAGCCGGATAACGGGAGAAGGATTCACGCATCTGTATCCTCTGAAAACTATCCACATCATTTTTCTCACGTCGGCTGTGCCGATTGGTGAGGACGCCCTCGCACGTCTGCGGACGGAGCTGCCTCACCTTCAGGCGCTTGAGATTACCGAGCCCGAACGGGCAAGTGGTGCGCCGGCTCCCAAGGCGGGGGCCCGGCCGCAAACAAGCCCTGCCAGGCGCAGTTCCGCGCGGACCCGCATGGGCGGCGCGATTCGACGGTAGCGCCCGGCGTTCGTTGCGTGGCGGGGCCGGCACCTTCTTTCTCAGGAATCCCGAAAGCTTGCATAACGCGAAGGAATAGACTATCGTCAGTTGTGTAAGCGTCAGACGTGGCCGAGCGGTGTTATCTTGGTGAATCTCATTGGATGGTGAGCAGGATGAACTCTTTGACTCTATTTTCAATCGTTTTGTTGCTGCTGGCGAACGGGGCTGGCGTGCAGAGTCAACCCGGCGGCCATAGCGGTTCCGCAGCGGATAATGTTCCTGCGAAAATCGCTGTGTTTTTCAAGCCGCCGCCAGAACTTGCACGCGATTTTGGGGAGTACAAATCTCCTCTGATATTCAATGATGGGACTGCCGTAAAGGCACCGGCGGATTGGCAGCGACGCAGACAAGAGATACTGAGAACGTGGCACGGGATGATGGGGGCATGGCCGCCGCTGATTGAGAAGCCGGGAATCGAATATCTGGCCAAAGAGCACCGCGAGAACTTCACCCAGCATCAAGTGCGTGTGGAGATAGCGCCGGGGCGCCAGACGGTCGATGGTTATCTGCTCGTGCCCGACGGCAAAAAGCCGTGCCCCGCAGTGCTCGTGGTCTATTATGATGCGAAAACCGGCGTGGGGCTGGACAAGGAGCTGCGTGACTTTGCTTATCAATTAGCGAAGCGAGGTTTCGTCGCCCTGTCGATAGGAACGCCCGCGTTCGCCAGTTTGCAGCCTCCGTACAAGCCGCTGTATGAGTCCGGCGAAGGCGCGACCCCGCTCCAGCCGCTCTCGGCGCTGGCTTACGTGGCCGCCAATTGCCATACGGCGATGGCCAATTTGCCGCAGGTCGATCCTGATCGCATCGGTGTCATGGGCCATTCGTACGGCGGAAAATGGGCGATGTTCGCATCATGTCTCTACGAGAAGTTTGCCTGTGCCGTCTGGTCGGATCCGGGGATTGTCTTCGACGAGAGCCGCGCCAACGTGAATTACTGGGAGCCCTGGTATCTCGGCTATGACCCCAGCCAGCAGCGGCAGCGAGGTATCCCGAACGCATCGACTCCCCGCACCGGCGCCTATAAGAAAATGCTCCAGGAAGCACACGACCTGCACGAATTGCACGCCCTGATGGCCCCCAGGCCGTTTTTGGTCTCCGGCGGCTCGGAGGATCAGCTTGAGCGTTGGAAGGCCCTTAATCACAGCGTTGAAGTCAACAAGCTGCTCGGGCACACCAACAGGGTCGCCATGACAAACCGCAAGGAACATTCTCCGACCGTCGAATCAAACGAGCAGATTTACATTTTCCTTGAACACTTTTTAACTTCGCCGCGGTAGGGCCAACTAATGCGATTTCACCGCAGGCGGCAACGCAGAGTTTGACACCGCGTAATTGCTGGTGTACCATGCAATAAATCGTCATGGTAAGCTGGGCCTTTCCGGCAAGACGAAGAACAGTGGAGAGTACAAGATGACAAAGACTTTTCGTTTAGGATCTGTAGTGCAACTTTTGGGAGTCGTTGTTTGTGCGGCAAGCAGCCCTCTGCAGGGGGCCGAGCAGGTGTGGGCTGTGCCGACGTTTCACTGCATCGGGCTGTACTGGAACGCAGAGGAAGGGGCCGCGGACAACGTCTGTCAAGTACGCTATCGAAAGGCCGGCTCGCAGCCGTGGCGAGAGGCGATGCCGTTGTGGTTTGACGGCAGAGAAATGTCACCTGTAGGCAGGGACGGGCGCGGGGTCGAGAAGACAACGAAGTGGGAGCATGGCGGGCAGTACCGGGGCAGCATCGTCAATCTGGAGCCGGGGACGGAGTACGAAATCGAGCTGTCGCTGGAAAAGACTAAACAAAAGCAGGGCCTAAAGACCAGGACGTGGAGCGAAGATTTTCCCATCGCGAAGAAGGTTACCGTTTCGGATAGTGGCGAGATGCTTGTGATCGACCAGGGGGGAGCCGCCGCAGGCTATGTTGTCTATACACCTCCGGAGGGGCGAGAGACGGCTGTCATTGATGTCAACAACGGTAAGGAGAACTGCATCGAGGTCCGGGCTTCGTTCGTGATTATCCGCGGCCTGACACTCAAGGGCGCCCAGACCCACGGGATCCGAATCTTCGACGGCTGTCACGATGTGGTCATCGAGAGCTGTGACATCAGCGGCTGGGGCCGAATTGCCGACGATGGCTGGGGCAGGGACTACGACTCCGCCGTCTATTCACGCGCGCGGGACCTGACGCGGGTGATTGTGCAGCGAAATCGAATTCATCATCCGCGCAGCAATTCCAACAACTGGAGGCAATCCCGCCCCGCCCCGGGCAAGCGCGAGTCCAGCCATCCGGAAGGGCCGCAGATCATCTGCCTGTGGGACAGCGAAGGCAACCATGTCTTTCGCTACAACACGGTTTCCTCCGACGAGGACCATCAGTACAACGACATCTTCGGAGCCGGGGCGAATTTCAGCGTCCGCGGTTTTCCCAACCGCGACTCCGACATCTATGGCAATCGGCTAAGCCACTGCTGGGACGACACCATCGAATCGGAGGGGGCCAACTGCAACGTTCGCATCTGGGGCAATTACTCGACCGATTGCTACGTGGCCATCGCCACGGCGGGGACCTCGGTGGGGCCGCTCTACGTCTGGCGGAACATCGGCGGCGCGATGCGCGTCGCCGGGGGCCAATGGGGCGGCGGATTCCTCAAGACCAGTGACATCATGGGCGGAGGCAGGATTTTCGTCTTTCACAATACCATCCTTCAACCGCTCGGCAAGGGCAAAGACGGCATGGTGAGCGCCGGAGCCAGGACCGGCTTAGGCTGGGGAGGGCCGATGGTCACCGTCACCAGCAGAAACAATATTCTGGATGTCACACAGCGCTCGTTCCAGGTCCGCAATGACGACCCATTGTCTGATTACGACTACGACCTATACCGGGGGTCCTTGCCCGGCGGCGAGCGCCACGAGAAGCACGGTGTCACGGGCGCGCCGGTCTATGCAGCGGGGCAGCCCCATGCCCTGGCCGAAAATAGTCCGGGACACGATGCGGCGGTCCGCATCCCCAATTTCAACGACGATTTCCGGGGCGACGCGCCCGATATGGGTGCAGAGGAGCTCGGCGACAAGCCTTTGGAGTTTGGCGTCGATGCCTACAGGAACTGATCGGATTCTGTATCGCGATGCCCGCCCAGCCCCATCGTGCGAAGGCTGCCGTGGAAACCGCCGAGCACGCCGGCGCAGCCGTGTGCGCGCAGGCGTCCCGAGCGAAGTCGAGGGACCTCACCCGCCCGCGAGGAGGATATTGGCTATGTGCGGAGCGTCAATTCCGGCCACCGTCGGCAAAGGGGCGGTCAGAACGTCGTCTGTCTGCGTGATAAAACGGATATAGGGCATAAAGACGGCCAGCACCGTCATCAGGAAGTTGATCGAGCTCTCGAACAGGGCCACGACCGGTGTAAGCCGAGGCAAGGCGTACACACCAACGCCGCACAGGATGCAGAACCCGTAGTAGAGGTTCTTGTAGAACGGCGCCGAATCCAGAACCGCCACGCGGATGCTCACCCCCCACGCGTAATCCAGCAAAACAAACACCGGCGTGACGTAATAGTACAACCCCGCAATCGAAAATCTGCCGCGAAAGCCCATTTCCTCAAGGTCGAAGGAATCCTAAAACTCGCTCATCAGCTCAGCGTTGTCCACCCACATCACAAAGAACGGCGAATAATCGGCCCCGCGTTTCTTAACATAAATCAGGAAGGGTTTGTTGAAATACAGATATCGCGGCTGTTCTACGTCGGGCGGGCCCATTCCGCCCGCACCGCCGATACGTGCCTCTGACTTAAGGATCACCCCGGTTCGACTCAATGAGAAATCCACCATCTGCCTGGCCTCAAAGATGAAGTATTCGCGCGCCCGCCATTTCGGATTTGCGAGATTCTTCCACTCAAGTTCTTTGAAATGATGCGTCAGCTTGTAGAGAATGTCGGGGACGATCAGCCTGTCAATACGCCGGAGCTCACGCAGGACCTCGTAATGCGGGTCATTCTTGAAGTCGGAAATGTTCTGCTCGATGGTCTTTAACGCTTCACCCAGAGGGACTCGCTGAGGCACACGCACCAGAACGACTTGATACGGCTTGGTATGTTTGCACAAATCGACCGCGAATTCGGGAGCGCTCGGTGAGGTTCCGTACTTATAGTAAAGGATCTCGACCTGCTCATGGAGGCGGCCGCAGTTTGGGTCAGGCGCATCAGACTCAGTCGAGAACGCCGTGACGCCCGTTCGTGTGCCGTCCGATGCTGTGAAGTCAAAAGCGCCCTCGTGGACGTAGAACGGAAAAGTGAATTCGACGCCAACACTCAGGAACGAATAAGCCACCGAGGCCAGCGGCAGCGCTCTGTAACGTTCGTCGAAGACAGGTTTGGATTCGGAGGGGAAGCGTCTTGCCATCTCCTTTTGAATTTGTTCGATGATGCCATCCTTCACAAAGCCGGCAGAGGCGTAAAAAGATTTCGGTTCAATGTCTTGCGGTTCAAACGAGCCCTTATTAAGACGGTTTGCCAACTCCTCGGCACCGATGAGCTGAACCGGCTCGCCAATGATGTCGTTCTTGAACTTGTCCCAGGCAACCTGGAACGTCGCGCACCAGATGACGTTCTTGTGTTCCGGGATGGGGCAGTCAAGGGTTGGGAGGACTACCGTTTGCTTCAAATCGGCGGAGCTGACCTCTTTGGGCTGTTTGACAATCGTCTTTGGTTTGGGCGTTCCAGGTTCGTTTACAAGAAATGAATCGGTCCTGTCCTTTGCTTCGCTTGCTCCAGTTATGGGCACACCGCCTCGCCGAATATCTCCACCATCCCAGTAAGTGTAGATGTTGTCGTCCTTGATCCCGCAAAATGAGTGATCTTCAAACGTAACATGGCCGTCCACGAACGAAACGTTCTGCCCTTCCTCCTGGTGCACCATGGAGTTACCTGTTTTGATGGCTGTCCTGTCACCGTCGGGATTAAAAGAGGACCTCATGTCTTTTCTCTCACCAGAAGGCGACACTATCCAGGGATTCCGGTCGGCGGCCACCGCCATGTTAGGTTCATTTGATGTAGTCAGAGCGTACAAGCCAAAAGGCATGTGATAGGAATAGCTGCAATGCTTGAATGGTTCGGACCCGAAATCCCACAAATCAATCGGGCGTCTGGCAAGTGCGCCTGCTTGGGTTGGATTAAACTCTGTGGCCCCGGCGTCGTCCGGGCAGATAAAGGACTTGAGCGGTACCCCGGCGTATTTTACCAACAGGTAGAAACAGGATGAGATGGTTCCCGTGCCGCCGCTGCCGTCCCGAGCCAGGCCGTAGGCGTCAAAACGATTCCGCGCCAGCCAATTAGGTATTTGGGCAGCCCACCAGCTGTTTCTGCTGCCCGAACGTGGAAATTCACCATTGTAGTCGTTGGCATAAACCAGCATCGCCTTGCCGATCAACGACAGATTCCTCTGGCATTGGATGCGATAGGCATCGAATCGGGTTTTGTTCGACGCCGCCCCTCCGACAACCAGGAGAAACAGACCTACGAACACGAGAACCAGAACTTCTACAGATCTGAGCTTTCCTGATTTTTCTTGCCACGACATCGTTGTTTCCTCCACGGAGTTCTCGCTTGTCGGTACGCAACTGCAAAGTCCGCGCTCTAATGACAGATCGCTTCAATCAATCGGGGAGACAAGATTTGAACTTGCGACCTCTTGGTCCCGAACCAAGCGCTCTAGCCAAGCTGAGCTACTCCCCGGTCAAGCCGGAACGTGAATATAGCACATCTGCCGGCGGATTGCAAGCTACAATAAATTCACCGGGTCAATATCTATGGCGATCTTGACGGCGGGGCGGATCGGGGGCTGCGCCCGCAGGCCGGCAAACAGCCGCTGGATGGCCGCCGCCTCCGGGGCCTGAATGATAATCTGCATCCTGTGGAACCGCTGGATCCGGCTGATCACCGCCGGCATCGGCCCGCGAACGGTCGCCTCCAGCCCTTCCCGTCCTATAATCGTGTCAATTCGCTGCCGCATCTGCCTGCATGCGGCTTCGAGCCTGTCGAATTTCATGTCCCGCAGGACGATCAGCGCCAATCGCCAGAAGGGCGGCAGATTGCAGGCCTGGCGATGCTTTAGCTCTTCTTTGACGAAGCCCTCGAAGTCCCCGGCGATGGCAAAGCGTATCGCCGGCTGGTTGGGCAAAAACGTCTGGACGAAAACGGTCCCTTTTTTCTCGCTTCGCCCCGCGCGCCCCGCCACCTGAGAAATCAACTGGAACGTCCGCTCGTTCGCCCTGAAATCCGGCAAATAAAGGCACGTATCGGCGCTGATAATGCCGACCAGGGTTACGTTCGGAAAATGCAGGCCCTTGGCCAACATCTGCGTGCCGGCCAGAATATCGATCCGTCCCTCGCCGAAGTCGTTGAGCACGCGGTAGTAGTCCTTGCTCGCCATCGAATCGCTATCGACCCGGCAGACACGGGCGCCGGGGAATTTCGCAGCCACTTCCTCTTCGAGCCGCTGCGAGCCAAGCCCGATCATGGCGAATCCCTTGCCGCACAAGGGGCATTTCTCGGGCACGAGCGTCTGAGCGAGGCAGTAATGGCATATCGCGTAACCGTAATTGATATGCTCGCCCGTGACCGTTTTCATGCGCGTGTAGCGGGGCTGTTTCGATTTGTGGAAGGTCAGCGTGACGTCGCAGTTGCGGCAGTGCAGCGTATGCTTGCACGAGGGGCAGAAAACGAAATTGCTGTACCCGCGCCGGTTGAGAAGTAAAATGGCCTGTTCTTTCCTGGCGAGAGTTTCTGTGAGCTGCCCGGCCAACGGCTCGCTGATCAGGCTGATTCCCTTGTGCGGCGCCGGAGTCTTCTGCATGTCGATAAGCTTCATGGCGGGCATCGGCAGGTCCATGACCCGCTTGGGTAAACGCAGGAGGGTGAAGTGCTTCTTGTTTTGACAATTGGCCAACATTTCCAGAGACGGCGTGGCACTGCCCAGCAGACAATGTGCATTGGCCAATTGCGCGCGTTTGATCGCGACGTCTCGGCCGTGGTATCGCGGCGCCGTGTCCTGCTTGTAGCCGGGCTCGTGTTCTTCATCGACCACGATCAGGCCAAGATTGGCAAGCGGCGCAAAGACCGCCGAGCGGGCGCCGATCGCCACGTCGGCGCGGCCTGATCTGATTTTTTGCCACTGGACGTTGCGCTGGGCTCCGGTCAGGCCCGAGTGCATGACGGCGATTTTCTCGAAGCGGGCACTGAAGCGCTGAACGGTCTGGGCCGTCAGGGCGATTTCGGGAAGCAGAACGATGGCGCGCTTGCCTTTGAGCAGAACGGCCTGGATGACCCGGATATAAAGCTCGGTCTTGCCGCTGTCGGTCACGCCGTGCAGGAGCGTGACGCCGAACTTCTCCGAGGCGACCTGCGCCTTGATCGAATCGAGGGCCTTTTCCTGGTCCTCATTGAGAATAACGGGTCTGTCGATTTTTATGGACAGGCCCTTCGGAATGGCGGGCAGCGATTTCAGCACCGTTTTTCGGGCGATTTTGACGATTTGGCTTTCCGCCAGCCTTTTGAGGGGCTCCTGGCCGCAGTCGATGGTCTTGAGAAGCTGCTGAAGCTCCAGGGCTGAATCCGAATCGAAAGCGCCTTGCTCGCGAAGATGCGCAACGATCTGCTTTTGCTTTTTGCCTTTCAATTTTTCGACGGCCGTTTCGATATCCGCTTCGCCGAGCCTCAGATAGACGTATTTCTCGGTCTTGACGCCGGCGCCTTTTTTGACCGCCGACGGGACTATGGCCGCCAGGACCTGGCCGAGCGGACAGACGTAATAGCCGGCGATCCACCGAGCCAGCTCCATCAGATCGGCGTCCACCAAAGGCTCCTTATCGACGAGCCGGGATATTTGTTTGAGCTTGAAAGTCCTTATCTCACCATCCTGAGCGGAACCAGGCGAAGCCGAAGGCTCGGGCCTGCGGAGGTCAACGTCCACACAGAATCCGATCTGCCGCTTGTTCTGTCTGCCGAAGGGGGCCTCCACCCGCTGTCCGACCTGAATCGGCCAGATCTCATCCGGCACGAGATAGTCGAACTCCGTATCGGCCGCCGATTCGAACGCCACGCGAACGATATGGTGACAAGGTGCCGCCTCGACTTCTTCGGCAAACAAATTTTTCATTCTCCGTTCCTTCTGAGAACGCCGGATAACATAGCAACACCCCGCTCCGTAAAAGCACGCGGTGGATATCGGCGCCCGCCCCAACTTGAGGTGCCAAAATGGAATCTCAAATTTTCAAATTCTTCCCTGTCTAATTTGAACATAAAATCCTTATGTTATCCATCTTTCGTATTATACAAGCCCTCTTTGCGGCGTTTCTCGGACTTTTCGTATATGATGGTGTCTTCGCGTACATCCAGGCCGAGTTTGGCGATCAGGGCCTTAAGATAGTCCAGGTGCGGGCACGGCGGTGCATGGAAGTTGTCCTTCGTGATGCAGGAAGACAGTTGGACGACGATTCGATCCTTGCCGATGTCTTCCTGCTTTTTGATGCGGCGGGTCAGGTTGCTCAGCTTTCGCTGCACGGCCCGGCCGCAGCAGCCGCCGCAGGTCATATTCAGCATCCGGTAGGACCTATCCTTCGGGTACGCAGCGAAACCGCCGGTGCGCTCGTGAAAAGCCCGCTCGCAATTGTAGCCGGAGCAGCGCTCCTTGACGATATGACACTGCACGATGACGACGTAATCTTTTTGCCTCAAATCGACCATGTTCCCATTTTCCTGTCGCGGCAGTTGCCGTACATTGGTTACTACTGTCCGAGTTTGAAGTACTCCGTAGCGATCTGGTTGATGCGGTCGCCGATGGCCAGAGACGCCGTCGCGGCCGGCGAAGGGGCGTTCAGCACGTGAATGGAGTTTCTCTGTCTTTCAATTCTGAAATCGTCGATCAGCCGCCCGCTTCGCTCCAGGGCCTGTGCCCGCACGCCTGTCTTGCAGGGCTTGATGTCGTCGTCCTGCAGCGAGGGAACCAGTCTCTGCAATTGCCGCAGAAACAGCTTCCTGGAGAAGGCCCTGGCGTATTCGCCCAATCCGTATCGCCAATACTTAAAGAACATCTTCCAGAGCCCCGGATAAGACAGGGCGTCCCACGTGTCAGACCAGTTGAAATCGGTCTTGCCGTAGCCTTCGCGCTTGAATGAAAAGACGGCGTTCGGCCCGCATTCGACACGGCCGTCAATCGTCCGCGTGAAGTGAATCCCAAGGAAGGGCAGGGCCGGGTCCGGCACGGGATAGATCAGGGCCTTGACTTTCTCCTTTGCCTTTTCCGTCAGCTCATAGTAATCCCCCCGGAAGGGCACGATTTTCATCTTAGGCGCGACGCTGTCCAGTCTGGCGACGCGGTCACACTGAAGCCCCGCACAGTTAATGACGTACCTGGCGGCGAAAGCACCCTGATTCGTCACAACCTTCGTGTAGAAATCATGCTTGTCAAACCCTATGACCTGATGCGAGGTCAGCACTTGATTGCCGTTGCCTTTTTTTTCCACAAGCTCGCCTAATTTCTGCGCCACCTTCGTAAAATCAATAATCCCCGCGCAGGACACGCGGATGCCGGCGATGCCCCGGCAGAAAGGCTCGATTTCCTTGATTTCATCAGGCCCGATTTCTTCAACGCCCTCAATGTCGCTCTCTATGGCGTTCTGATGAATCCTCTCAAGATTCGCCAATTCGGTTTCCCTTGTCGCGACGATGATCTTGCCGCAAATCTCGCAGGGGATCCGGTGCTTTTTTGCAAACGCGACGAGTTCCTTCCGCCCCTGGATGCAGGTTTGTGCCTTCGTCGAGCCGGGTGCGTAGTAGAGACCTGAGTGAATGACGCCTGAGTTGTGGCCGGTCTGGTGGGCTGCTAATTTGTCCTCTTTTTCCAGCACGCCGATGCGAATGTCGGGATGGCTGAGCATAATCTTGTACGCCGACGCCAGGCCGACAATCCCGCCGCCGACCACAACAACGTCAAAATCAGTGTGTCCGTTCATTGTCCAAAATCCCTGAATACCCGGATCAGTCGTTCGGCCCATAAAATAACGGAGACCCCCATCAGCGTCAATGAAGAACCACGCACACGGCCAAACCGGTGCCCCCAATAGCAGCCGAGTCCACAAGACTCGATTTTCGCAGCGAAATCCTAAACAAATCCGAAATCCGGATCGAGAATGACCGAAACGCTATGAAGAAGATGTGTGAGATGATGATTTGGGGGCAAGAGTGCCGAGAATGGGGAAATGCCCCGGTTATATGTCCGGCACGATTTCCGGATAGACCTGGCCGGTCGAGTTGATTTTGAAGACGTAGATCAGCCCGCTTCTGAGTTTCGAATAGACGGCGTTGCCGTAAATGGCGTCAATATCATATTTGGCGAGCTTTTCCGGGTCGTTGGCCAGGTCCCAGACATGCGACCAGAACATCTGCCTGTGCTCGGCCGGTAATAATCCGAGCAGATCCTTGTATCTCTGCGGCTCGGCGCCGGGCTGTTCGATTGCAAAGCCCTCTTGCGGTGTCATTTGTTCGCCATAGACCCGTCGCCACAGGTACAGCGCCCGCGTTTTGCCGTCCATCACCATTTTGTTGCCGAACTTCACAATCAGAGCGTCGAAGTGGACAATATCGCCGGCGATGGTGTATTCCTTCTCTAAGATCTTATTGAGCTTGTCGTCTCTGGCCGTCTCGACAAATCGGATGGTCGTCAGAAGCTCACTATCCCTGGTTTCCTGGGCAATCACCTTCGCATAACCGATCTGGTCCTCGCTGCTCAGGTTGCTAATAGCCTGCTTGAGGTCCTTATTCTCGGCCAGAAGCTCATGGATCGTAACCGCCGCCTTGTAAGGTCCCCGCACCAGATACGCCAGCCCCACAATCGCCGCCCCGATAAGTATCAGCGGCCACGCCCTGACTTTTTTATGTCCTTTTGCCATTTCTCCACTCTTGCCGACAAATAATCTTGATTCTACGAAAATCCCTCCTCCCACTCTATCATCGGCTCAGCCGCCCGATTCTCTGAATTTTTGGCTCGCCTATTCGATACGTGCTGTCAGAAGAATTGACGAATTGAGCGGACGCCATTAAGGCATTAGCTCTACCGGCGATTTCCTGAGCCAGTTGGTCGCCAGCAGAGATAGGTCAGCCGCGCTAATGAGGTCATCGCGGTCGAAGTCCGCACTAACGCTATATTCTGCCTGCGATTCGGAAGCCAGCCAACACATCGCCAGCACGGCATAGTCATCAAGATCGACTGTGTTGTCCTGGTTGGCGTCGCCTTCCAGAAGTGTGCCCAGGTCCACCGACGTGCCTGGGGCCGAAATCACCACGCCTCTCTTGGCGTTCGTCAACGTGTACTCGCCGCGGACGGAGATATCATAGGTGCCTGGCACGACACCTGGAGCCTCGCAGGTAGCCGCGCTGCCGGTAGGAGACTTTGTGGTGGTCAGCTTGAACTCATAAATCGCAGTGCCACCTAATACGTCAGCTCCTGGCGCAAAGAACTTGACGGTTATTGGAACGGCCCATCCGGCGTCAGGACGGCCGTCGCCTTGAAGAGCCACGCAAATAGACATCGGAACTTCTACCGGGCCTATGCTGACGATCGCCTGGGGGGTATGGGAGGGCGGTATATTTGTGGCCTCCTGAATGCTTTTCTGGTCACTTGGCGTAAGCCTGGTTTTGAAGTGACAGCCCAAACCCATTGCAGTGGCTTGGATAAGCATGTTACCGGCCACAAAACCCGTCTCTAAACGAGCGTACTCTTGCGCGACGTAGGAGGAATCAAGGCAAAGCATGACGTAACACGGGGCCCGGGGTAAACCACTAACGGCAGATTGCAGCCTGCCCCTGGCATCTGCGGGTCGCGGACCGCCTCTTCCGGTACTGCTGGAGTCTATTTGCTCGATTCTGTGGTCCCTGCTGGACAAGTTTGTGCCGGGATTTCTGTTGTGATAACGGAAAACACCGTTCTCATTGGCCAGGTAGATGCTCCGGGTCAGGTAGTAGTTGGCCCAGGCTGAAGGAACGGTCAAACCTGCCCTGCCGCTCGACGTGTGGTCGGTACAGCCGTACCCCGCCCACAGGATCTGGGAAATCTGCTGCAACGTCAGATTCGTTTGGGCGAGAGTGCTGCCATAGTGCAGGTTGGCGAGTACCTCTTCAAGGTTGTTGCTGCCCGTCATGTGAGGGTCCGGCAGCCACCCTGGCGCACCTTCGGCTGCAGAGGAATGTACGGCTAATTCCGTGGTCAGCCCTGTAACCGGCTGCACTCCGAAGATCAGCCTTGCCTTGGGGTATCCAATTCCTTTTGGGCAGCTCGCCACGGGCGATTCCGTGCTCCTGCACAGAGAGACGGATTCAAGCAATGCCGGCATAAATGAAACGCCGGAGTCGAAATCGAGTGTGCTGTCATATATAATCGCGAAGGCGCCATCGTCCGTTGCATCATCGGAATGCCAGCTCAATGAGTGACTGTTCGGATCGTATAAGTATGTCCCGGCGGGTGTGGCGAGATATATGTCTCTGTAGGTCCCGGTGACCGGAGCTTTTCCCGCCGCCCACAGGACATTACTTATCTGCTGGGCATTGGCCGTACCGCCCAGGGAATGCTGCGAATACCGGCTGTTCAGGCAGATTTCCACGGAGTTTCCTGTCACGATCGGCGGTGGGAGGGGACCTGAATTGACAATCTGGGCCCGACAGAGCATCGGACATAAAACTAAAGCCAAGATTGTGGACATTATTGTCTTCATGTGCTTTGCACCTTCGGTTTTGAGATCGCTCCTGGTCTGCTTTTGCAATGACCTCTACGCCTCGGCCATGTAGGGGTAGCGGAAACTCCTGGGCGGCAGGAAGGTTTCCTTGATGGCGCGGGGCGAGACCCATCGCTCCAAGTTGAGCCAACTGCCGGCCTTGTCGTTGGTGCCGGAGGCCCGCGTGCCGCCAAACGGCTGCCGGCCGCAACCGCCGGGTTCCAACGGCATCTGATACCTCTCTTGGTCCTCCGGGTCGCAGCGACCGCCTTCATGGCAGACTCCACACCGTCTGGCAATGTGTGCCTAAGACGTACTGATGGTTGCCCGAACCGGGCACAAAATGCCATCAAACATTTGTGTCTCGCTAAGATTATTTCTACGAGTCCTTTCCACAGCATTTTTTGTACTTTTTCCCGCTGCCGCAGGGGCAGGGGTCGTTCCGGCCGACCTTGGGTGTTTCGAGCTTGATCTGCTTGACCTTCACTTCGCCCTGCGGGGCCTGAGCGGCGGCCCGCTGCTGCTCGGCCATGGCGAACTGGCTGACCTCGTCGTGACTGGTCTGGCTGACGTTCCAGACGCTCCGGGCCCTGGCGCCGGCTTCTAAGCGCACCTTGAAGATTATATCCGTCACCCGGTCCTCAATGCTCTCGATCATCTCCTCGAACATTCGGGAGCCTTCGCGCTTGTACTCGGTTTTTGGATCTTTCTCCGCCCAGGATCGCATCCAAATGCTGCCCTTCAGATGGTCCATGGAATAGAGGTGGTCCTTCCATGTGCTGTCATAGACCTGGAGCAGAACGTATTTTTCCAGATCGCTCAGCTCGGCCCGCAGGAACTCGGTGGCTACTTCGGACAAGGTGTCTTTGAGCTCAGGTCCGTCGCCGGGCAGGTCGTCCTCCGTGAGAGAGGCCTCGAATCTCTCGTTGGCCCAGCGGATCAGTTCGCCGGTGTTCAGGCTGGCAATTTTATCGGAAAGCTCTCGCTCTAATTGGCCGTCGTTAAAGCTCCGGCTCAATTCAAGCAGTTGGCTGTGCAGGGCGCGGGGCTTGGTGTTCTGTATGCGCTCTACCGACAGGCCGGCATTATACTTTCTGTTAGCCCATTGAGTGAGCGCTTCAAACGCATAGACGTTGGGGCCCTGCGGCCCAAAGACCATGTTCATCGCAAACTCAACGGGATACTCGATCTCCCGCTGCTTGTATTTGGCTGCCGTTTTCTCGCTCAGCATCTGACGGATCTGCGAGGCGCTGCGGCCCGCCAGCTCGGCAACGTCCATCGCGACGTCGAATTTGGCCCGCGCCCACTCGGCGAATTGGCGGATGGAGAAATCTTCCTTCAGAAATTCGATGAGCGGCGAACAGTCTTTTTTATCGATCTGCTCGGCGGCGGCGGAAATCAACTGCTCTTCGATCTCCTCCGGCGGCTGGTGCTTGACTTTGCCGGGGCTCAGGCTCACCCGAAAGGCGCTCATCGCCCACTTGCACAGCCCGGCGATGTCCCACGTTTCCGCGTCGCTGTAATCTTCCAGGTACTCGCCCATCGAAAGCGAGATATTGTTGGCGGCGTTGTCCTTGGCCTGCTGTTTGATTGTGCTCTCGATTTCCTCCACCGTACTGTCGGCGATGTTCGAGGGCTTCAAGTCAACGCTGAAGTTCGTTCTGGCCCATTCGATGATGCACTTAGCGGGATAGTCGTCGCGGAGGATCGTGCCGCAGTTTTTTGCGATGGCGGCATCGATCATCTCCTGGATGATGTTCTTGAGTTTCTTACCCGCTAAAATTTCGCGCCGGCGCGAGTAGAAGTATTTTCGCTGGCGGTCCATCACCTCGTCGTATTCGAGCAGGCTCTTTCGCGTCTCGAAGTTTCGCTCTTCCACCTTTTTTTGGGCCTTGGCGATGCCCTTGCTGATTCGCTTGTGGTAGATCGGCTGTCCCTCTTCCCAGCCGATCCAGGACAGCGCCTTGACGGTCCATTCGGGGGCGAAGACGCACATCAGGTCATCGTCGAAGCTCAGGAAGAACTGGCTGGAGCCGGCGTCTCCCTGCCGGCCTGAGCGACCCCGAAGCTGATTGTCGATTCGCCGTGCCTCGTGCCGTTCCGTGCCGAGGATGTGCAATCCGCCGATATCGGCGACGCCGGGGCCGAGCTTGATGTCCGTGCCGCGCCCGGCCATGTTCGTGGCGATGGTGACATTGCCCCGCATTCGGCCATCCCGGCCTTTATGCTGCTGGCCGGCTTTGGCGACAATGACGGCCTCTCGTGCGTGCTGTTTGGCGTTGAGAACCTCGTGATCGAGGCCGTATCTTTTCTGAAGAGCTTCTGAAAGCGCCTCGCTCTTTTCGATGCTGATCGTGCCGATCAGCAGCGGCCTTCCGGCCAGGCTGATTTGGTTGATCTCCTCCACGATCGCGTCGAACTTCTCGCGCATCGTTTTATAAATGACGTCTTCCCGGTCGTCCCGGATGCAGGGCTCGTTGGTCGGGATGGTGACGACTTCCAGCTTGTAGATGTTCATGAACTCTTCGGCTTCGGTCGCGGCCGTGCCGGTCATGCCCGCGATCTGGTCGTAGAGCTTGAAGAAGTTCTGCAACGTAATCGTAGCGAGGGTTTGTGTTTCCTCCTTGACCGTGACCGCCTCTTTTGCCTCGACCGCCTGGTGCAGCCCGTCGGACCATTGCCGTCCGTGCATCAGCCGGCCCGTGAATTCGTCAACGATGATGACCTTGCCGTCCATGACGACGTAGTCTTTTTCCCGCTCGAAAGTGACATGGGCCCGCAGGCTCTGCTCCAGAAGATGGGGCCATTCCATATTCGAGCCGGTGAAAAAGGAGCCGACGCCCGCGATGTCCTGGGCCGCGCCCACGCCTTCGTGCGTCAGGTGGACCGCCTTCTTGTCGTGCTCGACTTCGTAGTACTGCGTGGCGCCCGCAAGTTTGGCCTGGGCGGCCTCAAGCTCATCCTGGCTTTTCCCGATGGCCTTCTGGGCCTTTTCCATTCGATCGCTGTCTTTGTCTCTCTTGGCCTCGGCCAGCTCGCCCTGGGCGTTGGCGATCGCGCGTTCGGCCGAATCGATTTGTTTTTTGATATGGTCGTAGCTGCTTTGCAGGCTGATCAGCTTGCGGGCCACCTGGTCGGCCTTTTTGTATCGGGTGACATCGTCGAGGGCGGGACCCGAAATAATCAAAGGCGTCCGGGCCTCGTCAACCAGAATCGAATCGACCTCGTCGATGATGGCGTACTGCAGCGGGCTCTGCACCATTTGCCGCAGCGACGTTTTCATGTTGTCGCGAAGGTAATCGAAGCCGAACTCGTTGTTTGTGCCGTAGGTGATGTCGGAGGCGTACTGGGCTTTTCGTTCGTCGCCGCCGGTGTCCATGTCCGCCTGAATCGCGCCGACGGTCAGACCCAGGGCCTGATAGACCGGTCCCATCCATTCTGCATCGCGCTTGGCGAGGTAGTCATTGACCGTAACGATGTGGACCTTGCGTCCGGTCAGGTGAACGAGGTACGCCGCCAGAGTTGCGACTAATGTCTTGCCTTCACCGGTCGCCATCTCGGCGATTTTGCCCCCATAGAGGACGTCGCCGCCGATAAGCTGGACGTCGAAATGGCGCATCTCGACGTTTCGCCTTGCCGCCTCCCGGACGACCGCGAAGGCCTCGGGCAGGATATCCTCGGCCCTCGCCCCGCCCTTTATGGCGGCCTTGAACTCGGCGGTCTTTGCCTTCAACGCCTCGTTGTCGAGCTGTTTGCTTCGCTCTTCAAACTCGCCCGCCTGCCGCGCGATGACGGAGTATGCTTTGACCAGCCGCTCGTTACGAGAACCGAAGATTTTTACAAGCACCTTGCTTATTTTATCAAGCGTCATTGATTTTTTCCTGTCATCCCTGCGGAAGCAGGGATCCACGCCCGGCCGGACATGGATTCCCGCTTGCGCGGGAATGACAATAGACAGTGTTACTCTTTTACTCGCGTGACATACTCGCCGGTGCGGGTATCGACGCGAATCAGCTCGCCGGTCTTGATAAAAGACGGTACCTGCACAACAAGGCCGGTTTCGAGCGTCGCCGGCTTATTTTGATTGGTCGCCGTAGCGCCCTTAATCTCCGGCGGCGTGTCCGTCACCTCCAGATCCACCGTATTAGGCAGAGTCACGATTACCGGCTTGCCCTCGTACATGCTGACCTGCAACTGGCTGTTGGCTTTCAGGTATTTCTGCCCGTCGCCGAACGTATCATCGTCGAGGGTGATTTGGTCGTAAGTTGTCGTATCCATCAGGATGTGCTGACTTCCCGAAGAGTACAGGTACTCGTACGCTCTCTTATCCAGATCGGCCTCTTCAATGGTCTCCTCCGAGCGCAGGCGGACATTTTGAATCGAGCCGTCGGCAAGGCTCTTCAGCTTCGTCTGATAGACCGCGCCGCCTTTGCCCAATTTGACGTGCGTATAATCCACAATCGCGTACAGCTTACCGTCGATCTTGATGGTCTGACCTTTTTGCATCCCAGACACCTTCATTTGTTACTCCGAAAAAGGCAATAATCAGTAATCAATTATCAATAGTCAATCAGAAACGGCAAGTATGGCAAAATTGCCACAGAATGTCAAGAAATGAAGGAACCCGCTCAAGCAGTTTTTGCCGGTCCGTTCATCCTGCTGCTTGGATTTGTCAGAGCAGATATTCACCGGCCAGATGCTTCGCTTCGCGTTGCTGCGCTCAGCATGACAGAAGTGCCGTCTTCTCTGGGACGCAAGTTTTAGTTTCTGTTTCTCCGCTTCTTTTTGGTCTTTCGTCTGCTGGCTTTGCTGCTCTCCTGCTGCTTCGGCGGTTTCACCACGGCTTCGACTGGCTTGACGTTGAGCTGCCGGGCCGGGACGTTCACTGAAACGGTCTGCACTTTCATGGCCCGGCCCAGACGGATGCTGTGTCCCGAACGCGCGCCGACGATGCACTGGGCCTTGGCGTCGTAGTCCCACTGGTCGGGTCCCAAATCGTCCATCCGGACAAGACCTTCGATGCCGAACTTCCTGCACTGGACGAATACGCCGAAGCTCGCCAGGCCGGTCACGACGCACTCGAGCTCCTCGCCGATTTTCTTGCTGAGCATCTGCAATATCAGCACCTCTTTCAGCTCGTTCTCGGCGTCCTCGGCCCGCTGCTCCGTGAAGGTGATGTGCTTACCCACCTCAGCTAGGTCCTGTTCCTGTGCTTTCGGGGCCGGCTTGTTCTGCAGATAGTATTCCAGGACGCGATGGACCATCAGGTCCGCGTACCGGCGGATCGGACTGGTGAAGTGACAGTAGTGCGTCGAAGCCAGTGCATAATGGCCGATGTTCAGCGGAGCGTATTGTGCCTTTTCGAAGCTTCGCAGGACAGCTAAGTTCACGGCGAACGAGCAATCGGCGCCTTTGACGGCGGCCAGCAAATCCTGAATGACCTTGCGGTCCGCCTTCCGCGGCAGACTGAATCCGAACCCTTTGACAAGGTCGGCGAGATGCTTCATACTCAGGGCATCCGGATCCGGGTGAATCCGCCGCATGAACGGGACGTTCAGCTTGTCGAGCAGCGAGGCGACCGCGTCGTTGGCCTCGACCATGAACATCTCGATGATCGTGTGGGGATAGCTGTCATCGGCGGGGTGCGCATCGGCCACCTGGCCTGATTTGTCGAACACCAGTTCCGTCTCAGGCAGGTCCAGGTGGATCATGCCGTTCTCTCTTCTCCGCTGTTCGATGACCCGGCTGAGCATCTCCATGTTCTTGAGCAGCTCAGTCACTTGGGGCCCGGTGCCTTTCGTGCGGCCTTTCAGAATCCCGTCGGCCTGCAAGTAGGTCAAACGCTGCGTCGAGCGCATCACCGAGTTGGCGAAGCGGCGGCTCATAATGTTCCCTTGCGTGTCGTACGTCAGATATACGCTCTTGACGAAGCGGTCCTGGCCGGGCTGGAGACTGCATATACCGTTACTCAGAATCTCCGGCAGCATGGGAATTGTCCTGCCGGGCAGATAAGCACTGTTTCCCCGCGTCTTGGCCTCCTCATCCAGCGGCGAATCGGCCGTCACGAAATGGCTGACGTCGGCGATATGGACGCCCAAGACCCACTGGCCGTCGGAATCCTTTTCGAGGCTTATCGCATCGTCGAAATCTTTGGCGTCTGGCGGATCTATCGTAACAATGACCTTGTCCGTGATGTCCTCCCGCCGGCCCGGCTTTTCGGGATTGAATCGGGCGGCGGCCTGACGCGACTGCTCGATGCAGCCGGCGTCGAACTCGCCCGGCAGGTGGTACTGGTGGATGATCGACTTGATCTCGGTCTCGTAGCGTCCCGCTTTGCCGAGCACCTCAATGATAACGCCGCGCGCCAGGTGCTTTTCCGTCGGATACGTGAGTATTTCGACGATGACTTTGTCCTTCTCCCTGGCTCCTTTGGCGCCGACGTCATCGACGGAGATCGGCTCGAAGAAGCTCTTGCCGTCCGGCTGAACGAGCCATCCTTCCGGATGTTTGACTAAGGTTCCGATGAATCTATTCTGTGCCCGTTCGAGAATTTCGATGATTTCGCCGCTGTAGCGCATTTGTCCGCCGCGTTTGCCTTGCTTTTTAACCTTTGCGACGACGATGTCGCCGGTCATGGCGTCGGCGGTGGCGTCCGGCGGGATAAATAAGTCGCCGTGCGAGTTGGGCTCCAGAGGCATAATAAAGCCGAACCCTTTGGGATTGGCTCGGAACGTCCCGACGATCTGACCCGCCAGCGCGGGAAGACTGATCAGGTTCCTCGCACCAATTACGACGTGCCCGGCCTGCCGGAGCTGGTCGAAAGCCTCTTTGAACTGCGGATAATCCTCCGAGCTGACGCCCAGCGCTTTGGCCAGGTGTCCGAGCTTGACCGGCTCGTAATCGTGGTGCTTGAGCAGTTTGATTATTTGCTTTTTGAATACTTCAGGCATTTGTTCTACCCATCCTTGGAAAGTTCATTTTTTTATGGACATAAAACGTTTTTGACATTGACATTGTAGCTGCTGCGGCGTGTTTATAAAGGAAGAAATAAACTCGATATATCTCCCAACTACGCTCCGCTTGGCTCAGAATGACGAGAGGCTTTCGCTGTACCCTGATTAGAAACATGGAGGTGCAGGGTGGCGGCTTGCCCCACCACCAACATCGCGGCGTGAACAGCACGTCCTGTGAGACTTATGAGATGGAGACAATATCAAGCCCAAACTCCCGTTCCTTGACTCTTGCTTCGTACAGACAATGTTGTCATTCCGGCCCGGAACCGGGATCCCGAAGTGCAAAAATGGATTCCCGCTTTCGCGGGAATGACAACGTGCGAGGACTACCTGCTTTGAATGGCGCTCGCACCAAGTATCCGGCAGCCGGTATCAAGGATCATCCCTCCGGCTCTCGATAAAATCTGCTCGCAGCGCGGTCGAACGGGCTGAGGGCAGGCTTCTGTTGTTCGTCGTTCAATTCACGAACCGCTAATTCGCTAATTCGCTCACGAACTTTTCTTTGCCGTAAGGGCGTTCAGTTTCTTGGCAAGGCGTGACTTTTTTCGGGCGGCGGTTTTTTTGTGCATCGTACTTGTCGCGGCGGTCTTGTCCAGCTTCTTGACAATGAGCTTGAATTGCTGGCTTGCCGCCTCGGCGTTGCCGCCGGCCAGGGCCTCTTCAAAATGCTTGATTTGCGTCTTGACCTGACTCTTGCGAGCGCGATTGATGAGCCTTCTCTTGTCGTTTTGTCTTGCTCTTTTTTTCGCCTGTAACGAATGTGCCACTGTCATCTCCTGAAAAACTTCTTTATCCCATATTCCAAACTTACTGAGAGGTTAGTTCCGTTTTCCTGTTTCTTAATCTATCGACGCGTTGGCTGACGTCTTTGTACGCGAAGTCGCTTTGGGCGATTTTGCGATAGACATCCATCGCCTCTTGCATATCGCCCCGTTCTTCGTATGCGCGGGCGAGATTATACCGCAATTCCTTGCCAGCCGCATCATCTTTTAGCTCGTAAGAATTTATCGCCTGGGTGAGCACGTCGATCGCATCATCGAGCCACCCCTTCACAAAGAAGCAGCAGCCGATCTGATTCATCGCCGCGATTTTTCGCCGGGGGTCTCGTTGGGCCTCCTGGAACAAAGGAATCGCGTCGTTATATTGCTTGTGCTTGACCAGGCGAAGAGCATATTCGAATTTGGCAGCCAGGTCGGTCGGATAGTTTTCCACGCACAGGCGGTAATGTTCCAGCTCCAGATTGTCCAATTGTGCCGACAACTGCTCCAGTTCAACCTTGGCCTGGGCGTCCCCGGGATTCGATTCGAGAGTATCTTTTGCCTGCTTTATCTTTCTGTGGAGCTGCTTGATTCTCAGCAGGCCCGCCCGCCGCTTGAAGCTGAAATCACTCCTGGCCCCGTACGTGCTCTCCAGCAGGGCGATAGCGTCATTTTCGTCCTTGTCGTTTTCCAGGTCCGAAAGGGTGTCGGCCAGCTCGAATATGTTCGCCGGCAGGTCCGGATTCTGCGCTATTTTTCTTCGCGCCTCTTCGACGGCACCGGCCCGGTAGTCTTCGGTCTTGACGACGCCGGCCTGGGCTTGAAGTCTCTCCTGGCTCTCGCGGTCCTTGATGGACTGTCGGAAATCGCCCTCGCCGTCATATTTGCCCCGGACCATCGTCAGCTCGGCCGAGAGGTTCTTAAACTCATCAGCCAGGGTCTTGTCAGCAGGTCTGAGCTTGGCGGCATGCTGACAGGCGGCAATCGCCTTGTCGAATTCGCCGAGGGCACAATAGGCATCTTTGAGCAGGATATAGGTCTGCACCGACGGATTCTCGGCGGCGTTGACGGTCTGGAAGACCAGGTTGGCGATCCAGCCCGCCGTTTTCTTATAGCCGCCGGCCACGGCAGCCTTCAGCATCGCCTCGGCATACGGCAGATGACCGGGGTTCTTAACGAAAAGGTATTCGGCGTTGAGCATCTGCTCCAGCGGCGTCTTGCCTCGCAGATGCTTCACCTTGTCCATCACTGAAGGCTTCTTGCCCTTCTGTCCCTGCCGATGCAAAGCCAATTCGCACAGCGGCAGATGCCCTTCCATCAGAGCGTCCGGGGCATAACGCAGACCCTGCAGGTACATATCGATCGCATAGTCGAAATTGTCCGTCTCGGCTACTTTCGCGGCTTTGTCAAAAAAAGCCTTGGCTTTGGCCGCCGCCTGGCTATCTTCTTCCGGCATCAGTTGTTACCAAATCTGTTTCTCATACATTGATCGAATGACTTATCGTAGTCTTCGGCTGGATTTTGTCAACAAATAAATGCTTGTCTGAGCCAGGGCATCATGCTATAAGAGAAGCTCAGATGTTTTATTCTGGCTTCGGAACCCTGAAACAACCTGAACAAAGACAGTTTACGGAGAAGCAAATATGCTAAACGCACTTGAGATGTATGATCCGCAGATTTATGAGTTGATACGACAGGAACAGGCACGCCAGAGCGGAGCCGTTCGCCTGATCCCCTCGGAGAACTACGTCTCCAGGGCGGTCATGTTAGCCAGCGGCGGCTGCCTGACCAATAAATACGCCGAAGGTTATCCCGGCCGACGATACTATGAGGGCCAGCAGGTGACTGACCTGATTGAAAGGATGGCCCAGGATCGCGCCAAGAAACTGTTCAAGGCCGACCACGCGAACGTTCAGCCCTACTCCGGCTCGGTCGCAAACTTGGCCGCGTACGCAGCGCTGATTCAGCCGGGCGATACCATCATGGGAATGTCGCACATCGACGGCGGGCACCTCACCCACGGCGGCAAGGTCTCGCTCACCAGCAAATTCTTCAAGTCCGTCTCGTACCCGGTCAATCCCGAGACCGGCCGAATCGACTACGACCGCGTTGCCGAGCTGGCCAAAAAACACAGGCCGAAAATCATCATCTCCGGCGCCACCGCGTATCCGCGAGAGATTGATTTTGAAACCTTCGGCCAGATCGCCAAAGACGTGGGGGCGTATCACATCAGTGATATCGCCCACATTGCGGGTCTCGTCGTCGCCGGCATTCATGAGAGCCCCGTGCCGTACGCAGACATCGTCTCGACCACAACGCACAAGACGCTGCGAGGTCCTCGCGGGGGCATGTTGCTGTGTAAGGCCGAGCACGCCAACGCCGTGGACAGGGCCGTCTTCCCCGGCCTGCAGGGCGGACCCCACATGCACACGATAACCGCCGTGGCCGTAGCCCTGGCCGAGGCCGACACACCCGAATTCATCGCCTACGCCAAGCAGATCGTCAAGAACGCAAAAGCCTTAGCCGAAAAGCTGCTCGAATACGGCTTCAAACTCATGTCCGGCGGAACGGACAATCACCTGATTCTCATCGACCTGCGAAACAAGAACATCCCCGGCAAGAAACTCGCCAAGGCGCTGGACCGCGCCCGGATCGTGACCAACTACAACAGCATCCCGAACGACCCGTCGCCGCCGGCCAACCCGAGCGGCTTACGCATCGGCACGCCAGCCATCACCACACGCGGCATGAAAGAGGAGCAGGCCAGAGAGATCGCCGGCCTGATCAACAAAGTCGCCGAGAACATCGACAACGAGTCGGCCATTGAAGAGGTCGCCAGAGAATCGCTGCTGCTGTGCTCGCAGTTCCCCGTCCCCGACCATTTCATCATACCGAACAAGAACAACAGCAGGTAGCGAACGGCACAAGGAAGAGGGCGGAAGGCTGGGTACGGAAGACAGAACCCGAGGCGTCTGGGGCTCGTCTCGGCGCAGGCGCGAGCCGGAGCGGGCAGGCAATCACAGGAACACAGAAGACAGTTTTTCGTGGCTCGCGCTGCCGTCTTGGGAAAAACTCGTTTTGACCGCGTGGCACTGGCTATGCTTTCGAGGGCGAATTGGGACCCCGCGAAACGCCTCGACCTTATGGCCGAACTCGATGCCGCTTTCTTTCTGCTCTTCGGAATCAAACGCCCCGATGTAGAGTATATTTTTTCCACCTTCAGCGGCGTTCGCAAAGAGAGCAAGACAATGTTGGCTGATTCAAGTGTCTTTGACCGGATTCTCACCCACCACGACGTTTTAAGCCGGTCGCGGATCTGACTTTGTTGTCAAAAGAACGGGTTGTGGGCTTTTTCGCGGGCGATGGTCGTGGCCGGGCCGTGGCCGGGATAAACTTTTGTTTCGTCGGGCAGGGTAAAGAGTTTTTCTCTGACGCTGTTGAGTAGCTGTGACATGCTGCCGCCCGGAAAGTCGGTTCGGCCAATTGAGTCGGCAAAGAGTGTATCACCGACAAAAGCAACGCCCTCGTCCCGCGAATACAGGCAGATGCCGCCCGGCGTATGGCCGGGAGTGTGGAGCAGCGTCAGTTTCACGCCGGCCTGCTCGATCACGTCCTGCTCTTCCAAGGAAATATCTTCGGGCTCCGTGCTGAACGCTATCCCGCTCATAACGGACAGATTCGCATAGGGCTCTGTCAGCATTTCGGCGTCCAGCCTGTGAATATAGACCTTGATGTCGGGGAATTGCTCTCGCAGAGCCGCGACACCGGCAATGTGGTCGATGTGGCCGTGCGTGAGAGCTACCGCCACCGCGTTCAAGTTCTGCTCCTTTAGCAAGTCGATCAGCGGCTCGGCGTCGAGCCCCGGGTCGATCACCAGGCAGTCTTTAGCCGCGTCACTGCCTCGCAGAACATAGCAGTTGGTTTCGTACGCCCCCAAAATCAGATGGTCTATTTTCATTTGGCGGCTTCCTTAAAAATCAGCAGGCTAACAGGAATGATATTTGGAGTCAACATCTCTTTTGGCTTGACCGGTGGGGACAAGTATGTTACTGTGCCTGCTCTGCAGCAGACGCCTGATAGGGCATGGATTACAGACTCCTGCTCGCACAGGAACGGCCGCGGCGGTTTTGGATGCTTCTCATTTTATGGAGAACGTTGCGAAATGAAATCTTTTTGGCGATTATTCCAGTATATCTGGCCGCAGTGGCCTCGGCTGATTGTGGTACTCTCGAGCGCGATAGTGATCAGCATTCTGCTTTCTCTGAGCTTTCTGACAATCGCCCCGCTGCTCAAGCTGATGATGGGCGAGGAGGGCCTGCACGGCTGGGCCGACCGCAAGGTCTGCGAGCGGCGATACGCTCTAAGGTTCTATGTACCGGACAGGATCGACTTCGTTGACCCAAACAAACCCGATATCGCGTATTATCTGATCTTAACAGAAGTCGAAAAGGACGGCCTTGTTTACGCGGCAGGGCTGCGCCCTCAGGACTGGATCGTCGGCGCTGGAAGCTCCCTCATCGGACAAGGGGTGGATAAAATTCCCTCATCGAAACTGCTCGAAGAACTTGCGATGGCCGGCAGCAACGACGCAGTACCTATCCAGGTCAAGCGGTTTAGCGAGCAGGGAAGCATCGAGCGGCACGACGCCATCCTCAATAGCGGAGACAGGCCGTTTTATCTTGACGGTCTGGAGTGGCTGATCAGTTTCGTGCCGCGACAGGAAACCGCGGAGGACAAAACGCGAGGTGTCAGTGTGATCATAGTTCTGATGGCGGTTTTCACGGTTCTACGGTGCACGGCGAGGTTCTTCCAGCAATACCTGGCGGAAAAAATCGTTCAGACAGCAGTTGGAGATCTGCGCAAAGACCTGTTTTCACACGTGATAGACATGCCCGTAAGCTTCTTTGAAAGGGAAAGCCCCAGCGATGCCGTCAGCAGGCTGGTTCGGGACACGGGGGAAGTGGCCGCCGGCGCCAAGACGATGTTCGGCAAGGCACTGAGGGAGCCATTGAACGCCGCGGGGCTGCTCGCTGCGGCGATGGTCATAGACCTTAAGCTGACGCTGATATTTATGTGTTCCGTGCCTTTCGTGGCGGCGGCAATTGCCAGGCTCGGAAGCAAGATTAAGCATGCAACAAGGAAATCGCTCATGAGCTGGAGCCTGATGTTGGGTAAGCTCAAAGAGACTTTCGGCGGGATCAAGGTTGTCAAGGTTTATAACCAGCAAGACTATGAGAACGCGAGCTTCGAGGCGATCAACAACAGGTTGTTGAAGCAGTCATTTCAGATCGCAAAGATTGACGCCGGGACAGAGCCCATTATGGAGGTTCTTGGAATGATCGCAGGGGGGGCGGCGCTGCTGTACGGGGCACACTGGGTGGCAACCCAGGCGATTGACCCGAGTGAGTTCATTGCACTCGTGGCGCTCTTGGGGACGGCGGCTGAATCCGTTCGCAAGAGCAGCGACGTCTGGAACAGGGTCCAGCAGGCCAACGCCGCAGCGGAGCGGGTCTATGCCATTATTGACCGGGAGCCTGAAACCGAGAGTCCCAATTCGTTTGAGATTGGGCCTTTGGGAAACAAGATCGAATTCAGGGATGTCGTCTTCACCTATCCGGGCTCCGAGACGCCCGCGTTGAAACAAATCAATCTCTCCGTGGACGCGGGCCACAATGTCGCTCTGGTCGGGCCGAACGGCTCGGGCAAGACGACACTGGCCAATCTGATACCGAGATTCCACGACCCGGATTCCGGCCGGATACTGATAGATGGTCAGGACATTCGGGGCGCGACGCTTTCAAGTCTGCGCGGCCAGATTGGAATGGTCACGCAGAACGTGATTACGTTCCACGAAACCATCGCGGCCAATATCGCCTATGGCAAGCCCGGGGCAACGCGAGAAGAAATCATCGCCGCCGCCAAACGGTCGTTCGCGCATGAATTCGTCGCGCCCCTGCCCCACGGCTATGACACAATCATCGGGGAAGAGGGTACCGGTCTGAGCGGCGGCCAACTGCAGCGCATTGTCATCGCCAGAGCCATCCTGAAGAATCCCGCCATTCTGATTTTCGACGAGGCGACCAGCCAGGTGGACGCCGACAGCGAAGCCAAAATTCACAACGCGATCGAGGAAATCATGCACGACAGAACGAGCTTTGTCATCGCCCACCGATTCAGCACCGTGATTACGGCAGACGTCATCGTGGTCATGGATCACGGCCAGATCGTGGCCCAGGGCCAGCACGACGAGCTGATGCAGATCTGCCCGCTGTATCAAAGCCTGTATGAAACCCAGTTGGTGCGGGCGTAACGGCAGGACTGTCCGGGGGGCCTCGCTGAGAATACGAGTGCCGGTGCTGCCGTTTGTCCGGCGAGGTTGACAATTCTCGCACGGTGGTGTTGAATATTCGTACTTTGATTCACAGGGAGTTACGCATCTTGCCGATGAAGCTAATAACGCCGGCAAAGGACACAAAGCCGAGCCGTTTACATCGTGGTTGCGATTTTTCGCGTTACGTTGGCATTGTAGAAACACTTTTTGACGTTTCAGGGAAACAGAACTATGCCTGAGCTCGAACGACAAAGAAAGGCACACGAATTGTTTAAGAGGTACGAAGGCAATCCCATTATGACGGCGGAGGATTGGCCATACGCGACCAACGCCGTCTTTAATCCGGCAGCCGCGAAGCTCAATACCGAGACCCTGCTGCTGGTCCGCGTCGAGGACATGCGCGGCTTCTCACACCTGACGGTCGCCCGCAGCGCCGATGGGTTTACGAACTGGGAAATTGACTCCACCCCGACCCTGGAGGCCGACCAAAACTCTCGCGAGGAAAAGTGGGGACTGGAGGACCCGCGCATTGTCTGGCTCGAAGAGCAGAAGCAGTTCGCCGTCACCTACGTCTCCTTCAGCGAGGGCGGCCCCGTCGTCTCGCTGGCCATCACAAAAAATTTCAAAACCTTCGCCCGCCTGGGTTCTCTGCTGCCGCCCGAAGATAAGGACGCCAGCCTGTTTCCCCGCCGGTTTGACGGCCGGTTCGCGTTGATTCACCGGCCTATCGTCCGGGGCGAAGCTCACATGTGGATCAGCTTTTCGCCCGACCTGAAGCACTGGGGCGACCACAGGCCGCTGATCATGACCCGCACGGCCTATTGGGACTGCCACCGGGTCGGCCTGGCGTGCCAGCCGATAGAGACGCCGGAGGGCTGGATGGTGTTCTACCACGGCGTGCGCAACACGACCGCCGGAGCGATATATCGAGTCGGCATAGCCCTGCTGGACCTGAATTCCCCGTGGAAAGTCCTGCGCCGCAGTGATGAGTGGGTCCTCGGGCCCTGTGCAGAATACGAGCGAATCGGCGACGTCAGCGACGTGGTATTCCCCACGGGGGCGACCGTTGACAAAGAAGCTGACCTGATCCATCTCTACTACGGCGCCGCCGACAGCGCAGTCGCGGTGGCAACCGCCAATTTGAGCGAGTGCATCGAGTACGTCTTGTCCTGTCCGGAGGGCGAAGATTAGACGGACGGCTCGCGCCGTTCGTGATCCGTGACTCGAACCAAAAACGAGAATGTCCCTTTTTCACTCTTGGCCCCATTTGTCTATTCAATAGTCAAAAAATCACCGGAATTCCCCTGTACTGATCTGCTCATTGATCTACTCGTGTTCGTCCCCTAAGTTGACAGGGCATTTGAGGTTCTTGGCTTCTGTATTTCTTTTGTAGAATTCTATCCATGCCTTTTTAGGCACTTTGTCCCCCTTGCTCATCAGAATCATATAGACATATTTCACTGCTGCCTTTCTATCCGACTCCATCAAGTGACGGAGCCATGCGGCAAGAATCAGGTCTGACGGAACTGGTAGCACTTTGTCTATCAAAGACCCTACCGCCAAATCGGTCACATAGCTTCTCAACGAAGGTTCCAGAAGATAGCTGTATTTCCGACCGAGAAACTTGATTGCGAGGTCCCCCTGCACAGCGAGGCGAAGAAACGATATGAGCAAAACAGGGATTAGGAAGATGCTTCCGATTGCGAGCAAAACAAGAATTGGCTCCCAACTCTCAGAACGCTTTTTCTCTATTGCTAGACTCTCCAGGAATTTCTCTGGTCGGGCGACCGTAATTTGTGGCCATCCCATCGCATACCGCGTCTCCAATCGCCAACTCAGATGAGCTTCATAGCAGGTGGCGTTCAGAACGGTTCGACATGTGACATTCCTCATGTCAAGTGTCACGGCATCCGTGCTGGGAGGCAGGACCATCGCGTTCGGATCGATATCGCTGACGATATACACAATCCCACCAACAATTTCATCCATCCCTTTTGTTGCCCAAGACACTATACTGTCAACTGGGGCGTCCGTGAAGGAGACAACTGGAAACACTGTCTGATCCAGGGCTTTCTCTATGCGTGATAACATATTCGGATCAATGCCATACTTCGGCGGAAAGCAGACCGGTGGTTGTCTATCGTAAGCAGCCACACACGCAAGAAGAAGAGCTAACAAGTATCGTGTCTTCATGAGTTTCGCTCACGACATATCTGGGGACATAGCCAATTCGAGGGACAGCATACTCAATTCCAGGCACCATCATCATCGCAAAACTCCTCGGTCATTCACAGTGCCCGCTGGCCTCTTCAGAACGTATCATTGCATCGGGATCCAAAAACGTAGCGGACACCTTTAATTCCCCGTCAAGATGTGACCCCGTGTCTTCACTACTCAGTGGCCACACGGATGATCTCCCTCATAACTCTGTCGGCTTGTCCCGACACGTTGTCGATATCAACGCAAAGATTCGGTTTGCTGAGCGTCGCCATTATTGCCTTTCACTCGTTGAAGCGGATAATCGCTATACGATCCAAGGGCACTTCAGCGAGGATATCTGCGATACGATTGGCAAAGTCTGCGACCGTGTCATAAATGGCTTGGAAGTCCTGCGGTCCGATTGAGAATCCTAGGCAATCTATATTCATAACGCCGGCGGTATCACGGCCTGCCTTGGTAGGTAATATCAGGGGCAATGAGATTATCCATGAAAGCTTCTCGGCGATGCGGCGCTGTGTAAAACTGGACATATCAAACCGATCCTCACCAGACTGCAGTTGTTGCTCGATCACGGCCTCACGGTCTATGCCGGCTAGGACGGGAACCTCCACCCACCGGACTATTCCATTTCTGTCTTCCGGCTCGGCACTAAGCCACTTGGGATTGGCGAATACCCATAATGGCGTGGATTCCGCGAAGACACGACCTGTCGCTCCTTCGCCTGGGCGAAACCGAACATTGAGTTCGGAGGCATCCCGCATGTTGACCTGCAAACGAAGACCTCCTGAACCTGCCGCCTCTGGGATGATCAAACTGCATACATCGCCACTCGCTGCTTTGCTGCTTTCAGGCAGTAAGACGTTTGCGCGCACACAATCTGGGTTGGTCTCTGGAGCGATTTTGACGAGGGCCTTGGCTGCTGCCTTGCGCGCCTCTGAAAGCACCGAAACTATCGCAACAGCGACGCGTTTTGATATAGGCAACCGTGGGACAGCCCGTGTCCAGATGTCTCGCTCAGACCCAGGTTGCGCTTTGATCTTGTCGATGAACTGCTTGAGGATTTCAGCCTGATTCTCGAGATGCCCTATCTTCGCCTCAGCCAGTTGAGCTTTCGCAGACTCTTCAGCAACCTTAGCTTTCGCGGACTCCTCGGCAATCCTGGCGTTGGCGGTGGCCTGAGTGTTCTTCTTGTCAAGCAGGTAAAGGCCTGCGGCGGCAAGGACTATCAAGACCGCCAACAATATGAATCCCCATAGGTGCATCCGCGGGATGGACGGTGGTGTCCCTTGTGGCTTCAGGAGGAGTAATCCCGCGATAACCAGCACCGCTATCATCAGCAATAGCGGAACCGGCAGCTTCTCCAGTACCTTCTTCAGAAATTCTTCCATGGGCGTTATCCCCCAAAATTCTCAGGACCAAATGCAAGTGGCAGCATCTCTTTCATTGAAGAAACAATCTCGGCCTGCCCGTCGCATATTGATATCACCCTCGCATTTGGGCCGAATTCGTTAATTACTTGTCGGCAAGCTCCACACGGAGCTGTAGGTTCGTTGGTTGGGGTGTAAATTACGATCGCCATAATCTTTCGTTTAGCTCGGGCCACCATTTGAAATATGGCATTCCGCTCTGCACAAATCGTCAAACCGTATGATGCGTTTTCCACGTTGCAGCCTTCAAACATCTGCCCGTCCTCGGTAAGGACGACTGCGCCTACCTGGAATTTGCTATAGGGAGCGTAAGCTTTCTCGCACACAGATTTGGCTCGAGTTTTCATCTCCTGCAGTGTCTGATTGTCAAGTATGTCCATATTTCCCCTCATACTAAGAGAGTATCTTCTGGTCGCCGGGAATTAGTGTCCGGTACTTCTTCGACTCCCAACATCCGTTCCTCACCGAAAGATTCGCATCCTTACTTCCACCTTCTGCTGCTTGCTCCACGTTGCTGGTTCATATTATACCCCTTGTTCCGGCCGGAAAACGAAAAATTATGGCCGTGTCTAATGGATTCCTTTACTTGGGCTTGTCTTCTTATGAAATCCGAACGGTTCTTTCGGTTTGTCTTCGGGCGGCGGCATCAGCAGTTTGATTGCCTGGATGATGGTCATGATCTGCTTGTCGTGGGTTTGCAGCCTCTTTTCAAGCTCATCGAGCTTGGCCATGAGTTCTCTGTATGGTGCAAGCATCTGACGCAGCTTCACGAAGGCCCTGACCACGTAGATGCTCGCTTGAACCGCTCGCTCGGAGTTCAGTACACTTGCGGCCATAATCGCGCCATGCTCGGTAAAGACATAAGGGAGTTTTCGTCTACCACCCCAGCCAGAACTTGATGTCGCAAATTGCGATTTCAAATCGTTGAATTCCTTTTGGCTGAGCCGAAACATGAAATCTGACGGGAAACGTTCATGGTTGCGCTTGACCTGTTCATTAAGACGGCTAGTCGTTACTCCATACAGCGCCGCCAAATCTGAGTCTAAGATCACCTTCTGGCCCCGCATAAAGAGAATCTTGCTTTGTACCTGCTCGACCAGAACTATCGACGTATCGTTTTTCGCCATATAATAGTCTCGTAACTACCAAGGACAGCCACCTATCAAGACCTACAACTCTACTTCCGCCTTCTGTCGCTTCCTCAATGTTAGCCGGTTCATATTATACCCCCCTGTTCCGGCCGGGAACAAACGCATTTCGAGTCTTCTATTTGTGAAGGCGTTTCTCGCGGGGCAAATGTAGATACAAAAATCCGAAAAATCTTAAAATTTTTCCAAGAATTTTTCGCGGCTCCCTTCGACCTTGCTCAGGGCAGGCTAAGAAGCGTGAAGCGTATCTTATGCTTTGACAAGGACTTAGGGAATCGGCGGACTGCGGTTCATTCGGGCGCACCCTATTTTTCGCGAGTCATTCATCAGTTTGTGTTGGATGGTTGCTGGCGGAGCGGTCCCGGCTGGATGTGGTCGATGGCGAATTTGGCGCGGACCCGCTCGAGCATTTGGGCTTTCTTCCGGATTCCCATATTATTAGGAACGCACACAGCCTCAGCACGAACTCTGCGCTTCCCCATCTTCTTTCATTGTCGTCTCCTATTGCCTCACGTGCTCGTCCTGCAAACGCAGATATACGCGGTCTTGGTCCATCGAGCACCGTTGCAGGCATCGCTCGCTCGATGATGCACAACTCCATGTATCGCCATCGTTTACTCCGCAGCCGTCCGCTGGGCCGCCTGCAATGTCACAGGACCGATGAGGCCGGACTCCAGTAGTGAATCGCCCGTCTTCCATAATCTCCAAGTGGTAAACGTATATCGGCCCGCCGGACTTGGCTTGCCTTCCCGGAGCCACTGAGGCCACTCCTTGAGTGTTCCATCGGCGTTGCGAGAGCTGTCTTCAGGCATTTTCTCGTCTGCGATCATCCGGTTCACCCAGAGGTTGACGACCCTCACTTCAAGCCTGTTTTTCCCAGCCTTCAAGGCATCGGTAACGTCCACGCGGTACGGTGATTTCCACAAGATGCCGAGGTCTTTGCCGTTCAGTTTTACCTGCGCCATCACCTGGACCTTGCCCAAATCCAGATACAGGTGTCGGTTGTTGCCGAGCATTTCGGGCGGCACGTTGATCGTCTTGAGATAAGTCGCCGTACCGGAGAAGTATTTCACACCGGACTCGCTGTGCTCGCTCCACGAGATCAGCTTTTCCAAGGTCGTGCGTTCCGGTGCACCACAGTTCGCCGGGAAACGCAGCTCCCACGGGCCGGTGATCTCCCGCGGCTGCGGCAGCGCAAGCGTCTGGCAGCGCAGTGTCCCGCCGGAGGCGGTCTTCAGCTCGTAGCGACCCGGCTCCCATGCCTCGACCCATAGCCGACCGTCCCCCCCACGATAGACGTCGGCCACGCGCTCGGAGCCGATGGATGCGGCAAGGGTGATATCTTCCGGGTCTTCGCCGCTGACCGTAAAGGACTTCCCGCCGATGCTGTATTCGACGGTTAGTGTCTTCACTATGCCAAAAGCCGGGTCATCACCTTGCGCCATTCTTGCGACCTGGAAGCTCAATTCGCCGCCATCCACAACCGCCTGGAGCCTGGCCCGCACGTCGCGCGTTCGGTTCGGGTCGCTCAACACACCGTAAGCAGCCTTCTCGATGACTACCTTCACTCTTGGTACTGGAGGGGGCAGAAGTGGCTGGTCGTTGCGCGTCACGCTTATGACAGGGTCGAACCGTTCTGCAGTCCGGCGGAAGATTACAAAGACCGATTCGCTCGGTTCGAATCGAATCGGGATGCGCGTCGTGCCGTCAGCTTGTTCGCAGACAGCGATGCGTTCGATCTGTCCTGTTTCGGGCTGCCAGAATTCAGGCGGTTTGCCGGTCACACGAAACGTGCAGACCGCCTCCGTGGGTTGCTGGCTGGCGCTCGCGACGAAGTAGATTTCCATTTCACCCACGCTGCGGTGAATCCAGCGGATGAACGGACCTGCGGTGAAGTCCGGCTGCACGCCCATCTTTGCCAGGGTTTCTTCGGGCGAGAGTCCCCAGATGATCTTACCTTTACCGTAAGCGTGTTCTTTCACGGTCTTCCCGTCGCAATCGCCCCAAAGCTCGTCTGCGAGTCGTTTTACTTCCTCGTCGCAATTCGGGTAATCGGACAGGCTCGGCGATTTCAGCGGCCGCGAACCGACAACTATCGCACCTGCCTCGACCAGTTCTTTAATCTTGCGCAGCAGGGGCGGCGTCATGACGCTAACGTCCGGCAGAACCAGCAGCCGATAGGTCATGCCGTCCGGCAGTACGATTTGGCTGTCCCTCACCTTCATGTGCGTGAGCACGACCTCCGCGGTGCAATTGTCATAGTCGTAGCCTTGTCGCCTGTGGCCATGGAAACCCTGGGGCGAGGCTTCGGGCTGGAGGTAGCAGATATCGGCCACAAAGAGACCCTGCCGCAGCAGGAATTGGCAGCGTGCGAGATACGCATGCCATGCCGGCGTCATATCCCACCACGTTTGGGTGCGCTCGTAGTGAACGCCCCACGGACCCATCGTCATCCCTGGCTTATAGTTCAACCACGGCTGCATAGCGTAGCGGTGGAACACGAACCGATTCACGCCCTCACAAAAGGCCCGATCTCCGAGAGCCTTGATAGTGGCTGGATGCTGCAGCCAGCGTTCACGATTATCCGCCGTGAATGATTCTGCGCCCAGAATCCGTCTGCCGTATGTGTGCGCCGCCGACGCCATTTCCTTGCAGGTCTCGAATGCGCCGCCACCGATCCAGAATTCGCACATGGGCTCCTCGGCTCGGCCGGCATAGGTCATGTCGTCGCACGGGCCACCGTACGCCTCAATCGAAAGGCGCAGTCCGCGTTGTTGCGAGAGTTCCGCCAGGTGCCCGGCATAATTCTCGACCACCAAGTCTGAGATCGTCTGCCGCAGGTCCCACAAAAATCGTTCCGCAACTTCCGGGCTCTCCACGACCCGACCTGACAGCGTTGGGAGAAACGGGAGCAGGTCGTAACCTCGCCGCCTCTGAAATTCCTCCCGCATCCTCGCCGTCCAGTTCTGCGAGCCATTTTCCCAACTGTCAACGTGTGTCGCGACCAGGGCCCCGCCCGCCGCACTGCCGACATCAGCAATGAGCTTACCCATCATGCCGGCAAACTGAGCTTCGATGCCTTCCTTGCTCAGTTTGTCGCACTCCAAGCCACGCCCGCTCTCCGGCGACGGTGCATTCATCACGCCGGTTGACGTATGGCCGATCCGCAGCACCGTCCACTTGCCGGGCGGCACGTCCCATGTGAGACGACCTTCTTTGTCCAGCTCCGTGCTCAGATTGGCAATGCGGGTGCGATCGATCACCATTTCCGGTGGAAGGTTTACCTCGCCCGCAGGAGCAATACCGCGGCGTTCGTAGGCAGCCTTGCCCTGGATGTTGTCGATCCGAAATTCCCCTGGCGTCGGAAAGGCCAGTACGGCAATGTCGCGGTAATACCCAGCAACCGCCTGCGGCTGCGGGAGCATTCCGTCAAACTGCTTCGGCCCTTTGAGATTCGTCTCGCTCCAGACGACTTTCTGCATGGACTGTTCGGGCTTGATCCATGGCCCGCCGCTGCCGTTCCAGCCAGCATCGTTGTTCATGTTCACCTCCAGCCCGAGTCGTTGCGCCTCGGCGACAACGTGTTTGAACAGCTCCCGCCACTGTGGGCTCATAAAATCCACAGGGCCCCTGGGTACCCCTTGGTCCACCTCCATGATCAACACGCCGCCAATGCCAACGCGTTTCATCGCCTCCAGGTCTGCAGTGATGCCTTCGCGGGTGAGGTTGCCGTTCAGCCAGAACCAATAAACCCACGGCCGGGCGGAGTCCGGCGGATGGACGAAGCTTCTTTCCAAGTTTGGTGCCGGCTCGGCGCCTTGGCAGATATAAGATGAGCCGAACAACAGCAAAGCCGCGACGGCAGAGCAAAGGGCAGTCCTTCGACTTCGCTCAGGATGGTGAGCCTGTCGAACCATTGGGACTCGATTGAACATAGGCAGTTCCTTTCTTTGACTAAAATGAGACTCCCAGATTTCTGAAGCGCACCGCAAAATCTCGACTACATTCGTTTCTCGGCCAACAGTGCCGTTCTGTTCCGCCTGACCCATCGCCATCCCTGGTTTATTAGGGATTTATCAGGGACGCACCTTATTCTTCGCCGGTCATAAGTTGGAGGGCTGCTGGCGGAGCTGTCCCGGCTGCACCTGGTCAATCGCAAATTTGGCCCGCACGCGCTCGAGCATTTGGGCCTTCTTTCGGATTCCCCAGACCAGCACCGAAATGGGTTCTCTGTTCTTGCCTTTGAACGTGATGACGATCTTCCCAAAACCCATGAGCCGTTCGAGAAAATCGCTCGTGTCAATGCGGCTGTTGTAATCCTCCCTGCCGATCTGCTCGCCGGACTCGGTCGGGCCTTCCTGCAGATTCAGGGAGTTGGGCGTTATGGTTATGTAATTGAAAAGTCCCTTGAGCCAGGACATGGCAATTGTAAACAGGCCGATCACGCCCACCAGCAGATAACCCGTGGCGTTGATGCTCAAAGCAAGGTGATTGAAAAGCCTCAGAAAGCCCGTGACCCAACCCAGCAGGTGCAGCCACAACAGAAAGAAGCCCACGCTCACTAAGATGATCAGCAGTACCTTGACGCTGATGCTGTATTCCTCGATGAGAAAATTCAGGAAAAATACTCCCAGCCAGACGCCCCCGATAACAACGTTGGGGATGTCAGTCAGATACGCCAGCAGGCAAGCCAAGAGGGACGCGACAATCGTCGGGGCGTAAAGTATCTTCGGCGTCCAGTTGAAGACGATGAGCCAGTCATTGATGTCCGGGTCCAGCTTCATCACCTTCTGCATTCTCAGCCGTGTTCTGACTGTTCTGCGAAGGATCAGCCACGCCCCGGCTGCGGCAGCGGCCAGGCCCACGGCAATATACGCGGCTATCATCGTGTTGGACGCCCACTCCATGCCGGCCAGCCGTGGGATTAAAACACCAACGAAGACCCCTGCGATAACCACCACGGCAAGCAGACCTAAGCCCCAGACTATGACTCGCCTTTTCCAATTCGCTCCCCCGGCATTGTTTTTCGTCTCCGCACTCTTATTGTCTTGGACGTTCTGTTCTTCCATGAGACGGCCTTTCAAATGTGATTTGTGACCTATGCCAAATACAGACCAGGCGTACCCTGCTATTTTATGGTATATCGTCCACCGGCACAATAGGCTCCCACTGCACCTTCGCGGCGCCTAAGAGCGTGCCGGTGGCATAGGCCAGATCGACCAGTGCTATTTGATACTCCGTTAAGGCCAGGATTTCGGCGCTTTGGGCGTCGGCGAAATTCGTCTGCGCCTCGAGCACGTCGGTGGCCGTCCTCAGGCCAAGCTCGAATTGGCGTTTTTCGGCTTCAAACAGCCGGCCGTCCAGAACCGTCCTCTGTCTGCCGGCCAGAATGCGCTGCCAGTTCGCTTCGAGCTGATCGACGGCGTTGAGAACCTCAAGCTCGATCGTCGCCCTGCGGCTGTCGCGGGTGGCCAAGCGCTGCCTTCGCTGGTAAAACGCCTGCCGGAGCCGGCTCTTGCCCGCCTCGTTTCCCAGCGGCACCAGCAACTGAAGTCCGAGCCGGTGATCTTCAAATCGCTTGTCTAAAAGCAAATCAAACGAGTCGTCTCTGGTGGAGCCCAGGCCGTTGATGTTATAGGTATAGTCCATTGTAACCAAAGGCAGCGACTGGCTCTGCATATAATCGACGGTGGCGATGTCCTCGGCGATTTGCAGCTCCAGCTCGAGCATCTCCATTCGATTGTCAACGGCCGTTGACACCAGCCGTCCTCTTTCCAGCTCGTAACGGATGGGGTCAGGTTCGGTGGCGGGCGTCAGCACCGTCGGGGTCTGCATCTCCAGGCCCACCTTGTTGAGCGTGCGCTTGAGGTCGCGCTGCCGGTCGCGCATGTTGTTTTCAGAGATGATAATAGCCTCGAGCTGCTGCGCCACGCCCGCCTCGGTGCGAATGACCTCGACCTGCGGCTTGTCGCCTGCGGCCACAAAACGCCGGGCCTGCTCAAATAACGCATGGGCCAGGTCATATTGCTTCTGGCGCACCTCGAGCTCTTTCCTGGCCGCGTACAGCCGCCAGTACACACGATCCACCGCCGCAATAGCTCGGATCACCTCAAGTTTCGTCCGTGCATCGGTAATCTGCCGCTCATACTCGGCGATGCGAATACTGTAGGTAGTGGCCCGCTTTCCGGCGCCTCGAAGAAGCGGCTGACTGATCGAAACGGACAGGTCCGAGCTGTAGGAGGGATTAAATATCGAGTAAATGGAGTCGGTCTTGGTGCGGTTGTCAATCAGGTCAAAGGTGACGGTTCCTCCGGTTTGCAGAGGGACTTGAACGCCCAGGTCCGTGGTGGAATAGTCCACGCTCGTGCCGGCGATTTCGATGGATGAGGCCACGGGCGTGTCGGTTTTGCCGTACCGCAGGTTAGAAAAAAACGCCGCCTCAAACTGGGCCTCCTGCTCACTGACCTTTTCGGCGGCGATGGCCGGACTGATGAGCTGCACCTTCAGATCAAGGTTGTTTTCCAGCGTCAGGGCTCGACATTCCTCCAATGTGAGCGGAAGCTCCTTTGCAGGCGCCTGGTTCACGTCATTTACATCGGTGCGGCCGTTTTCTTGCTCTTCGGCCTCTTTCAGCTCAAGCGTCTCTATGTCTTGAAGCCTCTCGGGCGGAATCTTGACCCCGCGAGACTCGTGCCGGTCGAAGAACTGTTCGCAGCCGGCCAACAGAACCGCCGCCAATCCAACAAAAACGACAAACCGATGCCATCTGTGCCAAAGTCTATTCATGTCTGAGCGCCTCAATCGGGTCGAGCCTGGCGGCTTTGACGGCCGGGAACATCCCAAAAAAGATGCCTACAGAACCGGCAAAGCCAAACGAGATCGCTATCGCCCACCAGGGGATATAAGCCATGTCCATCTCGACCTTCGGGATGCTGGCGATGCCCATCGTTAGAAGCTGGCCGAACCCAACTCCGACAAGGCCGCCCACAAAGCACAGCACCACCGATTCAATCAGAAATTGGGTGAGAATCGCCGTTTTCTTGGCTCCTACGGCTTTGCGAAGCCCGATTTCTCTGGTGCGTTCCGATACCGAGACGAGCATGATATTCATAATGCCTACGCCGCCAACCAGCAGAGAGATTCCAACAATGCCGCCGGCCACCATCGTGACTATGATCGCTATCTTGTTGAAGATATCCAGTATGTTCTTAAGGGACTGAACTTCAAAGGTGTCAGGCTCACCGGGCTTGATATTGCGTGTCCGCCGCAGGAAGAAGCTTATCTCCGCCCGGGCGTCCTCCGAAACTTCAGCGGATTTACTTGCGGCAAGAACCCCGATGTACAGATACTGTCTGAGCTTGAAACTGGTCTTGAACGGAATAAAGATCTCAGAAGTCTCCTGGTTCCCTCCGCCGAACAGAGACTCCGGACGAGCTTCAACAACCCCAATAATATAGAACGTGTGGTAGCCTATAAGAATCGGCTGGCCTACACAGTCACGGTCAAGCCGAAGGTCGTTGCGCAGCTTCGGGTCAATCAGGCAGACCTGTCGCACCTGCATTTCATCAATCACCGAAAGCGGTCGTCCAATCGTAACCGGACGGCTCTCGATCTTTTGGCTGTCAGGCTCAATCCCACGAACCATCACGTTTTCCACCGACCTCTCGCGGTGGCTGACCGTATATTGTCCGACCCAGGTCTGGCGGCCAAATCGCTCCACCGAGGGGCAGTGCTCGAGCAGGCCATCGAAATGCTCGGGCAGAAATCGAACCGTCCACCACGGGGCGTGCTGCAAAGGCCCGCTGTCAGGGCGCTTGGGTTGAATGAATATCGTATTGCTTCCCAATGTCTCCACCTGGGTCAGGATCTTGGCTTTCAAACCGCTTAAAGCAGCTATCACTGCCGTCACGGAAGCGACCCCGATCACAATGCCCAGGGTGGTGAGGATCGACCTGGTCTTGTTTGCCCAGATCTGGCCCAGTGAAAGATAGACACTCTGATAGAAGAGCCTGAAAAAGACTAAAGGCGCCCGTATTAAAGCTTTCATGGCCGATCCCCCTGTACAGCTTCGTGTGTGAAGCTCGCGAATGCCGGGTCCTGAGCCGCCTCCAGGTCACTGTACACGCGGCCGTCCTTCATGCGAATAATTCGCTTGGCATGACAGGCGACGCTTTCCTCGTGCGTGACTAAGATAATGGTCTGGCCTTCCCGGTGAAGCTGGTCAAACAGTCCCATGATGTCCTCGCTCGTCTTGCTGTCGAGATTGCCGGTGGGCTCATCCGCGAGCAAGATACTCGGCTCACAAACCAGGGCCCGGGCGATGGCCACACGCTGCTTTTCGCCCCCTGAAAGCTGGTTCGGCTTATGTTTTATCCGGTCGCCCAGCCCCACTCGCTCCAGCACATTTTTGGCCCGCCTGCGACGGGACCACCAGCCGTTTCTGGAGTAAATCAGCGGCATCTCCACGTTCTTGAGGGCGTTGAGCTGCCCGAGCAGCTCAAAGGACTGGAACACAAAGCCGATTCGCTCATTCCGGACGCGGGCCAGCGCCGCATCACTCATTCGCGTGGTGTCCTGCCCGTCCAGCTCGTAGTACCCTGACGTCGCTCTGTCCAGGCAGCCCAGGACGTTCATCAGCGTGCTCTTGCCGGAGCCGGAGGCCCCCATCACCGCGACATATTCATTTTCGCACAGCTCCAGAGTGACTCCGGCCAGAGCGTGTATGCGTTCCACGCCGACCCTATAAACGCGCGTCACGTCCCGGAGTCGAATGATGGGTCTGTCAGCCCCCGGTCGAATGACCGGCTCGTCAGCTTCGGCCGCTATCTTTGGCATCGCTTGCAGCTTCTTCATCAGCCTTAGCTTTAGTTCCTCTTGTCTTTGCTTTTGCTTCACGCTCGTCCTGTATTAACTGGTCGTGTTTGATACTTTCGAGCACCTTGTAAGGACCAACAACGATCTTGTCCTCCTTTGTGATGCCCGATTCTATTATCGTGTGGGTCAGGTTGCTTTGGCCTGTCTTCACGGGCGTGACTGCGGCTTTGCCACCGACATAGCGGTAAACCACCGTCGCGAAGGTCTTGCCCATGTCCACCTCACCGGACTTCTCGCGAATCTCCAGAGGCAGGTCATCGACAGGGCGACCCAGCACGGCCTGACTTGGCAAATTGAGCACATTTTCGTGCTTGATGGTTTCGATGTCCACATGGGCGGTCAGGCCCGAATACAGCTTCTTGACATCCCCCTCAAGCAGTATCTCGGTCCTGAAGTATTTCGTCGCCGTGGATGACATCCTGTGCGTCAAAGCAATTGAATCGACGACGCCTTTGAATTTCTCATCGGGAAAGGCCTGGACGTGGACCGTGGCCCTTTGGCCCACCGCCAATTTACCGACGTCGGCCTCATCCACCTGGGCGACCAGCAGCATCGTGGCCAGATCCGCCACCTCCATGATCACGGTCCCCGGATTGTTCATGGTCCCCATGATGACCATTTCACCCACCTCCGCATCGAGCCGTGTGATCACACCGTTGATAGGTGAAGAGATGGTCGTGTGGCTCAGGGCCTCGCGGGCCTGGGCGATCCCGGCGTCCGCCACCTCGAGGTTATGTTGCAGCACCACCAAGTTCAGCTCCGCCGATTGCAGCGTGTGCTTTGCGGCTTCATGCTGCGACTTGAGCTCGTCGAATTTGGCCTGAGCCTGGTCCAGAGTGGCTTGAGCGATGTCTTTCGATGCGAGCAGCCCTTTTTGGCGATCCAGGTCGCGCTGGGTCTGCTTGAGCGAAGCCTCAAGGCCGACAAGACTTGCTCGCTGACCAGCGATCCTGGCTTTCTCGACGTCTGTCTGTGCGACCTGGGCGGCGCGGCCGGCCTCGGCTGAAGTCAGCCGGCTCTCCAAATCCTTTGAATCCAGGTGCACCAGCACCGAGGCCGGCACCGGGGGATTAGCGTTGGGATCGCCGCAAGTCACCGTATCACCTTCCTCGTGGGGCAGCGCCATGATTCGCGCCGAGACTTTCGCACTGATCTCCACCTTTGTCTTTGGCTCGATCTCGCCGGGAGCACTGACAAATTCGATCAGCTCGCCGTTTTGGGGGTTTTCGATACGAACGACCGTCGGCTTGCCGGAGCTTCTGATCTTGACCATGACATACACTCCAACGCCGGAAGCGGCCACCAGTATCACAATGACGCTGATAATGATTATGCGAGACTTCTTCACCCTAAGACCTTTCCTGCAAGGAATAACCGCCGATACAAGACTTCATAGCCAACCATAAGAGCAATCATCCAGGCTAAATGTTACCATTCTGTTACGGTTTTGTACTTTTTTTGTTATTTTTCAGCGACATACCACAAAATAAGAGCTTTGACAGGATGCTCGCCCGTAGGCCCGATGCGGCACAAGATTCCGTCGCCGGGTATGTAAATATAGACGCCCAACTCCGAGATTCCTTGCGCTGCCGCCGAAAAAAATGCCCGAGCCCATACCTTTGGACTCGAACAAACGCCTGACGTACCTGCCGGTTCCGTCTTTGCGGCAGCGGCGTTGTGAGCAGCCCAATGAAGAAAACCCTTCTTGAACCGGTTTCCTGCCGGCCGGTGCAAAGTTCCCTCTGTTCCCGAAGCTTGTCGGGCCGGAGAATGCTGGTCCCTCATCTGGCCGCCGCCACCTGTGCTGATGCTGCCGATTGCGGGGTATGCAAGCCTTCTATCTCAAACGGCTCACCGGGACCGCAACCGGCGACAAAAAACAGGATCGCGGCAACAGCCGCCAGCAGTGCCGTCGTTTTTACAATATATCTTTCCATAGCTATCTCGTCCAGTAGTCAATGACAAGGACGTTGTCCAGATGTGGGCCTAAGAGCCTGCCGAACTCCTTGTGCGCCGGATGGGGCAGGTACTCCGCTCTGGCCGTTTCGTCGCGGAAGGTCACCACGAAGCAGTGCGTGAAGCCCTGCTGGCGGGTTTCCACGCTCACATCGGTGCCCCACTCGAAATCGTAGATCGCATCGATTTTATCCGGCAAAGCACAAAACGCCTTCTCAATTTGCCCGACCTGCTCGTCGGTGGTGCCGTCCTTGAACTTGAACAGCACGATGTGGCGCAGCAGCCGCTCCGGCGTTTCAGCTTCGCTCACCGCGGTGCGTTCGTCTTCGGTGACGTGCCGGGTTTCGTGGACAGTTATGCAGCCGGCCAAAACAATCGCCCCGGCCGCCAGGCACAAAAAGTTTCTGATCATAATTCATTGCCTCCAGTAATCTCCTGCTCGACTCATTTCTACAGCTTTCCAGCCAACGAATTGTACCCGCAATGTCCGGGATCGTCCATCCTAAAATCGCGGGCGAAACACGTCCGAGGTGGTCATTGGACCGGCACAAAAAAACGCAAAACGTACTTGCATGGGCATCAAGAACGGCTATAATCCCCACAGGTGAAGCGATTTTCGTAACTATGTCGTACAGCCCGTAGCGTTGTGTTCAGGTACTGTATCCTTATGTCTGTGCGAAGCGAAATAGGAGACATCTGCCATGCTCAAATGGTTCAAGCAGTTGGATATTATTCTGCGCGGCGATGCCACGCGCATGTCGTTGTTAGCTGAAGGCCAAATCAGAACACCCGTCGCCGGCCTGTCGGTCGCCGTTCTGTTGCTCGGGGTGTTATACGGCCTGTGCATGGGGTCATTCACCATGATTCGAACAGCAGGTGAAGCGTACATGCAGCTTATCGCCAGCGCCGTCAAATTGCCGATGCTGTTTTTTCTCACGCTGGCCGTGACATTTCCTTCTCTTTATGTGTTCAACGCCCTCATCGGGACGCGGCTGTCCGTGCTCTCGGCGATGCGGCTTCTGATTGCGGCGTTGGGCGTGATGCTGGCCGTGCTGGCGTCGTTGGGGCCGATTGTCGTGTTCTTCGCCTTGAGCACAAAGAGCTATCCGTTCATGATATTGCTGAACGTCGCCACAAGTACCATCGCAGGCGTGTTGGGGCTTGGGTTTCTGTTGCGGACGCTGGACCGGCTGGTCGTCATACAGGAAAGCCTCGAATCCGCACAGTCTGAGCGTAATCCGCAAACCGACCCGGGCAAGCAAGCAAATGACACGAAAACCCAGCCAACAGGTGCGCTCGACCGCGCGGGTAAGATCACGACGCGCAGGGCCAAGAGCGTTTTCAGGGTCTGGACGACGGTCTTTGCTCTGGTCGGAGCCCAGATGAGCTGGGTGCTGCGTCCGCTCATCGGATGCCCGACTCTGCCGTTTGAATGGTTTCGGGAACGTGAAAGCAATTTCTTCATCGCCGTGCTGGAGTCGCTGGTCAGTCTGTTCTCACGGTAGGACATTGCACGTCTGTTGAGCCTCCTTTGGCGGTGCAGGTATTATGTTACTTTATGCCGAAAACGTGTTGCGGGCCAAACCCTGGGCCGTCCAAGACGGTCATCCGGCCAAGAAGCTGGCCCAGCTCGGACTGATGGTGGCCGCGTTCGGGATTACCTATGGAGCTGTGATGGGCAGTTTCGGCGGAGTGTTCGGCGAACGCTTTTGGCAGGTCGTTTTTTCGGCTGTAAAGGTCCCGCTGCTTTTGTTGGGTACGTTTGCACTGAGTCTGCCGAGTTTTTTCGTGGTCAATACGCTGTTCGGATTGAGGTCGGATTTTTCACACAGCCTGCGGGCTTTGCTGGCCACGCAGGCGGGCCTGACGATCATCCTGGCCTCCTTTGCTCCTTTCACAGTCGTGTGGTACGCGTCCTGCTCGAACTACCAGGGGGCGATTCTGTTTAACACGCTGATGTTCGGCTGCGCCAGTCTCGCGGCTCAATGGCTACTCCGGCGATTCTACGAGCCGCTCATCGAACGCAATCCGCGGCACCGCATGCTGCTGCGGGCATGGCTGGTTATCTACGCCTTCGTGGGAATTCAGATGGCCTGGGTCCTTCGACCCTTTATCGGTAACCCTGCTGCGCCGACACAGTTCTTTCGCCAGGATGCCTGGGGCAACGCATACGTCAGCCTCGCCCATATCCTCTGGACATTCCTCGGCGGATGAAGCCCGAATCGGGACTCTCATCTTTCCTGCCGCCGGCCCGCCGCATAGCTGAGTCACACCATAAGCCGAGAGGTCCCCTCGGACCACAATATCAAAGCAGGAATTGACTGATATGTACGGCACAGTCACGGAACTTCCCGGCGGGTAATGTGACCGTCTGCCATTTCGGGCTGCGGCGTCTCATGAACTTGCGGTAGTCGTCTAATCTAATGCAAAAGAACAGATATCGGCTCGCGTCGAAATCGAAAACCTCTCTGCCATCGAAATCAACGTCGATGTTCTCTATTCTGTAGGCAAAAACAAACACGGCCTGATGCCCCGGGCCCAAAGCCTGCTGCCATTTGACCAGACCCTCGACGTCCTCAGCGGTGACCCAGCATTCAAGACCCGCTAATTTGGCCAAGCTGGTCCCCTTGAACGTCCTGCCCTTGACCTCGGCAATGACCGTCTGGCCTTTGTCAGGGTGCAGCAGGAAATCGAAGCTCTTGACGTCGGCGTGTCCGAAGGCCGCCCGCTTGTGCTCATCGACCGCCTCGTACGGAATGTGGTTGTCAATCAGCCAATTCTCGAACGCCCGCTCATAATGATTCGGGGAGGATTCCATGATTTCCGCTTCTTTCGACACGCTGTGCGATACGCAGGTCACGTTCAATCTCGGTTTGTCCCTTTAAACAACAGCGGGACAAATTCGTTCAGGTAAATCCGCCACAGACGCCACTCGTGGGCGCCGTCGGTAACGTGGGCGACATGCTCGATTTTTCCCGCGCTCAGCCGCTCAAGAAACTTCTGGTTCGCCTGGAAAAGGAAGTCGCTTTTGCCGCAGCCGATCCACAACAACTGGAGCTTGTCGTTTGTGGATGCTGGCTCGGCCAGCAATTTGTCGAGGTTTTGGTCTGCCGGCACGGCGGAGCTGAACGCCCCCACCCAGCCGAACAGCTCCAGGTTGCCCAGGCCCACCGTCAGGGCTTGGCCGCCGCCCATCGACAGGCCCGCTATCGCCCGATCCTTCTGCTCGGTGCTCACGCGATAGCACTTTTGGACGTAAGGGATCACATCCTCGATGAGGTCCTTCTCGAAGGCTCCGTAGTTGCCCAGACTCCGCATATCCGGCGGCGCCGACGGCGTGTGGCCGTACGGCATCACGATCACAAGGGGCCGGGCCTTGTTCTGGGCGAGCAGATTATCGACGATCACATTGGCCCGCCCGACCACCGTCCACGCATCCTCCGTGTCCCCCATCCCGTGCAGCAGGTATAGCACGGGGTACCTGGTTTGGCTGCTTTCCTCATAGCCGGGCGGCGTATAGACATAAAGCCCCCGCGTCACACCGAGCGATTTCGACGGATACCTGTGGACGTGGACCGTACCGTGAGAGACCTGCTGCTCCTGGAAGAACATCGGCTCACCGCCGGGGATTAGCACGAGGTTCTTGGCGGTCCCGGCCCAGAACTTCAGCCACGAATTGGCGGGGTCGGCCACCTGCAGGCCGTCCATGACGAAATTGTATTCGTAGATCTCCGGCTCGGCCGGGCCCAGAGTTATGCTCCACAGGCCTTTCTCATCTCGGGTCATGGACTGAGTCCCCTGCGCGAACTGCACGTTCACGCCGACGCTTTGTGCCTTGGGGGCAAGCAGCCGGAACGTCACCCGGCGATCCCGCTGGACCTCGGGCGATACGACGCTTGGGCCTCGCTGAGCCTGGAGCCAAGAATTCACACAAAGCAGTAGGGACAAACATAGTACGCAGTAACCGAATCGGCAAAATCTCATTTTTCTCCCCTTCCAACAAGAGTAATCAAATTCCCTAAGCGGAGTCTAACCCGGACAGGAACTCATCCACATCGACGAGTTTCTGCTCGCCCGTGGCCATATCCTTGACCGTAATTTTGTTTTCCCTGAGTTCCTCCTCACCTATGATTATGCACTTCTTCGCATTCAAAGCTGAAGCTTCTTTCAATTGCCTGGAAAGACCTCCCATCTTGTAGCTGAAATTGGCCGATTTTCCCTTCGACCTTAGCTCTGCTATGATCCGGTATACTTCCTTTGCAGGAGCACCAAATCCGACGGAAGCAACGAAATAGTCCAGTTGAGTCTTCGGAACCTGCTTTTCCAGCAGCCCTTTCTCCTTGAGGAGTATTTCTAACACGCAGTCGCCCATTCCCATGCCGGTTGCCGAAATTGCGGGGCCGCCGAAATCGGCTAACAAGTTATCGTACCTGCCACCGCCGCAGATAGCCCGAAGGTCTCCGACAACATCGTGCACCTCGAACACGATTCCCGTATAATAAGCCAGGCCGCGGACGATGCTCGGATCGAATTGACAGTATTCGCTGATCCCCATCTGGCCGAGCAGGCGATTCAGTTCTTTTATTTCCTGGATTGCCCGAACAACTTCGTCACTGCTTTTTACATCGATTATGTCACGTATTTGAGACTCTGAATCCACTTCCATGAACGATTCGATTTTTCTCACAGCTTCTTTCTCTGAAGCTTGCTTATCATACAATTGTTCTGGAATTTTTTTGAGAATACCCTTGTTTAGAATCTGCTCATTGAGCAATTCTGTAAACGTCTGTGGAGGTACCTTAGCCTTCTTATCAAGAACAGGATATAAAGAATCGAAAGCTGACTCTATAATGCCCATCTCCCTTAGGACCGCGCTTAGCAGTTTTCTGCTGGATATCTTGACTTTGATCTCATCGGATTTCAAACCCGCTTCTCGAAGGTAATCCACGGTGGTAAATATGACTTCGGCGTCGGCTAGGACATCATCGACGCCGATGATGTCGATGTTCCACTGGAAGAATTCGCGGAGTCTGCCCTTTTGGGGGCGCTCGGCGCGGAACAATCTCGGGACGGAGAACCACTTGATCGGCCGGGGCAGCGAATTGATTCGCTGGTTGACCATCCGCGCCAGCGTCGGGGTCATCTCCGGCCGCAACGCCAGGTCTCTGCCGCCTCTATCCTTGAGTGAAAAGAGCTGCTCGACGATTTCATCGCCGCTCTTGATCTGGAACATCTTCAAATACTCGAAAATCGGCCCATCGTATTCTTCGAAGCCGTTCCGCAGCGAGACTCTCTTCCATCCGTCCACGATATAATTGTGGACGGCCATGTCCTCCGGATAGAAATCCCTGGTTCCTTTGACCGGCGGTATCTTCATTTTTTCCTTCTCTTTTTTCTTGTCTTTCGTTTCTCGGTCACGTTGTTGTCGAACTTGATCTTGATATACTCTTCCATGTCTTGGTCGCTGGTGAAGTGCAGCTCATAGTCGTACTGCCCCTGCACGAAATCGCAGTCCGCGTGACGGTATTTTCTGCAAATCCCGGGCCTCTTATCGTAGATCCGGCAGCGATAATCCCTTCTTGAAAGGTGCCTGCACCTGTTGTTTATGTTCAGGTACCAGTCGCCGTCCTCGACGAAGACCGTGATGCCCTCATGGCACAGGTACCATTTTATGTCGTCGTAGTCGCCCTTCTCTTTCGGCGTCTCGATGGGCAGCGCAAAGTACTTGCAGCACAGCCCGGTGCATTTATCGCATTGCCTCTTCTTGACCATTCCAACAAGCTCCGATATTGCCAGCGTCACAGGTTGTCCGCTAAAGGTCCTACACTATAAGCCGCCGACTGTTCGCCGTCAAGGCAGGCAATTTGCCGCTTAAGGGTTGCATGAGGACGAGAAAGTCGGCTATAATTATGACAGATAAGCTCGACGCCGGCACGCATCAGATGTGAAAGATAAACGAAGGTTCTCGCAAGAAGCTTCGTTGAAAGACACAAGGGGCCCTTATGCGGAAAGCAAAAGGCTGTACCACGTCAGGCATTGGCAGCCCCGCTCAGGCAGGCGGAGGACTTTTCACCAGCTTTGTGCTCATGGAGCTTCTGATTGTCATCGCCGTCATCGCGCTGTTGATGGCCATATTGCTGCCGACGCTTCACCGAATCAGAAGACAGGCCAAAGCCGTCGCGTGCCAGGCGAATTTGCACCAGTGGGGTCTGATGTTTTCGATGTACACGGGCAGCAACGACGGCAAATTCTTCACGCTGGTGGGCGGCGACACCTGGATCGAGCCGATGCGGTCTTACTACGGCGACTGCGAAGATTCGCTTTTCTTGTGCCCGATGGCGAAGAAGCCCTACGTCGAGCAGCCCGAGCCGCTGCCGGCAGATCCCGCGTTGGACACCGTCACCAAAAAGCGTTTTTGGGCGTTGAAATACATCGGCGGCGGCACCAAATATCACGCGTGGTGGTTGTTTGAGCCTACTCTGTTCTGCAGCTACGGCCTGAACGACTGGGTGATGGACCACCCCGTGGGGCCGATCGATATGGACTCGCTGTGGCGAACCAGCGACGTCAAGGATTCAAGCAACGTGCCGGTCTTCCTCGATTGCGTCTGGAGAGGATCGCGCCCGCACTACCTGGATCCACCTCCGCCGGATGAGAATTATCCACCCCGGATCCCGTTAGGTGCGGATATGCAGTACAGCGCGATGCAGTATTTCTGCATTGACCGGCACGACGCGTCTATCAACAGCCTTTTTATGGACTGGTCCGTCAGAAAGGCCGGACTCAAGCAGTTGTGGGCCCTGCGGTGGCACCGATACTACGACCCAAATGGCCCCTGGACCAAGGCTGGCGGCGTCGAGCCGTCCGACTGGCCCGAATGGATGAGAAACTTCAAAGACTACTGAAAGCAAATGCACCAAAAAGACGAGGCGTCATGCGCACACGAAAAGGTTTCACGCTGATTGAGCTTCTGGTGGTCATTGCCATCATCGCCTTATTGATGGCGATCTTGATGCCGGCGCTGCAGCGGGTCAGGAAACAGGCAAAGGCGGTGGCCTGCCAGTCGAGCCTGCACCAGTGGGCCATTATCTTTGAAATGTACGCCGGTCAAAATGACGGCTTCTTCTGGAGCGGCGATTTTTCAAAAGACGGATGGGAGCAGTACTGCTGGACGGAGCCGCTGCGGCCGTTCTACAACAACCAGGAAAAGGTGCGTCTCTGCCCGATGGCCACAAAATTCAGAGAAGAGGGCGCCCGCGACCCCTTTGCAGCCTGGGGCCCGGTGCGGCAGACCGGCAGCCAGCGCGGCAGCTACGGAATGAACAACTGGCTTTGCAGCCCGGCCCCGAACGTGGAATTTATCCACGGCCGGGAAGCCACCAAAGACAACTGGAGGAACGCCTACGTTGGCAATGCAGCCCGTATCCCGCTGCTGCTGGACTGCGCGTTCGTCGAAGGTAAGCCGTACGCTTTCGACGTACCTCCGCAATACGATGGTGATATATCAACTTACGGGATGAGCGCCCTGCAAATAAAGCGATTCTGTCTCAACCGGCACGATGGATTCATAAACGGCGTCTTCCTGGATTTCTCCGTCAGAAAGATCGGCCTTAAGGAGCTGTGGACGTTCAAGTGGCACAGGAGCTTTGACACAAGTGGCGTGTGGACCAAAGCCGGCGGCGCTCAGCCCAGCGATTGGCCCGGGTGGATGAGAAGATTCAAGGATTACTGATAGAGGAGCGCCGCCTTGAAATCTCACGGCCGGGGGCCTGCCGGATAAGGTGGGACGCGGAGCCTTTCGCCCTGGGGCCGGTGGCAAAGGCCGTCATTGCGCCGATGAAACTGCCGTCAAGTTAGGACCCGTCAAGATCGGCAATTGCCCGTCGCAACTCTTCAATGACTGCCCAGCATTTGGGCCCCATGAGTCCGAAACCCTGGCTCTCACCAAGCGTGCGAAACGTATCCTCGGCCTTTTTACATGCTCGCACGAGCTGATTTGGCAGCTCCGGCGAGACTCCGCCCGCAATGCGCTCGATGAAAGCTTCAGCCTCGGCAAGCGTGTCAAACACGCCTGCACAGGTCGGCTCCGTCGCGTCCCTGTAGTCCCTCACCGACTCATCCACCTCTTCGACATGTACCCAAACCTTGTACTCCACTCTTTCGCCCCCCCCCCGACGCCGAACCCTGCCTAATAGTGCGTCACACTGCCACAAGGCTGCTCACCTGTTCAGGACGAAAAGACAAGTTACGCTGGCCCGCCTGGCCATTCGCCTTTTAGGACTCGGCAACCGCGACCGCATAATGCCCAAGACATATACCTGTCAAAATTAGGGGTATCTGCCGAAGGTAATCAGCAGATATCTCGAAGGCCGCCGGTCTGTTGCACCTCAGAGCATATCTAAGACGACTACGAGGTGCTGTCTTATGCGAATTCTCCTGTTATCTCCCCAAGCGGGCCTGCCCACAAGCAGGATAAAAGGCGGACGTCCAAAACCTTGGATTGGAAGCCCGCAGGCCGACGTGTTTCATGGATGCCTCACCCCCATTCTAAAGTATAGCCTATGCTGGCAACTATTGCAAACAGCTTCGGCCTTAATTCCGGCGGATGCGGCGGAATGGCTGTTTCTGCACACAATTGAGGTTTCTCACCGAGCGAGCCAGCGTTAGTCCTATAAGAACATCAAACACATCTTTTGACAGAATCCCGAACCATTTCGAGCAGAGCACTGAAAGGATAAAAATACGTAGATGTTCTCTATGTTTGAAAGAGCATTTTTTGACATTTCTTAACA